>JABIYR010000084.1 GCA_018702695.1 Nitrospina sp. | reverse complement strand
GCAACACCGCATCCTGCTGGGATTTGCTGAAACGGTGAATCTCATCAATGAACAACACGGTTCTCTTACCCTTGGATTTCCAAACTCGACGAGCCGAGTCAATGACTTTGCGAATATCCGCCACCCCAGCATTCACCGCGCTGATTTCGTGAAATTCGCTTTCAGTCAAGCGAGCTGAAATACGTGCAAGAGTCGTTTTGCCCGTACCCGGTGGTCCCCATAATATAAAGGACATTTGCGAACTCGAATCCACCAGCTCTCGAAGCGGCAAACCATCCCCAATCAGGTGTTCCTGCCCTGTAAACATGCCCCAACTCTCAGGGCGCATGCGATCTGCCAAGGGGGGAAGCGGGCCTTTCGCCTCTATTTCATAATCGGGAAATAAATCCATAAACTTTCTTTTGTAGATCTTAGTAAGAGAAGATTAACATCACCCGATGATAACTCAATCTTAAAGTTACAAACCACACTAGCTTGTATCAGGGCTGTTCAGCAGGTTTTCCCTGTTTACGAACCCACTCTAACAAAGCATAGTCCATCCAGCGACGGTCACCATGTGGAGTTATTTCATTAGATATATAACCCATATGCCCTCCCCTCTTTGGAGTATGCAATGACACCCACTCACTCATATCAGCGCTATCAAATACCTCACTTGGAATAAAAGGGTCATCTTTCGCACATAAGATGGAAGTGGGGACCGATATTCCGCTTAAATAATGCTTGGCACTGCATTGACGGTAATAATCTTCAACATCCTTAAAGCCCCCAGCTGGAGCTGTGTAATTGACGTCAAAATCCCAAATCGTTTTCAGGTTTTTTAACGGATTTAAAGCATTGGGGAACTGTTTGGCAATAGCAAGAGCCTGATTGCGAATCAATCGCATAAAATACTGATTGAAGATGGCACAGCGCCATTGTCTAGAAATAATGGCACTTGAAACCCTTAAATCAATGGTTGGGTTGACAGCAAGCGCGCCGGCAACCTGACTTGGAACCGTCCGCCCCTCACCTAAATATTTTAAAAGAATATTACCGCTCAAAGAAAACCCGATTGGCAATAAAAGCTTTTCAGGATTTCGCTGGGTGACAAAATCGATCATTTGAGAAAAATCATCGCTCACCCCACCATTCCACAAGCGGGAACTCAGCCCCATACCCGGACCACTACCACGATGATTAACCATATAGACACCATAACCATGCATCCAGAGCTTTGTAGAAATCCGCCTGATATACCCAGATTCGGAACAGCCCCCCATGCCATGTGCTAATAAAATAATGGGTTTACTTTCATCTTGCGGTGCAATTTCATACAGGATAACTCGGGCTTGATCTTCTAACTGCAACTCATGGCAGGTTCGAGGAGGACAAGCCAAGCCCAAACCTTTAAACTGGGAGCCAACAATGGTCTGAATCATTCCACCGGGGATGCCCCAATGCGCTTCAAAAGTATTCATATACAAAATTAAATGCGCTCAAAGGCTCATTCCTGAATGATATTATTAGGGCGATCACAGTCCAACAATGCAGATAAAACAATCTAAAAGGTGGAATTTTTAATCACTTTCCTGTATCTAACTAATGCTTTGGAAGTAAAAACCTTCCTCCGTCACTCAAAAATACAAACCCAACGTTGACACAACACTTAGGGATTGTTAAATTAAAAAATTCAACTCTAACGTACATATTAACAAAGTGAAAATCATTATATCTCCCAAAAAATACAGCCTAAGCATTCTCGTTATCTGCCTAACCTTTTTGATGTCTTGCTCAATGGCCTTTGCTTCTACAAACAAAGAAGCCAAGGCTCATTATCAAGAAGCGATGAAACTGAGTCAAAAAGGTGATTGGACCAGTGCCGCCCTAGAATTCATGAAAGCGGCTCAACTCAACCCAAAGGATAGCCTGATCCACGCTAATCTGGGTGTCGCCTTCAGCCAATCAGGAATGCATAAGAAGGCCTTGCTCTCTTTTGAAAAAGCATTGAACCTAGGTTATGATTCTGCAGGTCTGCGTTACAACCGGGGAATGTCCTTTGCGCGCGTTAAATTACTCGACGAAGCCATTAAAGAGTTGGAAACAGCCTTGAGCATGAACCGCCGAATGGTGAAAGCCGAGTATGACTTGGGGGTATTATATGATTTACAGGGCAATCGTGATAAAGCTTTAAAGCAAGTTCAGACCCTGTTTAAAAGAAACAACAAACTTGCAAAAAAACTTTATGACCAGCTAGATTCTCCTTACACCGTCGTTTCTGTTGACGATGGGGGAACCTTGAAGGGCCGTGTCACGCTCTCAGGCCCAGTTCCCAGAGTTCGTTCGTTCCACCTCATTCACGCTCCAAACATAGAATATTGCTCAAGAATTTCTGATGGAAGAGGTCATCGTCTGCTCTTCGATTTCACGGTTTCGCAAAACCGTGGGCTGAAAGATACAGTCATTCATTTGGTGAATGTTGAAAAAGGCAAACCCTTCTCAACAAAAATGCAGACTTTTCATGTCGATCGTTGCCGTGCTAACCGTTATGTAATCGGTGCTAGAAACGGAGAAAATATTTTACTGGAAAATACGGATCCCATTCAACATGAAATAGCAACCTATGAAGTTCGCAATATTTATTCCGATCAAACCAGCAACCGACCGTTACCAGAAAAATCCAGTCAGGTGCGTAGCGTTTTTGTTCGTGAAGATGCCGAGCATTTCATAGTCAAATGTAACCTGCATCCTTTTCTACAAACCCATGCGTACCTCGTGCAAAACCCTTATTACACCGTCTCAGATGCTGAGGGCAATTTCAGTATTGAGAATATTCCACCCGGAACCTACGAAGTGGTAGCTTGGCATCCATTTATTCCAACCCAACGAAGCACGATCACCATTCCCACAAAAGGCGACGCGAACGTCGATTTCGACTTTAACGGCAAGGATGAAAAAAGAAAACTCTATCATGATGATATAGAAGGCTACCGATTCAACACTTGGTATGACAGTAAAGAAAAGTTTTATGGCGGACAACGAGTCGATGATCCGGTTGAGATATTACAAGCTTTCTGTGATAAAGAGCATCTCTGCGAGCCAAGCGCCGACTAATTAACAGTCCGCACTACCACGGCATTCAACTGATATTGTTTTTTTGCCAAGAGGACGGCATCCTTAGCCTCTTGCTCTTTAGCATACCTTCCTAGAAAAACGCGATGCCAAGTTTGACCTGCGAGCTTCGTCTGCGTTAAAAAGGCATCAAAGCCATTTTTTTGCAGACGCAATTTCAATGCTCCTGCACTGTCTGCATTACGCGATGAACTCACTTGTACGGCAAAATTAGGCTGACCTTTAATCTCAAAGGCCGATACCGTTTCTTGCGGAAAACTATTCTTGGCTTTGGTTTGAATCGGAGATGCGGGTTGGGTTTTAGGGGTGACCGATGCTATCGAAGCAGTTTTCGTTTTGACAGGTTTAACAGTCGGTGCAGATTTTTCCGGGACAAGCTCAGCAGGTAACAATTCACCATTGAGCCCAATATGCCGAGTCATGGTTTTATCATTCAATGTTTCAAAAAATGTATACTCCGCCTTCGTAGGCGGAATTTCGGCACGTTTCTCCCGAATGGACTTGGGCTTAACAGCACTTATCTTTTTGAGGGATTCTTTCTCCAGCCAGCCACTTACGTCCACCCCTGAATAATGTACCCCCAGTGCAGAGGCAATCAAGAGTATCATTACAACGAGAAATTTCATAAATTCAGACCGCTTATGAAAATCAATATCGCCTAAAAGTCAGGTCGTGATTTTTACATTTTTTCTGGAGCTGAAATACCCATCAACTCAAAACCATTTCGAATGGTGATTCTTAAAGCATCCAACAAATATAAACGTGCCAACGTGAGAGATTT
>JABIYR010000004.1 GCA_018702695.1 Nitrospina sp. | reverse complement strand
TTAACGGTTTTCATTTCATTGCGTTCTTCATCCTTCTTATTCTTGATCAGAAGCTTGACCGCTTTCCACTTACCTTCCACTGCTTCGGGAACAGTGATGCCGCGTTGTGGTTTCGCATCTTCCTGAACAGCAGGGTGGGCTTCTCCGGCTTCTTGTACTGAAGCCTCGACCTGTTGAGCCGATCTTGAGCTGGAGCCTTCAACCTGTGAAATATTCAATTTATTGATTTCGGTCGTTTGCAGTTTTGAAACATCTTCTTTACTTTCGTGGGTACAGCTCACCAAGAAAGACAAGGTCAGCAACAATACCCAGCTGTTTTTAATTGAATACTTCAAACTCTTGCCTTTCTGGCCTAACGGCCCCAAAAAATATGGCGGAGAGGGAGGGATTCGAACCCTCGGTAGGGGTTAAGCCTACACACACTTAGCAGGCGTGCGCCTTCAGCCAACTCGGCCACCTCTCCGATCTATATAAATGATCGCTTATGCTACGAATTAAAATTTCTGCCTACCCACACCGCTATTTGTCCCAACGGTAAAGGGTGGCGGAGGGAGTAGGATTCGAACCCACGGAACTTTCGTTCAACGGTTTTCAAGACCGCCGCCTTAAACCACTCGGCCATCCCTCCTGAATATTATGAACCCGTGTATATTTAACTACTTACGGGTAAATGTCAAGCGGACGATTTAATTATCAAATCTAACTAATAGTGAGCAATTGTCGTCTTTGTGAGGTTTGATAATACGATACAAAGACAGAATACTCAATCACAATTGAGACTAAAACTCGTTAAAATATTAGAGTTCTATTGTTTCTTGCCCGTGTAAATAAGAACGCAACGCTTCGGGCACAGTCACCGTCCCGTTTTCTTGCTGGTAATTTTCTAGTAATGCGACAAATAACCTTCCTGCCGCCAGACCTGACCCGTTTAGGGTATGCACAAATTCTGGTTTGCCACCGGTGCGTTTTTTACTACGTATTCTTGCTCGCCGCGCCTGATAGTCGGTAAAGCTACTGCACGATGATATTTCTCGGTATGTATCCTGACTGGGAAGCCATACTTCTAGATCATAGGTTTTGGCGGCAGAAAAACCAATGTCCCCGGCACATAATTCCATCACCCGGTAATGCAGGTTTAGTTTTTGTAAAATCGATTCTGCGTTTTTGACCAATGTTTCAAGCTCTGCGTCTGAATCTTCGGGCCGCGAAAATTTGACCAGTTCCACTTTATCGAATTGATGTTGTCGAATCAGCCCTTGCGTATCTTTTCCGTAAGACCCCGCTTCCCTCCTAAAACAAGGGGTGTAGGCGGCATAACAAATGGGTAGAGACTCTTCTTCCAGAATTTCATCGCGATGAAAATTGGTGACAGGGACTTCTGCTGTCGGGATGAGGTAGAGTGGGTCGTTGCGGGTGGCAAACAAGTCTTCTTCAAATTTCGGCAACTGACCGGTTCCCAATAAGCTCTCTTTATTGACTAGGAATGGAGGGTAAAGTTCTTGATAACCGTTCTCGCGTGTTTGCACATCAATCATAAAATTGATCAAAGCACGCAACAACGCCGCGCCCTGTCCTTTATAGACGGCAAACCGGGCTCCCGATATTTTTGCGGCTCGTTTTAAGTCAATGAGATCTAGCTCTTCCCCAATTTCTACATGGCTTTTGGGTTGAAATGAAAATTCTGGTTTTGTTCCCCAATCTCGTACCCGTCTATTGCAACTTTCATCGGCCCCATCTACGATGGAGTCATCAGGAATATTGGGAATGCCAAGTAATTTTTCTTGAACCTGTTGTTCCCAAATTTGGATTTTATCATCCAACTCTTTGATAGCAATATTCAGCACCCGGACCTCTTCCATAATTTCGGATGCGTCCTGCCCTTTTTGCTTAAGCTGACCCACTTGTGCAGACAGTTTCTTTTTTTTACTTTTTAGATTTTCTGACTGCTGAAGTCCTTCGCGTCGAGCCTCTTCAGGTATGAGCAATTCATCCAGTTCTTTAAAATCTCCACCACGGCGTTTGAGACGGGTTTTTACAGCTTCTGGATTTTCGCGTATTATTTTTAAGTCGAGCATCAGTGTTGCTTTTTCATCCTTTTTTCAAGACCCAGCAGTTTCATTTTAAGAATGGCGGGGTATATATAACGACCTTCCAAGGCCGTGAACTGGTTGAAAGCTTCTTGCAGGTGTCCCTCTTCTTCCAGGCAAGAGGCGACAATAAAATCCATGTCCTCTTTAAAACGGCTTTTTGAATATTCTAAATTAAAATGTCGGTATTGCTCCCTCGCTTCAGGACACCGACTCAACGCATAAAGTATTTCTATTATTTTGTATTTGGTTTCTTCAGCCCAGGAACTTTTGGGGTAGTTTTCCAGCAAAATATTTAACTCTACCAAGGCTTGCTCGTAATTTTGCTTTTTATAGTAAATAGATGCGATGCGATACTGATGATTGCTGTTTTCATTTTTATCTGCATAATCATTGATTAAATTCTGATATTCAATGATGGCCTGATCGAAATCCTTTAAG
>JABIYR010000005.1 GCA_018702695.1 Nitrospina sp. | reverse complement strand
GACCAATAAAGTTTTTTGGGGTTTGCTCATAGCCTCCCTGCGTGCCAAGAATTCCGTTTCCGTACCATTATATATAAGAGTCCAGTATATCTTTACGGAAAAATAGCGAAAATCCTTTAATTATATGGATATAACCGGCTAAACGCTGAGGCAAACTATGCCCCCCTGAGAAGGGGGGCTTGGGGGGGGGTTGCTGTTCACACTGGCACCACGCCTAGTGGAGGGTCAGGGAATCATCTTAATCAGCTCAGTGATGGTTTTTTCAATGCCTTCGGCCACTTCCGAGATGCTCTTGCCCACCATATAAGCTGGAGTGGAGACGATTCTATTTTCCTTATCGAGAACAAAATCCCGAGCCGAGCATTCCTGATGTTTGCTTCCCATCGCTTCAACCATGTCAATGCCATCCTTGTCGTTACCGATGGTCAGCGTGGGGTTGACCGATTCCCCTTCATAAATTTTAGCCATCATGGCAGGGGCGATGCATAATGCCGCTTGCGGTTTCTGTTTGGCGATGAACTCTTTCACCAGCCGCATGACTTCCGGGTGGACCTTGCAGTCTTCCCCTTCTTCCGCAAAACTGGAGAGATTTTTGGCCGCGCCGAATCCGCCGGGGAACACCAGCGCGTCAATATCATCCGCCTTGATCGCATTGATATCGCGGATCTCACCACGGGCGATGCGAGCCGACTCGATCAACACATTTCGTTTTTCATCCGGCATTTCTTCACCATTGTGATGATTGATCACATGCATCTGCTCCACATCCGGAGCCATGCATACTGCCTTGGCACCGGCCCGGTCAATCGCTAAAAGCGTGATGACCGACTCATGAATCTCCGCACCGTCATAGACCCCACATCCCGAAAGCACCACACCGATCTTCTTCATTATTGTTCCCCCTCAAAAATAAAAACTGAGACTAGCTTTGTATTGAAATTTTAAATTAATTTTACCACCCCCTAGCGGTGGAGGCAATTGGCAATGGAACGTTGAACGGCAGAAAAAATTTCAGTCACAGTTAAGAGTGGACTTGACCCTTTTAGAAAGATGGTCTGTGGTAAACTATTTGAAAACAATCGAGGAGTTTCTGTATGGCTGAAGCAGCTCTAATTATTGCAATAGTTTCTGCGGTGATTGCGGCATGCGCTGCTTGGATAGCATATGAGGCGCAAAAAGAGGCCCAAAAGCACAACGAACTTGCTCATAATCACAATAAGCTTTCAGTGGTTCCCCACCTTGCTTTTGACTGTAACATTGCCCCTGATAGTGGCTTGTTTGTAAGGGTTAGGAATTGCGGATTAGGCCCAGCGAAAATAATAAAGTTTAAAGTTTATTTTGATAAGAATTTCTTGGAGGATGCAGATGATTGTGGGTGGGGATCTACCGTAAATAAACTCACTCCACTTAGTTTTAATTATAGCAGGAGTAATTTAATCCCCGGCGAATCCTTCATTGTTGGCCATGAACAGGATTTGATAAGATTTTTAGCAACAGATCATGCGGAAGACATTCAGAACGAGCAATTTCGCTTTATTGAGGGCCTTAAAAAATTAAAATTTGAAATTGAATATGAATCGTTTTACAGAGAAAAACAAGAGCTTGCAATATGGGATGGTTCAAATAAGGCAGACCTGCCTATTAAGTAAAGCGGTCTAGGCCGATCACAACCTCGCTTGAAAACGCTCTTGCCACTCCCCTTCGATTAGCTCCAACAGACTCAGCATGACAAACCAAACCCCCGCCTAGTCGTCGTCGCGAGCCGCTGGAAGCGGCGTGGCGATCCAGGCTTTATAATTAACCTTTCTGGATTGCTTCGCTCTGCTCGCAAAGACGGCAAAAGTTATCGGTCTCTTTTCAACTACGGAACCGGCCCTACTTGGATCGCTTCGTCACCGCTGGTTCCTCGCAAAGACGGTCAGAGGATTTTGTCATAAAGATCGTTCCAGCCCGAATTCATATTTTCTATCAATTCAATTTTTTTCTTCCTAGAACCCGCCTTAATCTGTTTTTCACGGGCTATGGCACTGTCCATATTTTTATGAATTTCGTAATAAACAAGTTGGTTACAGCCATATTTTTTTGAAAAACTCGTAGCAACTCCATTTTTGTGCTCATGGACCCGTTTTATCAGATCGCTGGTCACGCCAGTATAAAGGGTGCCATTTCGCTTATTTGTCATGATATAGATTGCGGGTTGTTTCATTTTTTTTCTGGATTGCTTCGTCGCTACGCTCCTCGCAACGACGGGAGATGTTGGTTTTATTTGCCCCTACGGCTAGTAGTTATCGCCGGGTAATGGGCAACCGGCGGTCTTTACCAAACGCTTTAGGTGTGATCTTTACGCCCGGGGGACCCTGCCGGCGTTTGTATTCATTGAGGTCTACCAACCGGGCGATGCGCTGGATTTCGGATTTGGGCAGTCCGTTACCTTTAATTTCTTCTACTGACAAATCCTCTTCGATATAACTCAACAAAACCGGATCGAGCAGATCATAAGGTGGTAAAGAATCGGTATCCCTTTGGTCGGGCCTCAGTTCCGCCGAGGGTTCTTTGGTGAGAACATTTTCAGGGATGATTTCTTTTTTTTGGTTCAGCCAATGGCAGAGCTTATAAACCAGAACTTTGGGAACGTCTTTGATCACGGCGAAGCCGCCGGCCAT
>JABIYR010000035.1 GCA_018702695.1 Nitrospina sp. | reverse complement strand
TATCGCCCTTTTGAATATCGTAAAAACGACACAGTGCATTGACCAAGGTGGATTTCCCGGAACCGGTCGCGCCCACAATGGCAAGGCTCTCTCCTTCTGATAAAGAAAAATTAATATCCTCTAAAACATAATTCTCATCGCTATAGGCGAACCATACATTCTTAAATTCAATTGCCCCACGGATCTTGAAATCATCAGAATTAGGCACCGAGTCGGGCAGTTGCTCAGGTGTGTCCAACAATTCAAAAATCCGTTCAGACGACGCCATCGCGGTCTGAATAATATTGAATTTTTCGGCCAAATCTCGAACGGGTTCAAAGAATTTTTGCAGATATTGAATAAACGCCACCAAAATTCCCAATTGAATTTCATCTTGTACAAACCGCCCTCCCCCATACCAGATCACCATTCCAACAGCCAACGAGTTAAAAAGGTCAATTGAAGGCATATAAACAGCATTATAAGTCACCGTTCTTAAATCTTCATTGAGCCTGTCTTGATTGATTTGGGTAAATTTGTCGAGATTATTTTTTTCTTGATTGAAACATTGTACCGTATCCATGCCCGACAGATTTTCTTCCAGATAAGAATTGAGTTCGGTCACATGGGCCCGGTTTTTTCTCAGCGCATCACGAGCCTTGAGTCGATAGATGCGAGTCACCCACGCAAGTATCGGGAAGACAATGCAAACCACCAGCGTCAACCGCCAGTCCAGATACAGCATGACCGCAAAAATACCCGTTAAGGTAAATAGATCGCTGAAAACAAGTATCAGTCCAGATGTCAGCATTTCATTGAGCACTTCCACATCATTCACCACTCGGGTGATCATTTTTCCGATTGGGTTCTTATCAAAATATGAAAATGACATTTTATGCAGATGCGCAAATACTTTAGAGCGCAAGTCAAACATGACTTTTTGACCGATATACTGCATGAGATAATTCTGCAAAAATTGAAACAGGAATGAAGTCGTCAATGCGGCAAGATACAAGCCTGCAATGACATCCAACCCTTCCAAGTCAGAAGACTTTATATGATCATCGATGACAATTTTGGTAAAGTAAGGGCCGACTAAATTGAGCAGAGAAACACCCAATAAAAGCAATATGGCCAATGCAACCCATTGACCATAAGGTTTTAAATAAGTCAGCACCCGCTTAAACAAAACCCAGTCACGGTAACGATCTTTGAGGTTTTCCATATTGATTCGAGTCATCAGAGAAGAATCTCCATTTCTCGGGCCAACACCTGATTTTGAAATAGGTTGGCATAAAAGCCCTCCATCTTTATCAGCGAAGCGTGGTCACCCTGCTCTATGATCTGTCCCGCCGCCATCACAATAGTCTGATCTGCATTTCGCACCGATGACAATCGATGTGAAATAATCAAGGTTGTGGTGTGGTGCAGTTGATTCTGAATATTACTCAAAATCTCTTCTTCTGTATCTGAATCCAAACTTGAAAATGCATCATCAAGAATCAAAATTTCAGGGTTCTTGATCAAGGCGCGAGCCAGAGCAACTCTTTGTCTCTGCCCTCCTGAAAGAGACACACCACGTTCTCCAATCATAGTATCCAAACGGTCTGGAAACCGAGCGATATCTTTACTCAACCCTGCGACCTTAACCACCTCGTCCAACTCAAGAGCATATTCTCGACCTAACAAGATATTGTCACGAATGGATGTGGAGAATAAAAAGGGTTCTTGACTCACATAACCGATAGAGTCTCTCAATCTTTCCAAGGGAATTTCATTTATTGAGCGTCCTCCAACTCGCAAATGACCGGAAGTCGGGTTATGAATCCTTAAAAGCATTTGCGCCAAAGTGGTTTTTCCTGCACCCACCACACCCACCACTCCCAAAGTCTGCCCTTGATAAATTTTTAAGTCGATACCTTTCAAGCTCAATGCCTCTTCACCCTGATAATGAAATTGAAGCCCCTGAAACTCAATGTCCCCCATCCGTCCGCAAACACCCTCGACCAGAGGAGAGGACTTTATTTGTGACTGAGAAGCAAAAATTTCCTGAATGCGAACCATAGCCGTCATGCCTTTTTGCGTCAGGTTGAACACATATCCGATTCCCATCATTGGCCATGAAAGAAGCATCAAATAACCATTAAAGGCAACGAAAGAACCCAGGCTCATTGAGCCTGTGATGACGGCCTTTCCCCCCAACCATAATGAAAGCATTGCCGCAACCCCAATCACAAAAACCATGGTCGGTGTGAAGATTCCAAACATTCGCGTCACATGCAGATTCTTTTGAATATATTGATGGTTGAGTTTTTCAAATTTTGCTTTTTCATTTTCTTCCTGAACAAAAGCGTGCAACACACGAATGCCAGCAAGGTTTTCTTGCACCAAACCCGTTATCAATGCCAAATGCTCCTGCACCGCTTTATGGCGTTTACCTATCTCCTTAACAAAATAAAAGAATAGAAATGAAATAATAGGCAGTGGCAGAAAGACCTTGAGAGTCAGGTCAAAATTTATCCAAGTCATCATTGCAACAGCAGTGATGATGACAAACACCGCATCAATGAGAATCAACACACCCAGCCCAAAAAATTCCCGCACCGCTCTCAAATCATTGGTGGCACGGGACATGAGGTCTCCTATCTGCCGATTCAGATACCATGTCCGGTCTAAGGTTAAAAGGTGTCGAAATAATTGGTTGAGAATGTCAAATTCGATTTTTCGGGAAGGGCCAAACATAAACATCCGCCACCCAAATCGACCGACAACAAGAACAAAGGAGACCGCAAGAATCAGGAGACTATATTTTAAAAGAAGGTCGGATGTAGGTTTTCCCGGTAGGATATCGATAAACTCCTTGATCAACCAAGGCACCACCAGCGTCATCGAATCAGTAATAATCAATGCCCCGATGCCCAGAAGGAATTCTTTGCGATATTTACAAATATAAGGCCAGAATGATTTTAAAATTTCCAACTTAAATCCTTTTCAACTTTTCACACACTTTGCTTATTTTTCTAGTCCTTTGATGCCTTTTTAGCTAGAATGGATGCGGGTTTATGTGGATTAAAAGTTTTGCTATAAAGAGCCTAAGCTTTCATCCCGTTCACCTTAAGAGTCCGACTACTACCTCAACGACGCTAAAGAAAGATTATACAGTCTTATGTACGGAGTTATACTGGCCGGCGGAAACGGCACTCGATTTTGGCCTAAAAGCCGGGAACAAAGTCCCAAACAATTGCTGAAGATAGTTGGCCCTGGAACCATGGTGCAAAACACGGTTGAGCGTCTCCTGCCGCTGATCCCCATTGAGCAGTTATATCTGGCCACCAATCACCAACAAGCCATTGAAACTTTCCGGCAGTTACGGCCTCAATCTTTCATTGCCGATCACCTCATAGCAGAACCCTGCAATAGAAATACTGCCTTGGCAATCGGACTGATGGCTAAAGTGCTGGTCAAAATTGACCCCGATGCTATCATGGGTGTTTTTCCGGCAGATCATGTTGTCACAAACCAAGAGAGTTTCATCAAAACCCTGCAACAGGCAGAAGAGTTAGCCAGAAAAAATCACCTTGTCACGCTTGGCATCCCCCCTTCTCGACCTGAAACGGGTTTTGGTTATTTGCAACAGGGTTCTAAACTAGCCGGCCATAAAGATGCTTATAAGGTAAAACGATTTGTAGAAAAACCAAACCTCGCCACCGCCAAACAGTATTTGCAACAAGACGATTATTTTTGGAATTGCGGCATCTTCATTTGGAAGGCTTCTACAATTTTAGAAGAATTGAGCCAATATGCTCAGAATATTTATTCTCATTTAGATGCCATCTCCAACTCCTTAAAAGAAACCAAAGGCAAACCCGGCTACCTCGAATTGAATGAAAAAGGCAGTGATCTTTTTTCTTCATTATCCAGTCTTTCCATCGATTATGCCGTCATGGAGCATTCATCGCGAGTGGTCCTATTACCTGCCGATATCGGTTGGAATGATGTGGGTGCCTGGGACGCTTTGGATGAGGTGTCTGAGAAAGATCTCGATGGTAATATAATCAGCGGGAATATTCTAGCGCAAGATTGCACCGACTCCATTATTCAAGGGCAAAATCGTCTCATTGGTGTATTAGGTTTGAAAGATACCATAGTCGTGGATACTCCCGATGCTTTGTTGGTCTGCGCCAAAGAGCGATCTCAAGATATCAAAATTTTGGTAAAATCGCTTAATGATAAGGGACACCCTGAGGGGAGGAAAGGTTCGACCGTAAAAAAACCTTGGGGATCTTATAGTGTATTGGACATGGGCCCTTCTTATTTACTAAAACGCATTGAAGTTTTTCCGGGTGAGTCACTCAGCTTGCAGTCGCATCAACACCGTAGTGAATGTTGGACCGTTGTTACGGGGTCAGCGCAAGTCGTGCGAGACGAAGAAACCTTCCAGCTAGAAATTAATGACTCGATCACCATTCCAAAAGGCGCTAAACATCGGCTCATAAACTCAGGCCCTGCCCCCCTTACAATTATCGAAATTCAGTTTGGCGACCTGCTCAACGAAAGTGATATCACTCGTTATGAAGACGAATACGGACGTTGTTAACCCCACCTTCATTTTTTCGGCAGTGAAATTACAAAATAATTTTTAATCGATTTCGAATCCACCAATCGGTTGGCATAGATACTGGCTTGTTTCTTGGAAGGATATTTTCCAACCCGTATTTTATACCAATGTCCTCCTGACCGACGCACCGCCTTCACAATATAAAGCCCTTCTACACCGTGTTTTTTTAACTTGCGGATAAGTTTATCGGCTTGCTTAGCAGAGATAACTGCGGCAATTTGAACGGTGTAAACTCGGCCCTCCTTCGTTGCGGTTGCTACTTTGGAGCCAAGGATGGATGCTAATGGAACAGGAGACGGGCTATTTAATTTTTCAAAGGTCAGCTGGCGAAAACCCAAAGCCAATATAATCACGACAGAAAGCACCGAGAAACTGATCAACCTGGCTCTTAACGGAAGTTGTCCAAACCGAATGAGCAGGTCCAGCATCCGCAGGAGAATCCATTTAAGCCCCTTAAATAAGACCTCCAACCCACAACGCCCCCACTCCCCTAAAATCGATATCCGGCTTGCTACCAACCCCATCTCAATTTTCAAACGTTTCAGGTCTTGCAAATCTTCACGACGAAATAGCTTCACCTTTTTCATCTTGGAGGAAATCTGGTTTTCTTCTGACTCCTTTTTAATCGCTTCTTGTTGAACCAGACTCATGCTCATAAAAATTTCGCCACATTGCTCGTGCAATTGAGGGGAAACACCGGAAAGGTTGCCCTCACAGTAACTGTGAGCCAAGTAGGCTTTGATTTGGTGTTGCTCGTCTTCTTTCTGCGAATAATTCAATGCAAAAAGGTAAAACCTTAAAGCGGCTTCATCAGTTCGCTTGTGAGACAAGTAAATTGGCAATGCAAATTTGACAATATCACTCGAAAATTCACTTTCGTTTTCCAATGCATTCAAGAACAATGGCTCCACTTTTCCCGACCATTGCTCAGCCTTGAGAAAAAGACCAGCCAGGTAATTGATCAAAGTGGGGTCATGAATTTCCTCTTGATGGACCATGACGAGAAGCAGGTCCATCTCTTCTGACGTGAGTTCTCGCCCTTGATTGAGAATAGCCAAAAGCGGTTTGCGAAATCGGGAGTCTTTAGGGCTTTGCAAAAAAGCCTGCACGTAAATATTTAAAGCTCTGGGCGTTTCATCCCCAATTGAAAGCAGATAATCTGCATACAAAAGAACCCCTAAAACTCGATATTGCTTTCCCGTTTCGGGCAAAAAATAAGACGAGTAGGTAAAACTCAGGAGGTTCTCAAACTGATTTTTAATATTTTCAGGGTTGGATTGAGGTGGAACCTTTTTAAGAAAATGCAAAGCATTAAAAAAACGCTGATCTCCCACCATGCCGTACGCAATAAACCCAAAGAACAAGCCGACCAAAACAAGAGCCCACTGAATCACCACATCATCAAACAAGTTATTGGGAAGCGCAACCTCGTGCAGAAAATATAAAACCGTATAGCCCAACCCCACAATCAGGATTAACGATAGCGCGACTCGGGCTAAATAAAATTTAAGGGTTTGGTACAACATTATTCTCTGACTTTAAGGAATTCTTTATTTCATTGACCGATGTCGGGCCTGGGAGGAGATCGGTTTCATTCGGTTCTGGCTCCTCCAATACAATGGGAGGGGGTAAAAGGTTCACCTCTTCTTTGACTGCCACTTGCAAAATTTTCTTAGATCGTTCATCCGCTAAAAAGCCTGTCTGAACATCCACTTTGGCAAACTTTATTTTTTCTGGAACAGGAAATTTAACCGGACTTTTTCCCTCTAAAACTTTTTGCATGAAATGCACCCATATGGGTGCGGCGGCACTGGCTCCAGTCAAACCTCGACCTGATTTACTTTTCATGGGCTTATTATTATCTAAACCCACCCAAACTGAAGCGGTGATATCTTTGGTAAAACCATTGAACCACGCATCTTTAAAATCATTGGTCGTTCCGGTCTTACCTGCGGCAGGGTGACGAAACCCCATCCGCCTTACAACCCTTCCCGTTCCACCGTCCACCACGCCCTGCATCATATTGAGAAGAGGATAAAGCGAGTCGGGCATGAATTGCTGTACACCTTGGTAGTAATGTTCATAGAGCCGGTTACCCTGAAAATCTTCAATATGTTGAATTAAATACGGTTCATTATAGATCCCCAGATTCGCAATAACGCTATATGCCGATGCCACCTCGTAAGTTGAGAGGCCGGATGTACCGAGAGAAAGCGAAAGATTTTTACCGAGTGGGCTTTTAATGCCAAACTTCCGCGCCATGCGAATCACTTTTTCTGGCCCGACTTCATTGAGCAGTTTTGCGGAAATAATGTTGACAGAGTTCATCAGAGCTTTTTTAAGGATGATACTGCCCGCATACTCTTCGTCAAAGTTCATCGGGCTCCATGGCGAACTACCGGGGATATCAATTGTCAGCGGCTCATCTTCGACAACGGTAGCGGGCGAATAACCCAGCTCTTGCATAGCCGTAAAATAAACAAAAGGCTTGAAAGAGGAACCGGGTAAACGATTGTTCGACACCGCCCGGTTGAACTGACTGTATGAGTAGTCTCGTCCCCCTAGCAGAGCGCGCACTGCGCCACTTTTATTCTCAATTGCCACCAACGCCGCCTGAAGAGGGCTTTCTCCTCGTTCGATGACCACTCGGTTCTTCAAAGCTTCTAAATGATTTTGCACACTTTTAAAAGCCAGCTTTTGTTGGCGCGTATCCAAGGTTGTGAGTATTTTTAATCCTCCAAAATGCACAAAATCCTTGCCATAGTCTCTTTCCAGTTGCTCCACAACCTGATCAACAAAATAAAGGTTGGGGTCCGATACCACCCGAGGCTTCACCAGCTCAATATTTGATGCTAGAGCCAATTGTCGCACCTCATCAGAAATCATTTTTTCTGAGACCATCCGGTTCAAGACATACTTCGTTCGTTGCATAGCCCTCTCATAATGCGAAAAGGGGTTAGCATTATTGGGAGAATTGGGTAACCCGGCCAGCAAAGCCGCTTGTAACAAGGTAAGGTCTTTAGTACGTTTCCGAAAATAGGTTTGTGCCGCTTCTTCAACCCCATAGGCACCACTACCAAAGTATATCTGGTTGCAATAAGCTTCCAGAATTTGTTCTTTACTAAATGTGGCTTCTAGTTGGAAAGCGATCAAAAGTTCTTTGATTTTACGAACCCAGTTTCTTTCAAATGAAAAAAACAGATTTTTGGATAATTGTTGGGTGATGGTGCTTCCTCCTTGGGCAATCCTCCTTTTACGAAGATTCGTCCAAAAAGCCCGCACCAGACCTCTATGGTCTATCCCGCCATGACGATAAAAACGGGAATCTTCAACGGCAATGATGGCTTTGGTAAAATAAGGTGAGATATCCTCCAAAACAATAGGGTGTCGCTCACCGAGAATTTTAATCCGCTCGCCATCGGAAGAATAGATTTCGGTAGGTAGGCTTAAATTTATTTGTTGCAGGTTTTCCGGCAGTTGCGGCAGGTCATTACTTAACCAGAAATAAAGCCCCCCCACAGTCAGAACCGCAATGAGGATCACCGTTACCAAAAATAAATTTAAAGTGTGAAGTAGGCGGCCAATCAATGGCTTTCCCCAGAAGAAGGCAACAATTCAGCAGGGCTCGGATCAGAAAGTTCTGCTTTTTCTATTTGCGACATCATATTATTTGCCAATTCAACGGCAACCGGAATCAGCAAAACACCCGTGTAATAGTCGGTGTCATATTCAATCCCAAATAACAGATGTTGAGCGGGTTCCTCCACAGATAAATCTGAAATGCCCACACGCGTGACATGATAGTTTTTCCCTAAAAACCAGCGTGGCTCAGGAAAAACTGCTTTCTGGGTGACAGCATCCAGAGATTTTAAAACAGGAAGAAATTCAGAAATCGGGAAAATCAGTCTCTCTGAAAAACTAGCGTCTTCAAGTGTGCCTCGCTTTACCGTACGCGTTGCTTGCACCTCAAACAATGTATCCACCGACAAAAATAATTCATGCAGAGGAATATTCTGCCGGTCGATGAACTGTAGAGTGATCCAAGGACCAAATCGTTTGAGAAAAACCCGATCCCATTTTTTTCTGGAGTCCAAGCCAACCAGATCATAGGAAGAAATGATTTGCTCAGACCACTGGCCCGGAAAATCATAATAGAGCTGTAGAAACTTTTCCCTAGAAACAACAAGAGGGAACCCTGGCGATAGCCCTTCAAATAAATATTTGAAGGAAGAGATGCCCAAGGTCGTTTCTTCCTGAAGGTCTAGAGAAGATCGTATAGATTTAATTTTGGCTTGTGCTACCAGAGACTGTCGATCTCGCTCCCACATCCGCCCCAATTGAGGTCTTTTGTGGTTTTGCCATTTCAAGTAATAACCGACACTTGTTTCAAACAGGTTGGTATAAAACTCAAGGTAAAAAATAGCGGAAAGGACAATCAACCCGGCTACACCGTGCCATAACTTCCTGACACCAGCAAATTTCACTAATTATTATCTCACCGTGATTTTATTAATACTTCGGGTCAATATTTTAAGCTTGTCTATCTTTTCTTGCAAAGCTTTTTCCTGCCGGGTTTCTGTCTTTGCTTCGGTTGGCCTGCGGAGGTCGGGGTCGGCTTTGCATCCTTTGCATTTTTTTTTGCCTGCGGATCATGGTCTGAGTTATGGGAGGGTTCATGAGGAGCTTTTCCAAGCTCTGCGACTTTGCGCAAGCTGGACATGCAGTCTTTCTGGAACCCCGATGGCATCTTTCGAAAGAGCGTTAATATTTTTCTTTCGCTATCATTTAATGTAATCATCTCTTGCCGAGAGGG
>JABIYR010000006.1 GCA_018702695.1 Nitrospina sp. | reverse complement strand
TCTATAAAATTTTCAAAAACCAGCTTAATAGTAAAGGGTTAGTCTTGCTTTAGCAAGTGACCTTACAAATAATAGTGGATTATATCACTACACTTTGGATAGTTAGTTTTGCGCTTTATATTTTGATTTATGCCCCGATGTTATGGAAACCTGATATCGATGAACTGGTCCCAAATTAGAGTTATTTCTAATATGCTAAATTCTAGGCTGACAATTAAATGACTATTATACTATTTTTGATATAAATCGTCACGGTGAAGCAAAAAGAGTTGTAAAGTAAGAGGGCTGAAATGAAGAGTCGGTGTGATAAATGAATCCGCTGAGCCATTATCCTTTTAAATAACAACTTCTAATAAAGTGGCGAACCGGGAACAAATCACACTGCTCAAAAGTTCAGTCGAGAGATGGAACATCTGGAGAGAAAATCATCCCCATATTGAGCCAGACCTAGACCGCGTCGACTTCAATGGCATCAACCTGAACAATGCTAACCTGAGAAAAGCTAATTTCTATATGTCATTGCTCAACGGTGCCAGTTTGCAGGGCGCCAACCTCACAAAAACCTTCTTCGCCAGTTCAGATTTGCGAGGTGCCAACCTCAACGAAACTGATTGTCCTGGAGTGAATTTTAGTGGTGCTGATTTAGGCGGATGCTCCTTCAAAAAAGCGAAGTTGAGAAAAATCGATTTCAGCAACCGCGATCTTCGCGACATCGACTTTAGTGAAGCCGATCTAAGAAAAGCCGATCTACGAAAGTCAAATCTTGCAAAAGTAAAATTCTTCAAAGCCGATCTGCGTAAGGCCTTATTCACAGAAGCTAATCTTACCGAAGCGTACCTATCTTCGGCGTGGTTACAGGAAGCTGACTTGCAATGGGCTAACCTCAGCAAGGCTATCTTTCGTTATGCCATCAACCTGACCCCAGCCCAAATTCAATCGGCGAAGATTGATCGCGAAACCAAAGTTCCTAACTACCTGCAGATACACTGGATTTCTGAAACCGATTTCCGTTGCGAAGAGAATACAGAGTAGCCAGTCTAATGGCACAACTGATTTATTTTTTTTCAAACAACTTATTGAATTTAAGGTCTAAATTTAAAGGAGAATATTCTTTATGAAAAATGAAAAACTGATTTCTATTGCTAAAGATTTGGATAAAGAACCTCCAAGTAGTCCGCGCAAAATGCTTGGGGGCTATGTAATATTGGCTCGTTGTTTAGATAAATGTCGGTCTTTTCTTGTTGGGAAAAATGGCGAGTATAATTATTGGCCTTGTTCTTTATGCGAGCAGTTGGAAACCTTTACGGGAATCGACCATGAAGAGATGAAAGATTTTATTTCGACAGGGACTTCAGACGAGGAAGTCGCAGAATGGGTAAATGCCCGATCTAAGGTACAAAATAGAATGGAAATTATAAATTGGAACAATAAAATGCGCGATATGAGGCCTAGTGAAATGCCCGATGACGCACAAAAGTTTTTGGAATCTTATATTCCGGAAAATGTCCCCGTTCATCGTCCCGTGTATGTCTGGTTCGATGTTTTTGATCTCGAAGAAGGCAGATTGTAAATAAAAATATTCAGCCTGACACAAGCTTCTCAACAGCTATCAAACGCAATTAAAAGATAGGTTCAAATCCACCAACAATAAATACTGCAACGGTTTATTCGTTGGGATTCAGCGCACGGGTGTTTTAGAATGAGGGGATGACTTAATTTCCCTTGTCGGCTTATGGAACCTTCTTTAAAAATTCAAAACTTTCTTACGCAGGTGCAAAATAAATGGAGTCGTAATCTCTATTTAGAGCTAGCCTACCTGACTTTGACGGTTTTAACGGGTGGTGCGCTTGCAACGGGATTCTATTTTTATTTTCAGTCTGCGACCCCTATTCTGGGTTACGGCTTATGTGGATTGATCGTCATTTTTCTCGGCTGGCGGCTCTGGTCCACTCGCGAGAGTTCCAAAATAAACCTCGAACAGGCCGCACTTTTAGTAGAGCAGAAATACCCCGAACTGAATAATTCGCTGATCAATGCTTTGCAGTTGCAACGCTACCTATCTGACCAGCAAGAAAATAAGCCACCGTTTTCCGTCGCCTTCATCCGTGAACATATCCAAAACACTCAAACAGCTATCGAGAACATTGACCCCAGTTCCATAATCAGCGGGAAAAGGACAATCCCCGCGCTCAATCGGTTTATGGGCGTACTAATCACTCTGATAATTGTTACTGCCGTATTGCCTGATTTTTGGACACCCATTCTCAATCCTGAAAGCACCACCCAAATTACTGAGAATCATTTAACTAAACCGGAACTGGCTAAAAAGCCCATAGGCTATAAAATTAATAACCTGTCTCTAATTCTGGAGTTTCCAGCATATTCACAATTGAAACGGCAGATTATTAAACCGTCCGACGGTTCTATCGAAGCTCTGCCGGGAACCGAAGTGATAATCCAAGGAAGTAGCAATCACCCTATAGAAGGCGCAGAATTGGTGGTCAACAATCGAGACCACTTCATTGTGAGTAAGCTCAACGATCAAAACCTGAAAGGGTCGCTGATTTTGCGGGAAAAAGGCCATTATCAGTTTGAAGTGAAACAGCCGAGTGGAGATAAAATATTGTTAGATGAAAAATACTCCATTACGTTGAAACAAGACCAGTCACCACAGATCATCTTGTTTCCCGCCAACCCCAAGCCTGTCTATTATGACACCGACACGCTGAAAATGTTTTATGAAGCCCATGATGATTATGGCATTCAACATATTGACTTGATCGCTCAGATTACTAAAGTCAGGCTCAAGAAAAAGGTCAAATATTTTAGGCAACCAGAAAAAGATTCAACAGGAAATTATAGTTGGAACCTAGCTCTGGAAAATTTGAAAGCGGGAGATAAGGTTCAGTATTTTTTAGAAATCAAAGACAACAACAACGTCACCCAACCCAATATTGGGCAATCTGAAATATATAGTTTCACTATTTTTGATAGCAGAAAAGAACGCGAAAACCTAGTTAAACTACAAGATGAGTTAGCCGAAAAAATGATCGCTCTCCTAGCTGAAGGTCTGGTGGCAGGGCCATCGCTAAAATCTGCCAGCACTCTGGAAGGTAAAAATCTCCTCGCATCTCATGCCGATGCATTAATCGAAATAATTGGCCTTGCTCAGCGCATTACACAACTGGCCAAAGACTTAAAAAATTTTCCTCAGCCTTACCTCAACCTGCTGACAAACCTCATCACAAAATTCACGCACATTCGTGAAGAGCAGATTGACACGATCAATAAACTACAGAAAACAATTTCAAAACCCGTACCAGCGAGTTTTACTCTGGATGCAACCGAAATGCTCAATGATAAAATGATCGTTCATTTAGAGCAGAATATTCTTTATCTGATCAAAATGACCAACCGTCAGAAAATGGATCAGGTCATGGACCTAGATAATGAGTTGTCAAAATTAACTGAGGCGTTGCAGGAAAAATTTGAGAACCTGTTAGACAAAGATTCTCCACCGATGCCTGAACAGTTAAAAGAGCAAATCAATCAAATCCAACAAACTCTGCAAAAAATGATGGAAAAGCTTGCTCAGCAAAATCAATCTGCACCGGATGAGTTCCTCAACTCCAAGGCATTAGAAAATATGAGCCTTGAAAAAACAATGGATTCATTAGACAAAGTGAAGGATCTTGCCAGCAAGGGAAAAATGGACAAGGCCATGGAAGAACTCAAAAAGGTCATGAAGGACCTAAAGAAACTTGCCAATCAGTTGAACCAGACCCAATCATCCATGGATTCGATGATGGACAGCCAAACACTTCAGAAAATCGATGAATCTGCTGCCAAACTTGAATTGCTGGAAAAAAAACAAAAGCAAGTTCTACAAGACACCTCAGAAATAAATCAAAAGCTACGTTCCAAACAGGCTGATCAACTTGACTCCATGATCCAAAGTTTTTTTGCGGAATTGTTAATAGAGGTGAAAGCAATCGAGAATATTCTAAATGAAGATTCCCGCTACCTCAAAGAGCACAAAGCCATGTTGAAAACGGATGCACTCTCAAAAGAGGAAGCTAAAATCAGACAGGAAATCAAATCGCTGGGGCAGAAAACCATCGACTCCAGTCTTAACGATGACTTGGGAGACAACTTTAAGGATTTAAATAAAGCGCGTCAACAACTGTCTAAAACTGTACATAATATCGACAATCTACGCACCCGGAGTTTTCAAGAATTCAAAAACAACCTTCCTCCGGTTCAGAGAAAATATGAAGCCTTGAAAGAATTAGCCGAAATGAATGAGTTGAGTGAATTCAATGTGCTTTTCAAAAATACCTATCCAGAAATATTCCGATTTCAGGGCCGTTTGCATTCCAATCGCAACCAGAGGGATGATATCGCCGATCGGTTGTATCAAGATCTTAAAGAAGTCACCCGGCGGAATGCTGAAATATCCAAGAAACTTGGTTCATTAAAACGAACCATTGAAAAAAACACTCAATCACTACTCAGCAATGAAGAAAAAGCACAATTGAATGAACTGTCAAAACAAGAAAACGAGATCAGCCAGCAAGCCGGAAAAATAAAGAGATCATTCGAGAAAATGAATCGAGAGAACCCACTACTGCCCCCTTCCCTATCACAGGGCATGAGAAATGCTGAAAGAAGTTTAAAAAATGCTGAGGAAAGATTGCAGGCAAAACAAATTCAAAGAGGGATTAACTCCGAAAATGAAGCGTTAAAGTCTATTCAGGAAACCCGTGATCAATTGAGCCAAATGAAAAATGCAGGCTCGCCTTCGAAACAAGGGGAACAGGAAACGCCACTCAGGCTAGGCACCGGAAATCGGCGCGACCCTCGGAGAGGCGGTTCACCACGCATGGAAAAAGAGCAGGTGCTTCTACCTTCTGAAGACCAATACAAAGTTCCTCGGGCGTTCCGTGAAGAAATTCTCGATGCCATGAAAAAGCAAACGCCAAAAAGCTACGAACGTTTGGTGAATGAGTATTACAAGGAATTGGTACAGTGAATAACGCCTTGGCGAACAACTCAGCCTATCAAAATATCCAGGAACCAAATTCAAGTCGGTCCGTGAATGCATCATGCAAGGTACGGATGTTAAATGTATTTCTACCCCTCTTTTTCGCTCTGACTCTTTCATTCGTATGCACTAACAAAAGCATTGCATCGATGATGGTTCCCGATGCAATCTATCACGGCTATCAACTCGTACAAGATTGGGATATTGATGCGGCGGAAAAACTCTCGCAACAACTACTAAAAAAATATCCCGAGTCGGGGGACGCTCATTTCCTCCAAGCCCGTGTTGAGTTCATGAAAGGCAATTATGAGCGCTCTTGGAAAATCCTTCGTCACGTAGATGACAATTTTGAAGAAATCAAAAAATTCAAAAAGCATGTCGATGCGACACGGCGAGCATCTAAAAAATTCATCTCAAAGGAAACAGAACATTTTATATTCCGCTTTATTGAAGGCCCAGATGAGGTTCTACTGCTAGATGCTGAAAAAGCGTTGGAGGCCTCCTATCAAGTACTGGGGAAACTTTTAAATTATTACCCAGAAGAAAAAGTCTTGGTGGAGTTTTATCCTGACCGCAAGCCCTTCTCACAAATCTCTCCCCTGACACTCCAAGATATTCTCACATCCGGAACGGTCGCACTTTGTAAATACAACCGCATTATGATCATATCTCCCGGCTCTTTGGTTCGAGGTTTCAACTGGATGGATACCTTGAGCCATGAATATGTTCATTTTCTCTTAACCAAAAAGAGTCGCAATCGTTTGCCGCTCTGGATGCACGAAGGCATTGCAAAATATCTTGAAGCAAATTGGCGAGGTGAAAACACCTATCTCTCTCCACTCATGGAAACGATTCTCTCGAATGCCTTAAAAACTGATTATCGCGTTCCGCTTTCAGCCATGATGCCTTCACTCGCGAAACTGAAAAATGCGAAAGATGTGCAACTGGCTTATGCCGAAGTATCCTCTATGATGGAGTTCCTCGCTTTGACTAAGGGGCCTAATATTTTTGCACACGTTCTGCAAGATCTTGCGTCCGATGAAAAATTTGAGCGTGTTTTCATGAAACACGCGGGGCAAGATTTAAATGAATTTCAGAATAGTTGGGGCCGTTGGGCAAAAAAACTAACACTTAAAAATATTCCTGGCATTGAGCCTCTGAAACCTGAATTTAAAAATAATCAAGGTTCCGATGCTGAAAGTCAGTCGTACAAACAACTAAGTTCAAAAAAAGCCCGCGACCTGACTTTTCTCGGCGACCTTCTTAAATCTCGTGATCATTATGATGCCGCCATCCTTGAATACAAAAAAGCAGTGGGTGCATTGCCCACGCACTCTCCCATTTTATTTAACAAACTTGCTGGCATCTATCTGCAAACAAAAAATTACGATGCCGCAGAATTAGCATTAAAAAATAGTCTGGTATTATTTCCTAACTTCCACACCACCCTCACCAATCTGGGGGAATTATTTTTCATCAACCAAAACTACGCAAAGGCAAGAGATTATTTTGAAAGAGCAATACGCATCAACCCTTTTAACCCTTTTGTGCACATGCGGCTAATTCTCGTTTATGATAAATTAGAGTTGGCTGTGGAGAAAAAATTGCAAGCGAAGCAGTTCAATTACATCGATTGACCCTGGAGATTGTGAATGGAAAATTTGGAACAGGTGCAAGAACTTTTAAAAGCAAAAAACGAAGTCGTTCAGGAAATTCGCAAGGTCATTGTCGGGCAAGACAAAGTCATTGAGGATCTTCTGATCGCGTTATTTTGTAAAGGCCATTGCCTATTTGTAGGAGTGCCCGGCTTGGCGAAAACGCTATTGGTGAACACTTTGGCCCAAACTCTCAGTCTGGATTTTAACCGTATTCAATTCACCCCTGACCTGATGCCATCAGATATTACGGGAACAGAAATTTTGCACGAAGACTCGGGAACAGGTAAAAGGGTCTTCCAGTTTATTAAGGGTCCGATTTTTTCTAATATTATTCTGGCAGATGAAATCAACCGCACTCCGCCCAAAACGCAGGCCGCTTTGCTTCAGGCCATGCAAGAAAAGAAGGTGACGGTGGGAGGAACCACTTACCAACTCGACCAGCCCTTTTTAGTTTTTGCCACGCAGAACCCCATCGAACACGAGGGGACCTACCCTCTGCCCGAAGCGCAACTCGATCGCTTCATGTTTATCATCAATGTTTCTTACCCCAGCCAGGAAGATGAGATTAATATTGCTTTATCCACCACCATCGGGCAATCGCCTGAATTGAAATCAGTGCTCAATGCTCAGCAGGTGGTCGACTTTCAAAACCTGATTCCACAGGTTCCGGTTTCTGAGCATGTCGCAAAATATGCGGTGGCCTTGGTGCAAAGCACCCGGCCTCAGCAAAACTTAAACGCTCCTGATTTTGTTAAGGAATGGATTGATTGGGGAGCGGGGCCACGCGCGTCGCAATATTTGATTTTGGGTGCTAAGGCTAAAGCTTTGATGGATAACCGGTTTTCCGCCACCGTTGAAGATGTCCGGGCGGTTTGTCATCAAGTCTTGGAACACCGCATTCTGCTTAATTTTAAAGCCGAAGCTGAGAATATTAAAGTTGCGGATATGATTGAAAAACTGCTCAAAATCGTAAAAGTTTGAGACGAGAAGAGGCTCTACAAGTATTTGGAGTCAGACCAGATCTTTAGTTTTCCAATTAACGGCTAGCTGAAGCGGTTTTCCGGATCTGCTTTGATAATTCACATAATCGTGTTGCTCGCCAAACAAAAACAAATCGCGAGTGATTTCTACATCCTGTCGGCAATACTGAATAATTTTGCTGATCTTGCCCTCTTTGTACCATTGCAATGAGACCAGACCATCTGCTGATTTTTCAGCATTTAGCGTGTGTTGCGCTAAATGATTGAGGCTCAACCTGAAGCCTAACTGTTTTTTAACATCGACAAGCATATCAAACGTATTGATCTCTTCCAGGTCAAAATCTGAATACGGTTGTAGCACAGTGTAGTCAAAACCGATGATATTGAACCCGACGGCAAGATCGGCAGTACGAAGTTTGTCCACCAGTTTGGCGGCATCCTTTTCTTCGTAAGTAAAAAACTCTTGATCAATACTGTCCCAAACAACTCCGACAGCTAAGCCCATTTTGTGGATATTGCCCCAGCCCCCCACATCGTCAGCACTTTTCTGCGTTTCCAGGTCAAAATACTGCACCCGTGGCCTTTCAGTCTCGGGAATGATCTTTTCAGGTTCCTTGATTTTTTTTTCTGGTTCTTTTTCTTCTGTTCCGCCGAAGAGGCCAAGTTGCTCTGACATATTTTTTGTACGTGTTGAAGGGAAAATTCCACCTAATTTAGCATTCTCACCCCTCAAATCAATGAATTTTTTAAACCCTTATATTTAAACGAGTTAGGCGGTTAAAAATATTTTTTTTATGAAGCCGGTTTGGCCTAATTTTGCCTAGCTAATTAGACACTTAAAAGGATTAAAGTTTGCAATTTTACAGACCGATAAATCAAAAGACCGGGTTTACCCGTATAGGTTCGTATTTCATTACCCTAGATAAGGATTTTTAAGTGGCTCAAGCGGCAATATTTGGCATCAACTCCAACCTCGATACCGGGGGCATAATAGACAATCTGATTGCGCTCCAGCGTGCGCCTGTGAGACTTGTTGAAGCAAAGCGAACCATTGAGGAAGCCAAACTTCTCAGCTTTAGGGATTTAAAGAATCGACTGCAAAATTTCAAGAGTGTGGTCACCACCTTGAATACTGATGCCCGTTTTTTATCGACACAAGGGAGTTTTTCTAACAACAATTCTATAGATAATAACTCGGTGGTCAGCTTAAGCACGAGTAGCCTAGCCACATCGGGAACCTTTTCGCTCACCGTTAACAACCTGGCCCGAGAAACCAAGCTGATTTCAGATGGATTTGCCGCGCCCGACACAACCATTAGTGAGGGAACGTTTAAAATAGTGGATGGCAGTAGCTCTGCGACCATCACCCTTGACGACTCCAACAACACCGTCGATGGTTTGCGTCTTGCCATTAACAACTCTGGTCTGAACCTCAGGGCCAGTTTCATCAATGATGGCAGTGACACCAACCCGGTGCGTCTGGCAGTCTCTGGCACCAAGTCGGGTCTCGACAATGCTATATCCGTCAGTTTCACCGGCACGGATGCTCCCACCTTTTCCGAGACTCAATCTGCTGAGAACTCCAATTTTGTTTTGGATGGTGTTGCGGTCACTAAATCTGGCAACGTCGTCTCGGATGTCATAGATGGAACCATTTTAACATTGGAGTCGGCAGGTTCGGGAACCGTTACCCTCAGCGCCGACACTGATGCGATCAAAGGCAAAATTCAGGCTTATGTCGATGGCTTCAACGAAATAGTGGCATACCTGAACGCAGAATTGGCATTAAACTCGTCAACAGGAGAAACCGGGGTTCTATTTGCCAACTTCACGGTTCAAAATCTACAGCAAACCTTACGTGAATCAATCAGTAAACAAATAGTAGGAATAACCGGAGATTTCAACTACCTCTCCCAAATAGGAATCCGCACCGCAAGCGATGGCACCGTAACCATTGACGATGGGGAACTCACCGATGCCCTAGCATCCAATATTGCGAATATCAGCCAACTATTTTCCAGTAGCAGTAGCACGACCAGTTCAGCGGTGACTTTTATCGGCTTCACCAGTGATACACAACCCGGTGGATACAATATCAGGGTTACCGATGGAGTGCCTCAGTTGGCGGCATCCGGGTCTACCACCTTCGTCGATGCAGTGGGAAATGGCAATTTTTTCGCCGGAGCAGAGGGGACGGACGCAGAGGGTCTAAACTTTAGAATAGCCTCTTTGATAGATGGAGACTATGGCAACATCTCTCTGTCTATCGGTGTGGCCGAAATCACCAATCGTGTCCTCGCAAATCTGACCGATGCCTCACTCGAAGGCCCGCTGGAAGCGGAAATCGATACGGCAGTAGAAACAATCGAAGATTTTGATGACACACTGCTTCAACTGGAAGGTCGAATCATTTTATTTGAAGAAAACATAAGAGAACGGTTCACCAACCTTGAAGTTGTATTAGGAAGGTTGAACTCACAAAAAGCAGCATTTGAAAGCTCTATCGCCGGAATTCAGTCTTTATTCAGCGGTAAATAACCCATTGAAAATCGAACACTTCAGGAAATAATATAGAATGTCTGCCTCAAGATATCATAACCAATACCGCCGAGACGAGATCTCAACGTCAAGCCAAGGTCGCCTCATTATCATGATGTATGAAGGTGCTATCAAGTTCACCAGCATGGCTTTGCAGAGCCTTGAAAAGGGAGACATCGCCGGTCAGGGGAAATATATCACTAAAACTCACGATATCATCAACGAGTTATCGCTGGCTTTAGACTTAAAAAAAGGCGGAGAAGTGGCGGCCCGACTGGAGTCTTTGTACCAATATATGCTCAGTCAGTTAACGTTAGCTAATATCAAGTCTGATAAAAAAGCCTTGGAAACGGTCATGAAAATACTTGGGCCGCTTGCTGAAGCTTGGGAACAGCTCTTTGTTGAATCGACCAACACCGGAAAAGGCGACCATGAGCCTCCTAAAAATATTGCCTCAAAATGCTAAGTCACCTATTCTTGTCCCACACCTTTAAATCGCTTCTCTCGCCTCACGCAAATAATTACTAACCGCTGTTTGTAACATATCAGACTGAGTAGAAAGGTTTGATGCGGCTGAGTTCACCTCAGAGGCGACCTGACCCACATTTTCGGCTGAAGCAGACACGTCTGTAATATTGGCAGTCACGTCCCTAATCCTTGCCGAAGTCTGCTCAATATTTCTGGCAATTTCGCTGGTTGCCGCACCCTGCTCTTCGACCGCCGCAGAGACGGAAGTGTTGGACGCGCTGATATCACTCACCTTGTCAGAAATATTTTTAATGCTGGACTGTGTACCTTCTATTGCTGTTTCAATACTGGTGACATAACCACGAATTTCTTCTGTCGCACCCGCTGTTTGCTTGGCCAAATTCTTTACTTCGTTTGCAACAACCGCAAACCCTTTGCCCGCTTCCCCGGCACGCGATGCTTCAATCGTAGCATTCAAGGCAAGCAAGTTTGTTTGCTTGGCTATTTTTTGAATGATATCCACCGTACCGCTAATTTGTTGTCCTGCGGTTTGTAGCTCACCAACCTTTTCGGTGGTATCACTCGTTGCCGTGGTAGTGTCATCAACAATTTTATTAGGGCATCTCTAAAAATAGCCCATTAGGTTGCGGAGTGAGTTAAAATGGTTTTGTTTAAAGATTTCAAAACTCCCCTCGT
>JABIYR010000007.1 GCA_018702695.1 Nitrospina sp. | reverse complement strand
TTTCTGGAAAACCCCGACTCAAATTTTCGCGCTGAGCATTTAAACACGCAAGCACGCCTGACATTTGAAAAGAGTCATATCAATCTCTTCGGGAATTTTTCAGGCAACTTGGAGAGTCAGGCAAGCATCTCTTTGAACCCGGAGTTTAAATTCGGCTACGACCTGAGTGATCTGAATGTTCTGCAAGTCAATCAACACCATTTTACGATGAAAAATAGTGGCGTGGAACATAGCCTAAAAGGTTCGGTTGAAGGGTTGAAACCATTCATCACCGGCCAACGTCCCATCGACCTCCATCAATTGTTAAACCGAGTCGACATCGACCTAGTCAATAAAAACCACATCCATATCAATCAGACTAAAACAGCGGAGAAATTATTCAGCGATCTAAAAATACAAGGAAGCATCGCTTCAGAAGTCAATCTTCATCAGTCTGCCGGAAAAACATTGCAAGTGAAGGGGAAAATCGGGTTTGACAAATTCAGCCTTCATCTGCCCTCTGGAGTTACGCTGAACAATCTCAACGGCAACTTCCCGTTCACCAAAACTCTCAATCTCGATACAAAACAATTACAGCAAAAAAAACATGCCTTTTTTCCGGCACAGAAAAAGTTCTTCACTCCGTTAAGGAATTTTTCTCGATATAAAAACATCATCCATGCCGACACCTTGGAAGTCAAAGGACAAGCCTTAAGCGATATCGGGCTGGATGTGGTTTTTAAGGACAATAGTTTGATGGCTGAAAAATTCATCTTTGACGTTCTGGGTGGGTCTGTAGGAGGCAACCTGTTCTTAATTCAGGATCGTGACGGCCCGGTCTTGAAATTCTCCAGCGAATTCGCAGGGGTTGACTCTGCCAAATTACTGGCTCTGCCTACCACAAAAGAAGTGGATGCGAAAATAGATGGCAATCTGCAAATGAGGTTTAAAATAAAAACCGGGGCTGAGGGCCAACCCGTTTCGCTACAGCAATTGAGCATTCGTGTTGCCATTACCCGGATCGGAGCACAAACTCTGGACCGATTGCTTTTATTTCTCGACCCGGAAGAAAGTAAGCCAGCGATCATGGACACCCGCGCCAAACTCAAACTAGCAACGCCACATCAAGTTCTTATCAACCTTGAAAATGGAAACCTGAGTGTCGAGGCCTGGCTCACAAATGACCTACTCGGAACCTTCAAGGCCCCTGAACTAAAAAGGGTTCCGGTTGCGAAGTTGAAACGCTTCCAAACGCTTCATCAACAACTACAAAAACTTAAAGATTTGCAACAAATCTCGAATTATCTCTCAGCCAGAGGAGTGCACTTTGAAGATAATGAAATGATTTTGCATTATTAACTATTTTTCAGATTTGACTGAAATTAGAAACAAAAAAAGCACCACAGATAAAATCAGCTGTTTATAAATCTAATTGGGAGAAACCCATGATGCGCAAAATTATCTTGTCAATTTTAATGGTATTTTTAATCCAGAATATTGCGGGTGCCAAAGAAAGACAATCTAACCCTGAAAATTTTGAAGCTCTAAAACTCAAGGTTTTGGAAAACATTGGCAAAAAACGTGTCGCCATGAACGCATTTGAAACCTGCGTCAAATCTGCCCTTGATAAAAAAGACTTTAAGACCTGCCGAAAAACACATAGACAAACCATGAAATCACTCCACCCCAAAGAAAGAGGAGACCGAGGCAATCAGGAAAGAGGAAACCGAGGACGTAACTCAGAAAGACGTTGAGCAAGGTTCCATCACCCCCGTCTAACTAAGTCAAAGCGAGTCAGGTTTTGTTGCGAGGGTCGACGGCAAAAAAATAGGACCGCGCTCACGGCGCGGTCCTTTCTGATTAATTCTTAGATCAGGAGCACCCTAAGCCCACAATCCTTCTGTTGAGTAAAACAGTGCCTCCTTAATTGAGAGGAGTTTTGCCCAGCTCTTTCATCACCGACTCCGTTTCAGCCTCCACCTCTTCGCGTGTCCGCCATTCCCAGACTTTCAAATGAGAACCCATATAGTAGGAGTGGTCTAAAAGAGATTCGCCTTCTTCCCCCCAGCTACCATCGCCCTCTTCTGACAATGCCTCGTAAATGGGGTTTTCGACAGAAGTGAAAAATAGTTCTTTATCTTCAGAGCTGATGGGCTTTCCCAACAAAAATTTGATACCCGTGTCATCCAGCTCATAGTCTGCTTTAAGGGAGTTCAAAGCTTCTTCTCGAGAGCTACCCGCTTGCATTTTATTATTGACCTCTTCCTCAATCGCTTTATTTCGCTTGGCAAAGGGGTAATGCTTATAGTCAAGAGCTTGTCCAATATGAAAATCTAAATCGGGGAAATATAAATAAGCCCAATCATCGAAATCGACTTCAATGCCTTCGGAAACACCATATTCCTTTGCCTTGTCCGGGGATTCCACAATCAACTGGTTATAAATTTTCACAAACCGTTTCAAGCTGTCATAAACCAAGGCATAATAATAGGCGTTCATGCGATACCAGTTATTGCTGGCACTATGACCGTTCACCAGCTTTCTGAGCAACAACATGAGTGTTTCCCCATCTGCAAATCGATGCGAAAGCGGGAACGCATTCTGAGTATAATCCGCCAGCTTTTTTTCATCCCCTTCCGTTTTTTGAGTATAGAGATGCAGGTGAGTCTTGGCATAATCCAGCGCATGATACACTAGTCGCTCAGAATTCAGCTTTCGCTGGTACTCCATATATTGCTTCAACTCATCGTTTTCGGATTCTTTAGCTGTTGTGGGCTGATTCTCGGTAATATCTTTGGCGAAAGCTAACATTTCTCTCTCTTCAATTTGATTGGGAAATTAACATTAATTGACATTTTCAGGGATCATTCTCAAGATAATTTAAAATCTTCCACTTTGCAATTCTATTAAAAGAGAATCGAGCTAAAATGAGAGTTTCTTCATCAATTATATAATGATTTATCAAGCCGAGCTCTTAGCATTCCCCTAAATTGACGCAAAATCCTGATTTCCCACCCCTCAGGCTGAAGTATCACGCAACGCAAGTCAACCGGGTTCATTATGGTATAAAGAGTGCCAACGACTATTGCATCGATGCCTTTCTTTTCGTTGGTGTCGATTTTTCATTTTAAAATTAGCGAATCATTTGTCTACAAGGCTTGTGATTGACAAGACCAGAGCAGTCTGATAGCGTATCTCAACTAATATAATATTAAATTTTTTTGGTGATATAAAGCATGCCTTGGGACGATTTACACGAGCCGAAAGGCCCTGAAGACCGATTTAAAGGAAGTGGTGGACAAGGAGG
>JABIYR010000008.1 GCA_018702695.1 Nitrospina sp. | reverse complement strand
GTGCACACTCTTATCGTGATCTTGGGAAACGCCTAACCCATTTTCATACATCACACCGAGAAAACCCTGCCCCGATGCAGACCCTTTTTCTGCGGCCCGCGTAAACCATTTGAAAGCCTCTTCATGGTTGAGGGCTACACCCACGCCCTTAAAATAAACCACTCCTAGGTTGTATTGCGCCTGAGGTTTCCCCGAACGTGCTTCTCGCGTCCAAGCCTCAAGATTAGAGCGGTTCACACGATCTACCGCACCCTTACCATTTTTGTAGAGAACTTCCGGTAATTCTTTGGAAGTTCCTTTATGGTTTCTGGGCAAAAGGTGCTTCGCTTCAGACTTTTCAGCAACCAAAGAAGTTTGAAAATAGGGTTTATTCATAAAGGTATTCTATTCAATAAAGTCATAAGCCAAATCCCGAATCTTGGTTTTGGTCTTTTTAATTTTTTCCGCAATATCATTCGCAATTTCCTGAAGCAGGTCATGCCCTTCTTGCTTGGCCGACTCTATATTCAGTTTCAGCTGAAACATTTCTGTGAGGCTTAAGTCTTCCAGCTCATCGTCAATCTCATGCATGCGCTTGCGCATTTGGGCAATCTGGCTCACTACTCTCACCAGTTGCTCACCCAACTCATATGTTTCCTGCAAAGGCTCTTCCGCCTCCCATTCAATCAAAATGAGACGAATCCCCTCTTCATCTAAACGGTCGTATGCTTGATTGAGTTTAGACATAAGATCATGCCTATGCTCGCGTTCCTCCGCCGAAGAAGCTAGGTCGGGGTGGATTTTTTTTGCCACTTGGCGAAAAAGTTTCTTTAAGTTTTCAGGAGGTTTGAATTCTTGTTTGGGTTTTTCCGCTTCCGGGTTTTTATCCTGAAAGTCCTCAGCCTGTTCACGAGCTGATTCCGCTTCTTCACGAAAGTTTTCTGCTTTGGGGTAAAATCGGGAAGCCAAGCCCAACACCTGCGCCTTAACCTGATCTAACTCGGCATACATCGGCCCGACAACGCTTTGATAACGTTTCTCAAAGATATGCAACTCGGCTTTGGTCGTGGACAAATTGAGCTCATTCTCGGCAAGGGTGCGCCGAAGCTCTACCAATTCACGCCGTCTCGCATGCAACGCTTCAGCTTGCGGACTCAAAATCTGGATAACAGAAGACATAGCCATCCTCACCTGAGATTCTTATTTAATAGGGTGTCTTTCATTATCGGGCGACCGTCACAACAAAACAAGGAAGAAAAGATTTTAATGGGGTCACAAAACCCGCTAATAGAACCCTCAACATATTGCCTCTCCCTCAAAATCCGCAAAAGGATAAGAGCAATACTTTCAATAACATAGGACATTAAAGCGGATTAGACCAATAAAATCAACAACTTATAAGGCGCTATTTCCTGGGCACTGAAAACCTTTAAAAATGGGCCTTTACAAGCCTCTCAGCTTCCGCTAAAACGAAGAAGAGATCATAAAATTAATTAAAAATAGTTAGAAACGACCCCTTTAATATCATCATGAAAAATATCCCCCCCCTCATCGCCAAAGATTCTCCATTTTTGACAACCGAAACCCGGCATACGCGTTGGGCCATTCCTTATGATTTTGAGTGCCTCAATGCCAGAATTGACAACCTGTTGACCCGCAACAAAGAGTGTCTAAAAGGTAAAAGAATTCTCGATATCGGCTGTCATATGGGAACATTTGCCTACGCGGCTCTGGAGCTGGGAGCTGATTTTGTGCAAGGAATCGATACCGAAGAAAAAACCGTTGCACGCGGAGAAGAACTATTCCAGCAGGCTAAAATTCCCAAAACCCGCTACAACTTTGAAGTGTCCGATGCCTTCCATTACTTAGAAAACCTAGAGGCAGGAAGTTTTGATACGGTGCTCTGCCTCGGCACGCTTTATTATATGGTTGAGCCTTATCGACTGCTGAATCTCATGCAAAAAGTCGCCAAAGAAACGATCTTGCTCGATACCTTCACCGCCGCCTATGCCGCCATTCAAGGGAAAGACGCACCGCAGGTTTATCAAGCCATTGATGAGACCAGTCTAAAATTGCCAATGATGCTCACCGCCCTGACCCAGCCGGGAAAAAAGGATTATCGCCTGCCGCATTCTTTCCCGCATCGCGACAAAGACCTCAGTCTCATCACACTTCCCACTGGCGCACTTTTAGAGATCTGGTTTCAATCGTTAAAAATGCAGTTCAACCAAATAGACTGGAACGATTTCAAAACCCGCCCCTGCACCTATCACGATCTACTCACTCCTGAGCAAAAAAAATCATCGCATTGGGCCGATGCTTACAGCAGTGGAGTGAGAGTTTCTTATTTGCTCCGTCATTAGGCCAGCCAACCTGTGGGAAGGGATGCAAGTGGTTAACGGGTTTTATAAAGTTTATTGGTTTCTTCAGCGATTTTGTCGTGCATAATCAGGAGCAACCAACGTTTGCCACCTTCTTTGGCAAGACCTAACACCACATCGCGAAATAAGATTGCCGGTTGTTTTTTCTGCACCGCTTTAAAAATCGCTCTCGACCATTTTGCGGCCCGGCCCACTTGATATTTCTGCATCCAATCAAACAGTTTATTGTCAGGCATGATATTCAACCCCTCCTTTGCCCCTTTCACATGCGACAACCGCAGGCCCAGCATTTTGTTCAGCACCGGTTTTCGGTTTAAATTCCCCGCCCATTCCAGATAACCAGCCAGACTCCTCAATAAGTCATAAACCCGAACTTCAGACAAAGGCATTGAAGACTGAGGATGCCAAACTCGAGCGATATCTTTCGCCAGCAAGGTATAAAGGGTCTTCACTTGCTCCCATGGCAAAGGCTTGCCAGCATACAAAATATTATTCTTCGATTTTTTCACAATTTCACGGACTTCTTCTGGAAGCAATAAATCGCTTTCATCTTGTAACCGATCCAGCTCTGCTAACAGGGCTTCGGACTCAAGAATCTCATCAGCCTGATGCTCGCCATACACCTTTATAGCGGCCTCCCCGACAAACAAATTCCATTGAACCCACAATGCCCGCACCACCCTTGCACGAATTCTTTGCGCTAGAAATTTCGTTAGCAAATTTGGGTTGCTAGTCTGAGCATCTGCCTGAGAGGCAGGAGCCACCTCGCGCAAACGAAATTGAGTCAGTTTTTCCAAATCAGGAATATCCAGCATTTGCAAAATCTGACGATTCATCGTCAGCAGTTCAGAGAGCAGACTTCCGATCCGAGCTTGATACATCGGCTCTTGCTCCGCCGGATAATAGATACTGGCGATCTGGGAAACCAGTTCTAACGTATTCGATAAAAACCCCTCTTCACAGATCTGTTTTTCTTTTTGATAACGAAAACAGGTTTCTAACACCACCGCCACAGCCTGATTCTCCTGAGAAGAAATTTTCGCCTCAGTCCTGAGTTCAAATTGTTTTCTCCGCGCCTGCATCGACTTCCAAAGGCATAGCCCCCCCTTGATCTCTTGCCAATAATAAGCCGCAAGGCCCCCGCTCAGCATGAGCAGAACCGATAAGAGGACTAGGCTTGATTCTAAGAGAGACACGATCGATTTTTTCTATATGAAGAGAGAAACATTGGTATTATATAAACAAGCTTGCTTGGCATATTTTATTTTCCGCTATTTCCTATTGTGGGTCTATGCCTTGAAATCACCCCGACTCCTCATGGTGCTCCACCTTGTTACTCAGGCAGACACTTTTAAAGAGGGGTTCATTATAGTTCTTCAACACCCTACGCTATGAATCATTTAAAACCATTTTTCAAATTGTTGGCCTTGCTCTTTTTGGGCATGATTTTAACTCAATGCGGAACAAAGACGAGTGAGGAATATGCTCAGGAAGGAAACGAGCATTCAAAACAAGGGCATTATGCCGATGCCAAGAAATCTTATTTGAAAGCCATTGAACAAGACCCCAAAAACATTGCAGGACATTATGGATTGGGGGGAATGTATAATCTTGAAAAAAAATACACCGATGCTGAGAAATCCTTCAAGACAGCCATCCAGCTAGACCCCACCCACTTCAACTCTTGGTACAGCCTCGGCTACACCTATGAATTGATGGGCAATAAGGAAGATGCCGAAAAAAGCTACGATAAATACCGTCGACTCAAAGGAGAAATGGATTCCATTCTGAACAGGGAGACGCCTTGAGAGCATTAATATTATTTATCCTGCTATTTGCGTGGGTCAGTGCTTGCGCCCCTGCCAGCCATAAACACCGCAAGCGGTATCGCAAAGCATACCCTGATGCGCCTCTGGCTCAAAAGCATAAAAGAACCCCAAAAAAAACCTCGCCAGCCAAACGCAAAAAACCCAATGCCGTTTTAAGTCGCCCGGTACAATCGTCTTTGCTCCCGACGATCCTGAACAAACAAGACAAAACATTGATGATTCTGATTCAAGCCAGTAAAAACAACTCTGGCAAGACACGCGTCGATTCGAACAAGGCTGAAACCATCGATCTGCCCAAATTTTATATCGATCGGACCGAAACAACCGTGATGAGCTTCCGTCTCTATCAGCCCGACTATGACGAAAAACCCTTTACCGGCGGAAAAGACTGCCCCACCTGCCCCGTCATGGGTATCAACTGGGTTCAAGCCAGCAAATATTGTCATTGGGCCGGGAAACGTTTACCCCGGGAAGAAGAATGGGAAGCCGCCGCGAGTGGCACTCACCCTTTCCCTTGGGGAGAAACATTCCATGCTCGTCTCGCCAATTTATTCGGTCAGGAGGATGGACATTTGTTTGCCGCGCCTGTGGGTTCTTTCTTATCGGGGGCCAGCGCAAGTGGGGTGATGGATATGTCCGGAAATGTTTGGGAATGGGTGGACACAAAAAATACGCAACAATCTGATACCCGCGTTGTCAAAGGAGGCGGGTGGACCAGCAATGAAAAACAGGCGCGTATTTCTTTTCGCAATTCAGTCAACCTGAATATGAAAAACCCCACCTTCGGGTTTCGTTGCGCAAAATCTCTGGGCAAATAAAAAAAGGTCTGCAAGAACAACACATGCAGAGGGGCCAGCGAAGAAATCGCTGGCGAAACCCCTGCAAACATTTTTTTTCGGGTGGGAGGTGCTACAGAATCAGGAGCAACCGGATGTCGCTCCACAAGTCATGCATTTCAAACAGGTTCCGTTACGAACCAGAGTCAAACTTCCACATTCCTGACAGGCATCGCCTTCATACCCTTTTAGCTTGGCAATCACCACCGTAGAGGTTGCCACTCCTCCGGCTTGCGCCTCGCTTTTCGCTCCATTTGAAGTGCCATTTCCGTTCGTTGAAACTTTACCTACAGCCTGAGCAGTCTTTGGCTGGATTTCTGTTTTGGTAGCGGTCGCTGGTGAAGGCGAAGAAGATGGCGCATCCTCTGAGTCGTCTTCATCGCTGGACTGCTGATTTTTCTTACCGATAGAATCGGCCCGCAAATCATCCGGTGTCACTTGAGCCAGATCAGTTCGATCGAGGTAGGTGATAGCCAGTTCTCGGAAAATATAATCAATGGTTGAAGTAGACATGGTGATCGCCTTATTGCCCGTCACAATTCCGTTGGGTTCAAATCGGGTGAACACAAATGCATCGGAGAATTCCTCTAGAGGCACTCCGTGTTGCAAACCTAATGAAATCGCGATGGCAAAGCAGTTCATCAGACTCCGGTAAGCCGCGCCTTCTTTATGCATGTCGATGAATATTTCACCCAACGTGCCATCGTCGTATTCACCGGTTCGCAGGTAAACTTTATGTCCACCGATAGAAGCCTTCTGCGTATAACCTTTTCGGCGATGCGGCAGAGCTCTGCGACGATGCTCTCGAACCACTTCAACAATTTGTTTAGCAGTCTGCATAACCGGGGCTTCTTTTTCTGTCTTCAATTGGCTAAAACTATCTCCCACCATGCTATTCAGAGGTTGGCTCAGTTTGGAACCATCACGATAGACGGCTGTGCCCTTGAGCATCAGCTTCCAACTCAGCATATGTGCATTCTCAACATCTTCAATGGTGGCATCATTAGGCATATTGATGGTTTTTGATATCGCTCCAGAAAGAAAAGGTTGCGCCGCCGCCATCATGCGAATATGCGCCTCCGGTCGAATAAAACGTTTGCCATATTTGCCACACTGGTTGGCACAATCGAAAACAGGGTAATGGCGTTCTTTCAGGTGCGGAGCATTTTCAACGGTCATTCTTCCGCAAATGCTGTCATTGGCCGACTGAATTTCCTCTTCGGTAAAACCCAGATGCTCCAGCATATTGAACTCAATGGAGTTCAGTTGTTCATCAGACAGCTTCAATACATCCAGACAAAACTGTTCTCCTAAGACAAACTTATTGAATGCAAAACCGATATCGAAAACCCTCGGCAATTCGAGCTGAATATTATCGAGCACTGCCTCGGTGAACCCCTTCTTGCCCAAGGTATTGCGGTTGATGTACGGAGCCGTTTCAAGATTGCCCGAGCCCACACAGAACTCAACAATATCTTTGATTTCATCTGGCTTGTAACCCAGTCTGCGAAGTGCGCCGGGAACCGACTGATTGATAATCTTAAAATAACCGCCTCCTGCTAATTTCTTGTACTTGATCAGCGCATAATCAGGTTCAATGCCTGTGGTATCACAATCCATCAGCAACCCGATGGTACCAGTGGGCGCGATGCAGGTGGTTTGAGCATTGCGAAACCCGTTTCGCTCTCCCAGAGAGAGCGCCTCGTCCCATTCTTTCTGAGCCGCCTCAAGAAGATAAGAAGGGCAATGTTCCGCCTGAATGCCCTGCGGAAAAACCGTGAGACCATCGTATTCATGCGCATCCACGTTATGCGCGGCGCGACGGTGGTTTCTCAAAACCTGAAGCATGGTGTTGCGGTTTTTATCAAAATGTTTAAAAGAACCCAACTCTCCAGCCATTTCAGCCGACATGGCATAAGCCGCCCCGGTGGTCATGGCAGAAATAGCACCGGTGATAGCGCGTCCGTTTTCTGAGTCATAAGGAATGCCCATCACCATGAGCAGAGCTCCCAAGTTGGCATAACCCAAACCCAATGTGCGAAATTCAAAGCTCTTCTGAGCGATCGCCTGATTGGGGAATTGTGCCATCATCACCGAAATTTCCAGTGTGAGAGTCCATAAACGGCAAGCATGTCGGTAGTCATCAACTTTAAAAACTCCCTTATCGTCATCGTAAAAATGCATCAGATTGATGGAAGCCAAGTTACAGGCGGTATCATCCAAAAACATGTATTCGGAGCAGGGGTTGGATGCGCGAATCGGCCCATCTTCCGGGCAGGTATGCCACTCGTTGATGGTAGTGTGAAACTGAAGCCCTGGGTCTGCACTCGACCATGCCGAGAAATTGACCTTCTCCCATAATTCTTTGGCAGGCAGCGTCTTAGCGACTTTGCCATCGATTCGGTTGATCAAGTTCCAGTCATCACCACATTCCACAGCACGAAGAAAGTCGTTAGTGAGTCGCACCGAATTATTCGAGTTCTGCCCTGAAACCGTCAGATACCCTTCAGAGGTCCAGTTGGTATCGTATTCTTCAAATTCAATGTCTTTAACCCCTTGCCGTGCCAACTGAATAACGCGATAAATATAATTTTCAGGAATGAAGCAATCCAGAGCTTTGCGTACCGCTTTTTTCAAGACTTTATTTTTTTGTACATCAAAACGGGTTTCCTCTTCTTCCGACCAACAAGCTCGGATGATCTCTTTCAAGCTTCGACGCGTGATCTTGCTTCCCGCCGCTAAGGCGGCGACCTTGCGTTCTTCCTTCACCTTCCATTCAATGTATTCTTCGATATCAGGATGGTCCATATCGAGTGTGACCATCTTCGCGGCGCGCCGAGTCGTGCCTCCTGACTTGATGGCCCCCGCCGCGCGATCGCCAATCTTGAGAAAGCTCATCAGCCCAGAAGATTTTCCGCCGCCCGAGAGAGATTCGCCACTGCCACGCAGGTTCGAAAAGTTGCTCCCGGTGCCCGACCCAAATTTGAACAGTCGCGCTTCCTGCCGCCACAAATCCATAATTCCGCCATCGCCCACCAAATCATCGGCAACAGAGAGGATGAAACAAGCATGCGGTTGCGGTCGTTCATAAGCATTTTTTGATTTTTGCAAAGCCCCGGCTTTATCATCGAAATAATAATGCCCTTGTGCTGGGCCTTCTAGGCCGTAGGCCCAATTCAAGCCCGTGTTGAACCACTGTGGAGAATTGGGTGCCGCCAATTGCCGAGATAACATGTAACACATCTCATCGTAATAACTACGCGCATCACCTTCATTGCTAAAACACTTGTTTTTCCAGCCCCAATAGGTCCAGCACCCGGCCAAGCGGTGAAAAACCTCTTGTGAGGTGGTCTCACGAGAAAACTGCGCCGATTCAGGAAGCTGGTTCAACCCTTCTTCATCGGGAACCGATGGGCAAAGCCATTCCGGCAAGCCCGGCTCAAATTTCTTTTTCAACCGAGCTGGAACCCCGGCCTTGCGAAAATATTTCTGCGCAATGATATCCACCGCCACCTGCGACCAAGTATCTGGCACCAAAACGTTCTTAATTTCAGAAACCAAAGAACCATTAGCGTTCATGATTCTAGAAACCCGCTCTACAAAGTTAATTCCCTCATAGGGGTCTTGATTATTTTTGGTGAATACTCGGTCCAGTCTCATATCGCAATACTCCGTGTAGCAAAATTTTTTCCAGCAATTAGAATCAGTTAGTAGGCCTATGGCGCAAACCCAATTCTACTCTCAAACGGCCTTTTGTGCTCGTTTTTTTTAGATGCCTCTGACTACAAAATGTCTGTATTTTGTGTCGCCCATTAAAATATACACAATATATAGTGTTGTCAACGAAATTCAGGGACCAAAAAAAAACTTCCCCTCAGGACCGTAAAAACAACGGTTCTACTCGCTTCACACACCTCAACCCTAAGCGAAGGGAAAGCAAAATATGCCCTAAGATATTAAAAAAATGGCTGTAATTTGAAAAATATGAAGGTTGAGTGTTGACTCAAATGCGAGAAATGAGGGAATCAGATTTACCTGAAAATATTATTGCGCCTTGCCATTCACATCTTGTCGAGCTTGCCTAGGTGACCAGTCGATCTTGATCTTGCCGACAAACTCCATCAGGCGAAAAGGTCCACCCTCATCCCCCTCTGTCAACTTGATATGAGTGGCATCCACTCTATTTTGACCGAAGGTGGGGTCGAGTGCCCGCCATTCCCCGACATACACTTCAGGCCAAGCATGATATAGAAAGCCATCATATTCTTGCGAATACACCAAGCCATTGACAATACGGGTGGGGATGCCCGCCGCCCGCGCCAAAGCGGTGAATAGGTAAGTATGCGACTGACATTCACCGCGCCGCTCGTGCAAAGCATCCAATGCCGTCACCGTATCGACCAGTTCTTTTTCCAGGTTGAGGAACACCCAGCGATTGATATCTTGCGCCACCCGCCAGACATCTCGGTTATCACCTGCAAGCTCTTTTGCCAGCCTTCGAATCAACGGATGCTGGACCTGTATTTGCGCTGATTCCTCTAGGTATTTAGGGTCAATACGAACCTTTGCATGACTGGCAATTTGCGCAGGTTCAGTGCGAACCAATAATGAAATCTGAAAAAGCCCCTTCGGTAAAGGCTCGACTGCGAGAATCTTTTGCCGTTGGTCTTGCGGAATTAAATCTGGCGAGCGAATCGGTTGTAAGTTGAAAATGAGTTCTCTCATCCGGTGCGGGCGATCAATCGGACGACTCGGCTTGACTCGGCTCATGGTAATGATATTACCGACCGTCAACGGTTCCTTCAGCTGTTGCGCCACTAGCGCAGGCTCCTTAAACGATTTAAAACCTTGGTTGGTCGTTTCTTTGATCACCGAACCGTCCTCAGCCACCCACAAGGTCGATTCGACACCCCCGAACATCTGCTTGACGACAAAGGTTGCAACCGGTTTCTTCTCGTATTCCAAGTTTTCTTGACGCAAAACTTCATAGTGAACATCCATCAACATCTGAAACGGCTCCATAAATAGAGGAATTGTTCCTTTTTGCCCCACACTCAACCCTTTCTTCAGCAAGTTAAGAAGAAATGTTGAAGAGGGCAATGCATCGGGCGGGAGGTCTATAAATTTTTCCTTATCAAAGCCACGCGACCGCACCCGATAAGTCAGGCGATAGCCTTCTATCTGCCCTTCAACTTGTTGCCGATGTCCCGCGATCTCCTGCAAAACCGAAAAACTGCGCAATTTAAACTCGGCATCCAAGATTGTCTTTTGAGTGATGGTGGTAGACGAATCGGTAGTTCCTGATCGAAGCTGAAAAAAAACGCGCGAATTCACCTCAATCGACTCAGGAGCCCAACGGGTTTGCACTTGCGTGAAGCCTATTTTCTGGTCTTGATAATAGGTTCCCATCCAGTCTTCGCGCTCACCCACCCCCTGAAACAACGGCTGAGCAAAAGCCGACCCACACAGCAAAAATAAAATGATTTGCGCTAATAATTTCATGGTACTCAGGTTATCACAACCGATTGTAAAAAAGCTCGCTCACCATTTTGAACGGTGACGGGTAGTACGGTTTAACCGTACTTTTAAATTTTTCCTCCCACCCGCTTGGGCAAGCATGCTAATATTTAACTTTAATATTTTTAACACTTTTCTTGTTATAATGGCTGATGATTGACCCTAAAAATGTTCCAACTTATCTCACTTTTGATGATGTCTTGCTTCTACCTGCGCATTCAAAGGTTCTGCCCGTTGACGTAAAACTAGCGACTCGACTGACCCGCAATATCAAACTGAATTGCCCGTTGATCAGCGCCCCGATGGACACCGTGACCGAGACAAATCTGGCTATCGCATTAGCTCAAGAAGGTGGAATTGGCATCATCCATCGCAATCTGCCGCCAGAAAAACAACGCAAAATGGTCGACAAAGTCAAACGCTCAGTGAGCGCCATGATTCCGGACCCCATCACCATGGAACCGGGCCAGAAAATTCGTGAAGCATTAGAAGTGATGCGAAAATACAATATCAAGGGCATCCCCATTACAGAAAATAAAAAACTGGTAGGCATTCTGACCAATCGAGATCTCCGGTTTGAGAACAATCTCAACAAGAAAATATCCAGCCTGATGACCAAAGACAATTTGGTCACCATTCCAGAAGGCACGCCGCTAGAAAAATCTAAACAAATTTTGCACGACAACCGCATCGAAAAACTGCTCGTGGTCGACAAGAAAGGCCATCTAAAAGGCTTGATCACCATCAAAGACATTGAAAAAGCCGGACAATTCCCCAACGCCGCCAAAGACTCTAAAGGCAGACTGCTGGTAGGTGCCGCATTGGGAGTGGCCCAAAACCCGATAGAACATATTGAAGATTTAGTTCGTGTCGGGCTCGACGTATTGGTGATTGATAGCGCCCACGGTCATTCAGAGAAAGTCCTGCAAACGATTCGTGATATTAAAAAAGCTTTCCCGAAACTTGAATTGATAGGCGGCAATGTCGCCACCGCCGAAGGCACTGCCGATTTGATCAAAGCCGGAGTGGATGCCGTCAAGGTTGGCATCGGTCCCGGCTCCATCTGCACCACCCGCGTAGTGTCCGGGGTAGGTGTGCCACAGATTTCTGCCATCGCAGAATGCGTTAAAGTGGCAGAGAAAAAAAATATCCCCATCATTTCTGATGGTGGCATCAAGCTTTCCGGCGACATCACCAAAGCCATCGCCGCTGGAGCCAGTACCGTCATGATCGGATCTCTCTTTGCTGGAACAGAAGAAAGCCCCGGTGAGAAAATTCTCTATCAAGGGCGAAGCTATAAAGAATATCGAGGCATGGGTTCCATTGCCGCCATGTCACAAGGTTCCAGCGACCGATACTTTCAAGACTGGGAACTTTCCGAGAGCAAGTTGGTTCCAGAAGGTGTGGAGGCACGCATTCCATACCGTGGGGGGTTGTCCTTCACCGTTCACCAACTGGTAGGGGGCCTGCGTGCTGGCATGGGTTATTGTGGAGCCGCTACCATTGATGCATTGAGAAAGAACGCCTCATTCATCAAAATCACCTCGGCAGGTTTGCGCGAAAGCCATGTTCATGACGTGATCGTGACCAAAGAAGCACCAAATTATAATATCGACTGATCCCCGGAATTGATCCGGTTACTTAAACAGATTCCCTCATACATTAACTATGACCTCAGACACCCTGCACGACCAGAAAATTCTCATTCTTGATTTTGGCTCACAATACACCCAGAACATCGCCCGCAAAATACGCGAAAATCAGGTTTATTGCGAAATCCACCCTTGCACTCTGGCACTCGAAGACATTCAGGCGTTCAATGCACAAGGCATCATTCTGTCTGGCGGGCCGGCAAGCGTTCTGGATGAAGACTCGCCACTGTGCGACCGGAAATTATTTGAACTCGGCATCCCCATTTTGGGAATTTGTTACGGCATGCAACTCATCACCCACGTACTGGGCGGTAAGGTAGACCCTTCCGAGCACCGTGAGTTTGGCAGAGCCGAATTGATGGTGAAAGAGTTTTCACACCTGTTTGAAGAAGTGAAAAACAATTCCACCGTATGGATGAGCCATGGCGACCGCATCTCAAAACTTCCCAACGTCTTCAAGGGCATTGCCTTCACCGACAACTCACCTTTCGCAGCGATTGAAAACCCTGTCGCTCATATTTATGGGCTGCAATTC
>JABIYR010000009.1 GCA_018702695.1 Nitrospina sp. | reverse complement strand
TTGATTTACAGAATTTACAGAAAATACACCCACTAATTCTTCTATAACTCTTCTATAACTGCTAAAAGTGAATTCGCCCTTGATATGACTGGACTTGGTGAAATATGAGGTGATTTTAAGTCCCTTGCGTCTACCAATTCCACCACCCCGGCTTTATTTTCTTGCCTGACAAAATATTCCGGCTGGAATTGGGAACCGCCGAAATGTATTGGAGAGCGATGTTAGCAGTTTCCATGAACAATTCCAACCACCAACCTGACTAATCTGAAATTTATTCGCTCATCTCAGTGGCGGCGCTTTATTGGCCACCCTTTTAGCATGCCTTATGGAGGGGGAAGCCTACTTTTTCAAAAATCCCAATCGAACTCCGTGGTTTCATCGCCATCCTCTGTTGTTAACAATTCAATTTCTGATTTGAGATCGGCAATGATCAACGTCAACCTTTCTAACCTTTCGACAAGAACCTGTCTGCGCAAACGGTTAAATATCTTATTCGTTTTTTCATCAAATGATTCGATTAAATCTTCTTCGATTCGGAAAACCAGCACTTCATTCTGAGCCACTACATTGGTCTGACGCAATGCGCTCTCTGCCAAAGAAACGCTACCAAAAACGGAACCGTATTTTAATTTTGCCAGTTCAGAGTTCGGGTTCTGGTTCCGGGTGACGATTGCCTTGCCCTTCAATAATATATATATCGGTGTCTCGGTTTCCCCCTGACAGATGATGTATTCCCCTTCTTTAAAGCTCTGAAAGTAATCTTCGGAGTCTGCCAGTTGATCTCGCTTGAGATCATCTAGATCCTGAAAAAACGGCACTTCGGACATGAGTTTCAATCGTTCTTGTTTTGTCATAGTTTTATCCTGATATGGGAGGGGATTCGGGTTTTGATTTTGGAAAAAGAATGCTCAAACGTTCCTGACAATGCGTACTTTTTGTAACCTGAATCACAACATCGTCATTGATTGAAAAATTAGCTATATGGTTTTTATTGAAATAGTAGTCGAACACAGACCACAGGCTGTAAACATCATAAAACTCATTATAAACCGACATAATGGTTGTCATCTTGCCCACGCTTCTAAGATCCACACCTCGATAGGCCGCGAACAATTGCATTGAAAGATCGTAAAGCAGTTGGCAAAGCTCTTCAGTAGCTAATTTAATGAAAACGAATTTATTGACATTGCCTGCAAGAGAAGGGCTTTCAGCGTTTAGAACTAAAATAGACTTGCTGACGGCTTTCAGTCGAGGGACGATTTCTGGCCAAATTTTAGGGTTGCTCAAACGGCTGGCGAGCTTGCGCCTGTTATCTGGGTTCATGATAAATTTGTGAAAAAGCGCGTAAGCGGTCTTCAAAAATTTGATTTTTTTGGGATAATAGATACGGGTATTCTTTTCTATCTCTTTGTCATAAGACTTGATCAGGTCATAAAACCTTTTCTCATCTATCGCCTCATCATTTTGGAACTTGCGGGTCATCAAGGAAAGATCTTGAAACAGCAATTGTTTATTCTCAACCGGATACCAGAAATCGATTTCCTGAATAATGATATTAATCCTTTCCAAATTTTTTCTGCCAAATTTTTGCTCGTGATGCGGAGTGATCTCAATAGTGATGTCGTCCGCATCTTTCTGTTGCAAGACAATATTAAAATCACGCTGTTCCAGTTTATTAAAAATCATTGGCAGACGATCAAAAGACATGGTCTTTAGCTCTAATTGCTTCCTGACCTCTTCAATGATGTCTTCAAATCTTTTAAGATCGGCCTCCTCCTTAAAAATACCCTCCAAATCTTTAATATTTTTGTCGAAAGCTTCCTCGTGATAATAGATTAAATTGTTTTTGAGTTTGTTGAATTCCTCTAATGGAGCCGTGAGCTCCTTAAACCGATCATGGAACGAATATTTTTTGCCGATTTTCAGGTAAACCTGATTGATAGAGATATGAATCTCAAAGATTTCATTCGACCGGGTGATCGTATCTGGGAGTTTTTGCATGCGATCCAGCAATTTCCTAAAATCTGGCTCTGAGGTCCGCTTTGACATAAAATCAATAGCCGGCTTAAAAAATTTCTGAAAATTCAAATTGATCTCCGCAAAATCCTGCGGGCTGTTTTCGTAGAATTGGTATTTTGAGAACAGGCCATCCTGAACTCTTAATTCATCGTAGCCTTGAGTTCGCTCACCTTCTTTTTCGTAGCCATTTATAAACGCATCAAGCGTTATTTCTCCTTCCTCAAATTGTTCCATCAACGCTTCCAGCTCAGGTATGATGGAGTTTTGAATATTGGAAGGAAGCCGATAATACTTGTTAAGAATGTTTATTTCGTTTCTAATATTTGGGGTAATAAACTGAAACAAACCTGCGATGCTCGCCAAAGACTTGCTTAACTCCTGCGTCACCACGTCTAGCTTGCATTCATACTGCTCAAAGGCAAGGGTCTCTGCCGTAGACCGGATACCTAGCAGAATCTGACCGATTTGCTTCAATCGAGAGAAGTATTTGGGGTGCCTGATATTGGAAGCGTCTAAATCTCTTTTACCGTTAACCATCTCGCGGATCGCGGACAAACCTTTCTTGCGAGAGGAAACCAGCTTGAGAATACGTTTTTTTTCTTGCTCGGGGTCACCGTCATCGGCAATAATTTCTGATGCGTTCTCAAGCCGCTCCCTAAAAAGAACCAATAAGTGCTCCGATTCTTTCAGGTCTTCTTCAAGGCAAATTATATTTTTTCCTGAAATCATTTTATGAAAAAGAGGTTGCGTCGTATTGAGAGTTTTGAAAAAATCCCATGTAATTCATGGCCTTCGTAAATCAAAACCCGCATAATCATGTTGAATAATATTTCCATGTTGCTGTATTCAGGGGGTTCATGCAACATTTAATCAACAATTCATGTAAGTTTGATTTAAGGATACGCGCAAAAATATAACCACCGTGCGAAATAACAAAGGAAAAGGCATTTGAGAGAACCAAAACGCGTCTTACAAAAACTATTGGGTTCTGAAACGGCTGTCCAACCTTTTGCGGACACCAACGAACCGTTGCAACAAGCGGTCGAAACATTTCGTGATGTCGTCAAATGTCGAAAAATCCGTGAATATGTGCTGAACCAGTTTGGTTTTGACTTGGCTCTAAAACCAGAGACTTTTTACCGCCTGCTAGATATTCCACAAATCAATTTTATCGAAACCACCCAAAGAGACTTGGAAGTAGAAACCATTTCTTTAAAAGACAGCCGTGACCCAAACGACCCCATCGCCATTGGAAATTTGAACTCAGTATTGCGCGAACTTTATGCCAGCCTTTTTCAAATCAAACAACGTATCAGCAACGACTACCCCAATGCGGTGCTCATAAAAGAAATGCACGCGGAACAAATTGACCCGGTCCAGCAACTGGCTAAAACCATCAACTTATTACACGGCGACTTAACGGGCTACCTACTCACTGGCTGGAAGGTGGGAAAAATTGAAAAAGAGTTTCAATCGCTGTTCCCAAAATCGTCTCAAGCACACCCTCTTCGAAGCACCTTTCCTCTCATTGAGCATGAGTTGGAGCTGTATCGAGAAATCCTGAAAGTTCAGCAAAAATGGCAACCCTTGGAGATCGATCTATTTGAAATATTACGCACCCATGACGGGCTGACTCCGCTTTTGGAAAATATTCAGGAATTGGGTAATCGCTTATGGCAGATTATTTATCAAAGTTCTGACATACGGCAATGCATTGATCTGGTGGGAATCGACTTCAGCGATATTCAGCCTCTATTCGACAACGACAGGGTGACTTTAAACCCATTGGGCTAACCGCCCGTGGCGACGGCATATAACAAGTCAAGGTGAGAAAGAATACAGTAGGTATAGATTTTTTTTCACCGGGCGTGAGGCCCGGCTAACTTTTCACCTGAAAACCTTCTACTTTGTCGAGGAGCAGGTGTTTAACGCTAGACATTTTTTGCGCTTCTCGTAGGGCATCTTTTCCATCATCTTTAATCCGGTTGAGGCGTAAGTCTAGACGCACCAGGTTGGTGAACAGAGGGAGAAATTTCGCCAAAGTGATGGCTCCTTCATCGGTGATTTCATTATCCGTAATAACCAGATTCTGCAAGCTCAAAAGATTGTCAGAGACAGCGAGGTATTTCACGCCTTCATTGCCGATCCGGTTATAAAACAGGTTTAGGGAAGTCAGGTTGACCAGCACTTCCGATTGAGCCAAATACTTGGCCCCTTTAGCACCGCATAGATTGGTTCCAAAAGCTAGGTTTGTTAAAGGCCGCAAAAACTCCATGCGGGCGATATCCTTAGCTCCATACTCCTTCAAATAAACAGCAGTGAGGTCTAGGGTTTTTCCGTCCTTGCTCAAATGCATTCGGATAATCGACTCCGTTTCAGCCAGAATTCTTTCCTGACCGGCAGAAGTTTTGTTGCCGCTATAATCCATAATTCTTATTCTCCAACAATTATTTCAGACAACCCAGCACAGCACAGAAACCCTGCAAGAGGCTGATTTTTCTATTAGGAACCCATTCTCACTAATTTATCCGATTATACACTTGTTTATAGCCAGCAAGCAAGGCCCACTCCTGTAACGGGAGTTAGATTAAAAGGCACTCTGCCCCGGTTTTCCCTGCCGCTAAACAATAGTTTTAGCTCATTGAGGCCCGCTTCTCCCATACCTTGCCGGAGAATGGAGATTTTCTTGGATATTTTGCTCAAAATATTTTATTATGCATCCCATAACCTCAATTCATGGAGTGGATGGCATGGCTGGATTATACAGAACCGAGACCGAGATGAGTCTCGGCAATAACGTAATCGTAACTCAAATGACTCAGGCAATTAACTGGGCACGAAAATATTCGTTTTTCATTTACCCATTCATCACTGCATGTTGTGGAATGGAGTTCATGTCTGTGGCTGGCCCACGTTACGACCTCGACCGGATGGGAGCGGCGTTCCCAAGGTTTTCACCGCGTCAGGCCGACCTGCTCATGGTAGTAGGCACGATCAGTCATAAACAAGCACCCATTCTGACCAAGGTCTACAACCAAATGACCGAACCCAAATGGGTGGTTGCCTATGGAGTGTGTACGGTTTCTGGCGGATTTTATGATAACTATTCCACAGTGATGGGAATTGACACATTGATCCCGGTGGATGTTTATATTCCAGGATGCCCACCACGACCCGAAATGGTGATCGATGCCTTGATGAAACTGCAAGATAAAGTACAAGCGGAAACTTTGGAAGACCATGTCAAGGGCCCCGCTCTCGTCACCGCCGCCAACAAGCTCTAAACACCGACCGAACCCAAGGCACCCCACGGTTTATTGGGTTTCAATCAGACTCTATCGGTTTGTCTGATCTATCTCTGTCTGTTTCTCTTAGATGAAGCGGCAGGGCAAGATGCTTCTTGAAGATAAATTCTCAACGTCAAAGACCCAAGTCAGATAAACCTTTGTGACCCTCTGGGCGAAGCCCCAGTTGCCAATTGTACTTACGGTCTTTTTCCTTAATAGGACGGTCATTGATACTTGCGATGCGTCTTTGCATGAGCCCATTTTCAGCAAACTCCCAGTTCTCGTTTCCAAAGGAACGAAACCAACTGCCAGCACCGTCATTCCATTCATAAGCAAAACGTACCGCGATACGCGCCCCCGCAAAAGCCCATAACTCCTTGATGAGACGATAGTCTCGTTCCTTCGCCCATTTATTTTGCAAAAACTGTACGATAGACTTGCGTCCCGAAAGAAACACATCACGGTTTCTCCAGGCACTGTCAAGGGTGTAAGCCAATGCCACCCGTTCCGGGTCACGCGTATTCCAGGCATCTTCCGCTATTCTCACTTTCTCGGACGCTGTTTCCCAAGTAAAGGGAGGAAGCGGGGGACGATTGATTTGACTGAGTGACATTGCATTCTCCTTAATTAATTATAAGTACCAGCTCTACTATCAAAACTGGATGTTATTTTTTAAAATATCTCCAGACTAATGAGTTGTCATTTCTTGTCTTAATAAACGGTTCTCTTCCTGAAGCCTCTTCACTTCATCGGCCAAAGGTCGTGTCAACGCCTGTAGCTGTTCTTTGCTATAGCGCTGAGGAATATGCTTCGGGCAATTCACATCCCAGGCTTCCACGTTGAAAACAATGTATCGCTCCACACGTGCAGAGTATTCCGGGTCCACCACTTGAGCCTTTAAAGACGAGTCTTCCTCCACAACATGTGCCGTGCCCCAGATTTTTATCCGGCGCTGGTTTTCATAATCCATTAAGAAAATGAAAGCCCGGTTATTTTCTGACAGATTTCCCAGAGTGATGTATTGCCGATTACCAGAAAAATCGGCGAAGGCCAGAGTTTTTTCGTCCACAACTTTAAGCAAGCCTTTATCGCCACCTCTATGCTGGATGTAAGGTTGCCCTTCTGCATTGGAGGTCGCTAAGTAAAAAGAATCCCGCTCTGCAATAAAGCCCTTCAAATCTTGCGAAACGATATCCTTCCATCCAATACTTTCTTCCATGTTCGCGTATCCGGCGCGAGAACCAAAACGCTCTTGTTGAGTCTTCACTGCAGATGTGAAAGCAATATCACTGACTGGTTTTTTCATGATTCTTTCCCTTTCATAAAAATAACAACGGGCCCGATATTATTTTCGGGCCCGAGCTATTTAATTTGCCACCAACGCATCTGCCTTGGGGAAATCGTTGACCGTCCCCACTGCATTATTGAAATAGTTGCTGAACTGAACAAACACAATCAGGGCAACCATTTCTGTGATCTCCTGATCGGTGTAACCCACATTGCGTAAAGCATCCATCTCATCCGTCGTCACCGCGCCTCGAGTATCAAGAATCCGGCTGGCAAACTTAAGAGCCTGATCGGTCTTGCGGTCAGGAGACTGCCCCTGACGACTGTCCAACACCTCTTCATCGGCCAGCCCTGCGCCCTTGCTCAAAGCACAATGAACCGATATACAATATGAACAACCATTGGCCTCGGAAACCAGCAGGGAAATTTTTTCCTTTAAAGATGTCGGCAATACCCCTTGCTCCATCAGGTTCCAAAAGCTGATATAGGATTTTGCCACCACCGGTGCATTGGCCAGAGTTTTCACCATATTGGGGAGCATTCCCAAATTGTTTTCAACTTGCTGATACAGTTCCTGCATTTCTTGGTTAGCATTTTCCGGTTCAATTGCATTCATTCTTGGCATGATGTTCTCCTTATTTTTAAGTTGGTTTTTTATAAATAAATTAAGATCGACCGTGGACATACCCGCCATCCACAGGGAGGATCACACCCGTTGTAAAACTGGAGGCGGCAAGGTTGAACACCGCCTCCGTTATTTCGCCGACCTCGCCGACTCGATTCATCAATGTTGTCCCACTAAAAGAATCCACATCCGCATCCCCCCATAAAGGAGTACGAATAGTTCCGGCAGCTACTGCATTGACACGAATATTATCGGCCGCCAGTTCACTGGCCAGACTTGTAGTCAAGGCATGCACACCCCCCTTGGTAACCAGAGGGGCTGTTGCGGGAAGACTTGCCGTCGGATGCAAAACCAGCACCGTGCCAATATTCACAATACTGCCGCCACCTTGTTTCTTCATTTGCCGCACCGCCGCCTGACTGACGAAGTAGGTTCCCTTAAGGTTGGTATGAATGAACGCATCAAGATCTTCTTCCGAGTTTTCCAGAAAAGGTTTCACTCCAAATATCCCGGCATTGTTGACCAACACATTGACACCGCCGAAACGGTCAACCGCCGCACGAACCATTTTTTCACCGGTTTCTTTATTGCCAATATCACCCGCAACCCAAGCAATAGGGTTGTCTTGACCCAAAACCCGGGCCGCCTCAGAAAGTTTTTTCTCATTCCTCGCGTTCAACACCACGTTGAAGCCCTTCTCCAAAAATCCCCGGGCAATATCGAGCCCGATACCACTCGAAGAACCCGTTACCAGTACTGTTTCTCTTTTCCTGCTCATCAGAGGGACTCCTTCTCAAAAAATGTTTTAATCATATTCTTCCCTCCACATAGCAGACTGCGTGCCAAAGCCTAAAAAACAACATAACTAGCCTATTCATAAAGACTTAACTGACAGAATATGAAATAAAATAATAATCTATATTTCGTAATTCACGATTTTACGTAATTATAATTTGAATTTTCGTTTATACTAGGACTCACAGACCATCAACCCCTGACTACTCACAGACCATGAAATATCCCATTGAACTCATTCTTGAATCCGCCGGCGAAGGCATATATGGCCTCGATTCCGCCGGTTACACCACCTTTATCAATCCTGCGGCACAGAAAATGACCGGCTACAATGCCGAAGAAATGATCGGTGAATGTCAGCATAAAATGGTGCATCATTCCAAACCCGATGGCAGTCCCTACTCCCATCTTGATTGCCCCATTTATGCGGCCTTTAAAAAAACGGAGGTTTATAAAGTTTCCGATGAAGTGTTTTGGAGAAAAGACGGCACTTCCTTTCCGGTTGACTACACCAGCACCCCTATATTTAAGGATGAGGAGTGCGTTGGGGCCGTGGTGGTATTCAATGACATCAGTCAACGCAAAAAAGATGAAGAAGAAATACAAAAACTCAAACAGCAGTTGGAATTAGAAAACGCGTACCTCAGTCAAGAAGTAATGAGTGCCAAAGCCTATGGAGAAATTATCGGCAGGAGTCCGGCGCTGGGAGCCATTTTAAGTCAGGTTGAACTGGTCGCGCCGACTGAAGCCAACGTCCTCATCACCGGAGAATCGGGGACCGGAAAAGAATTGGTGGCGCGTGAAATTCACAATCGAAGCGCACGCAATAAAAGAACATTGATAAAAGTCAACTGCGCTTCGATCCCCAAAGAGCTATACGAAAGCGAGTTTTTTGGGCACATCAAAGGGGCTTTCACCGGAGCGATTAAAGATCGCGCCGGGCGTTTTGAAATGGCTGAAGGGGGAACCCTGTTCCTCGATGAAGTGGGGGAAATTCCGTTAGACCTGCAAAGTAAATTACTGCGCGTGCTTCAGGAAGGCACTTATGAAAAAGTGGGAGACGATAAAACCCGACACGTCGATGTGCGTATTATCGCCGCCACCAACCGCAACCTAAAGGATGAAATGCATGCCGGACGATTTCGTCAAGATTTATTTTACCGACTGAATGTATTTCCTGTTGAAGCTCCATCTCTGCGCGAACGTATGGAGGACATTCCTGCCTTGGCGGCTCATTTCTTAAAAATCGCCGCGCAAAAACTGAATGTCGTTCTACCTCGAATCACTCAAGCCAATTTACTCGATCTGCAAAATTACGACTGGCCGGGAAATATCAGGGAATTGCAAAATGTCCTAGAGAGGGCCGCTATCCTGTCAAAAGGTGGGAAACTATTGCTGAATCTACCCTCTGTCAAAACTGCAAAGAAAAGTACCGAACCCTCATCCCCCATAGCAGAAGGCGCCCTCTTCACAGAGCAAGAAATGAAAGACAAGGAACGAGAAAACCTTCTCAACGCATTGCGCCAATGCAGTGGCAAAGTAACTGGAATGAATGGCGCGGCAGAACTCCTTAAAATGAAGCCCACCACCCTCTACTCACGCATCAAAAAAATGAAACTAGAAATTTAATAACTATTATTTTTTAGCAAAAAAGAATATACCCTCAGCCCTGCACTGAAAAAGGAAGCTAAAGCGGACCCTCTCTTGCAACGGCCCGTCATTCGCTCGCAATGAAACTGGGAATACTTTTCAACATCCTCAAAGCCCCTGCCTTCTCAATCGGGGTGAGTTTGGGAGACTCTGCCATTTTTGCAATGGCCTTTTGTTTTTCTTGCACAAATAATTTCAAATCGTCCTCATCAGGGACTACCAGCTTTATTTCTCCATCGGCATTGATGAAACGTTGTTTTAAAAACCGGAAATAAATTCCCAATCGAGTGGCGGAGTCTTTCAGCCGCATATGATAAGTCAACGTCATGAGGGCCTCGCGTTTACGGTCTATGCGATAGCCCAGCCGAGTGTTATCCAACTTATTGAATTGCACTTCTATTATTTCAAACCCTTCTTGCAATGCCGCGGAGGATAACTTCAAAGGCGGAAGCGGTAGTATTTTTACCGCCGCGATATCCAGCAATAAGGAGACCGCATGGGTCTGTTCGCCGAGGTATGCGGAGCGCAAAGGATACACCCGATTCAAGCGGGACACTTCTTGCAACACGGGTTCCATCTTTTCAATGGCGGTCGCCACCCGCCTCAAGTTGTCATCTTCGAAAGGCATCAAATACCATTGCACCTCTTTCGGGACAACGCTATCTTCTCCTAAAACCTTCATCGTCTCTTTGACTTCGCGGTCAAAAAATCTAGCCAGGATATCGGCAAAATCAGGAATAAAAAAACCCGTGATGGTGTCGGAAAAATAAGGGAAATTCAAAAACAGAAAACGCGGGTCAGCGCGGATATTCAAACCATATGCTTCCAACTCATTCGCCACCCCCAAAAAGGGTTGCGTCAAATGCAACGACTCATGCAGATGTGTTGCGTTCTCGTAGGCTCGACTGTCCACTAAAATAGCGGCGGGAGAAATGCGAATGGTATCAAAAGTAGTGTGCGCGAATTGACTGGGGCGAAGCCACTCATCCGACCAAGACTGGATGATGAATTGCTTCAATAGCGGCGAAGTAGGAAAGGTCGCAGCCAAACGATCCAGCGTTTTTTTCATCCGGTCGATAGACTGGTCCAGCAATCGTTCGGCCTGATGACACTCGGCGCAACCAAATTCTTTGAACCCTGGAATGGTGAAGAGCGTTTCCTCCCCTTCTGGCCGAAGTTTTATTTTTTTTGATACACCCGAATTCAGATCTATATCTGACTGTAGCTTTTTCGGCTGATGCACCTGTAGTAAACGGTTCAATTCTCCCACCCCGATTGCAGACTCTGCCTGCACAGGAGAAAACATCAAAACTAAAAAGAAGCATTGCACGACCCATAAAATATTTTTCTTCAAGGTGCAACCTTCGGTTTTTTAATATTGAATCGTTGCCAGACGCTGATCACTTTTCGTCCGTTCCGGTCTTCTTTGACGCCATCCCAAACCGCAAATGCCATCAATGCCGGGTCAATACGTTGGGCAAAATCCACATCCCATTTTCCTGTTTTTGGCATATCGCGGAGAAACACCACCGTCCAGATGCCATCTTTCCATTCTCCAGAACCTTCAACATTTTGATTCGCAGCAGGTTGAGGTGTTATCGTGCCAAAGCCTTCCGCATTCAATTCTTCCACCGGGTTTTCACCGGTGGTGTTTAGCCGATACACCGGGTTCGACATGATGCCGCCATAGATCAGAGCGTCCATATCCACGCCTCCTCCGGCATACTCCAAGTCATCTTCAGCCTCCAGTGCTTCTTCTAGGCCGGCTTTCCAATGCCAGATATTCACCGGTTTGCTACGGTTGCCCATGCCAAAAAAGGGTTCATTATGACCGTGGGTATGAAGCGTAACCGCTCCCAATGCAAACTGTACGGCCGCTCCATCTCGAAACGTATCGGAATGTAATTCAGAAAAAGCATCGTGAGTGGGGTCCTCCCATTGCAAGCGCACTGCCAACTGCTCACCGTTGTTCACCGATGCGACATTGATAAACTCCACCGCTCCCCGCCTTGCTGACAACGGGCGCAATACCAAACTTGTACTCGCCACGCCCTTCCACACCGGACTGAAAGGTTCGGTATTCAGTTCCACCTCGACCGGCAACGAATAAATATCGGTCTCAAACTCCGCCTCTTTAAATTCCTTCACTGACTTGGACCGAATATAATGCACCAACGCCCAACGGTCTTCTTCTGGCACATGAACATAAGAGCCCATCGGCGTTCCATCCAACCCTGAGGTAATGGTTCTAAAAAGATCCTCTGGCGTATGACCGCTCTTAATATAATTGGGGTTGGTCAGGTCGTGCACAAATACCGCATGTTTCCAAGCATCCATGAGAGATTCTGCCAGTTCCCCATCGCCAGTTAAAGAATCACCATGACAGCGCGAGCATTTTAATTCTGTAAATAATTCCTTGCCTCGCGCCACCAATGCAGGGGACGAAACCACCGAGGCTGGCATGGCTATTTTTTCTCCCTGCGTTTCAGTTTTGAAGCGTGCTGAAAAATTCTTAATATGGTGAATCAAAGCCCAAGTGTCTTCCGGACTCAACGCCTCTCTCCATGCAGGCATAGAGGTACCGGGAATGCCGTTTATGATGGTTCGGTATAAATCTTCATCACGAGGAAGCGTGCCTGTGGGAGTGGAGCGGAATTTAAAAATTCCCTTCCTGAAATCTCTCGGCCACGGGTATAAATATTCCACCGCCTTGCCGCCACCATTGCCATCTTTTCCATGGCAGAACACGCACATATGTAAATAAATATTCCGGCCGCGTGCCAGCAAGCTTTTGGCATCTTTCTCTTCAGGCTTGGATAAACCGGGTTGGTCGTGCGACCCTCGAGTATGAAATAAATTTTCCTCACCGTGTTCCGCACCATGACCTTCATGCTCCATAGGCATTCGGTACTCCTGCCCAGATGGGGCATGATCCATATCATGCATTTGCGCTAGCGCCGATGAAGGGGCGTAACCTAAAACGGCCCACACCAGTAAAGCAAGCTTTGAATAGGAGATATTTGGTTTCATTTTTAGTCCCACCCCATATATGAAACTTGAATAATATAGCCCTGTCGAACCTCACCCCTTGTCATGGTAGTGAGTGAACCATTTTGACACCTTGCTCCAAGTCTGCCAGATCTTTCAGGTTAAAATAGTTTTCTTTCTGACCGAGACCAAAATACCAGACATGGTCTAACCCTCGTTCATCTCCGGTCCAAATATAATAGCTTCCACCGCCGTCAAATTCCGGAGCCAGACCCAGAACTTCCCCATCCTTACTTTTGATCTTTCCTGAAGCCCGCCATAAGGCATTCAACTCCTTTAAGGTAGGCAGACGCCAATCATCATGCCCAGCGAATTTTTCTGAGTTTTTTCGCGTGACATAATCTAAAGCGTCATACCAGTTGAGGCCTTTTTTCAGGTCATGAAAGGAGTCGCTTTTCTGCCAAACCAAACCCGTTGCAGAATCTGTCACGGTTCCATTTTGATTATCAGTGAAGGATGCCGCCCCGACCGGAGCGTTAAGAAAACAAACAAAGAAAATTGCTGAAATAAAATATGATAAAGCTGGCATGCGCTCACCCCTTTTTAATATAGAGCCATAGCCTTCAATTATACCGGAGAAAAAAATGGAATATACCCCCAATTCTGGAAGAATAAAATGTTTTTAAGGCTTGCCACATATTCCTCTGATTTTTAAAGGCTCTACCTTGAACATTGCAAATTTCACGCGTTGCCTTCTGCTCTCAAATGCAATGCCAGCCACCGGCTGTGACCAAGAATTTAGTGAGATGAGAATTGCACAATATTTCAAGCTTCTGTATTCTTGTCCCGACAATTAAAATAGGGACTCTTTTCTCAATCTACGTATCAGAGGTATTTCTTGGACATTACACAGCTCATTGAAAGCATTAAAGATATCGTCGTTACTTTACCGCCCCTGTTACAGCTACTCGTGGGTATTTTTGCGACTCTCGGAATTATCCGTGGGTTCATGTTTGTGGTGGATTTTATCGAAGACCGCAGAGGGGGAGGGAAAGATTCCGAGTGATTTTTTTATTAGTCGGCATTGCAATCGCCCAGTTCAAATGACATGAGATCATAAGCTAAAACCAGTTCACCGTCATAGATACCCGACACGGTTTCGCCGATGACATCCATTTCGCAGGGTGGATAAAAATGGGTGAGACAAAGTGTTTTACATTGGGCTTCCTGAGCCAGCTTACCTGCCAACGAAGGAACCAGATGCCCGGATATTTTTTCTCCATCCGGCATGGCACAGTCGAGAATCATAAGGTCGGCTTCTTTACCTAATTCGATCATTGCCGAGCAATAATCAGTATCCCCCGACAACACCACCGACTTTCCAGCAGAATTCTCAAACCGATAGCCTCGGCTCATCTCTATATGCCGAACCTTTTTGAAAACAACTTGATGCCGCCCAAACTGTTTTGCTCCTTCATCGACCTCGGTAATGGTGAGTTGGTAATCGGTCGGAATCAGCCAATGTTTGAAAGCCTGCATGAGGGCGTTGAAAAATTCACGGAACCCTGGCCCCGCCACAATTTCCAAATTCTTTTTTCTTGCTGAGGGGCGATGTCGCGCGCCAAATAAAAAAGGGATTAAGTCACTGACATGGTCGGGGTGATTATGGGTAAAAAAAATGCGATCGATATCGTGGTAGGTGATGCCTAGCTTTAAAAGCTGTCTCAGGGTCCCGTAGCCAAAATCAACTAGGGTATAGGTGCCTGCCTCCTGAATGAGCACACTAGAGGAACACCGCTCCAGCGAGGGTACGGCAGTCCCCGAACCCAATATGGTAATCTTCATGAATGCACCGTCTGTGAAAACATCAGGTTTTTGTGGCGGTTGTAAAAGAACAATCTCGTCACGCCGAGTTCACCCTTCACTCGCCACAAAAATCATGACCTGCGGGTCCCAAACCTATTGATGGGAACTGGCTTTTCTAAAAATCCCGAAAGAACTGGTATAACCGTGCAAGAACGTGGTGTTTCCCACTGGCCCAATCTCGCCATTGCAGAAGAAACCACCGAGAGGAATCTTCCCCAGCTTACCGTGAAACATATCGGTGTCGTGATTGGCTTTTCCATAAAGATATTGGCCTCGCCCCAGACATGAAAACAGCAAGGCCCCTTTAGCATTTTCAGCATTGCCTTTATTGAGGTAACGGGTCAACATGACATCCAAATCTTCTGCCGACATTTTTTTATCACGCAAATGAAACTGCACCAATTGTCCATTTCTCAATAAAGCTCCAATCGCCACCGCACCGCTTTCTCGATCAACACCCATCAAATTACGAATGAGGAAATCACCCTGTTTCGGGTTGTCTTTCATGGGGTCCATTTCTATCCCCAAAAACAGCGAGCTCTGGATCAGTTTTTTGTCGGAATCTGATAATGTTTCGTGGATCTCTTTAAGTATTTCTAGTGGAGGTTTCCCGTCCAGCTCTTGCAACAGGTTTTCCTTGCATTTCGTAATGGGCATAGGTTCCCCAATGGGGCGACACCCCTGCGCGACAATGGTATCGACTTCAATATCACCACTCAATGCAATGCCCACCAGCCCACTGTTATAAATTTTATTTCCCAGATACAGGGCATTGCCACCCAAGGCTTGAGCCCCGCTCGCCAGCCCACCTACTTTTTTACTATTGGGGTAGGCAAAATCTACTCCTGCCAGAAACTCTTCCCCTTGAAATGAAAAAGGGTCTGCTAGAAAAACAAAATGTGGGTTGTCTTCCACTTGCACCTGCAGCCATTCTCTCCATACAGAAGGAGAGGTGTCTTGGTCTGGCAACTCGGTGGTTTCAAATTGCAGGGGTTGAATTTTCACACCCGGCAATTGTGCGCTGGTGATGCTGATGGCCGCCTGTTGCTCAGCCTCTTCGCCATTGCCAATGATGCCCCCTCCTGAACAGCCAAAGACCAGACCCGGTTTAAAATACCGGCTGATCAAGTCGGGAACCTTGTCATAAAATTCCTTGAACTGGGGGGAAACGAACACAATGGTCAAATCGGCTTGATCGCTACCCAGTTGTTGGGTGATCGATTCAGCCGCTTCTTGTATAGCCCCGTCAATATCTGTTTGCCGGGACAGGGCGGAAACCCATTTCATAAAAACTCCTTTTTAATATGGTCTGAGAGATTAGATGCTAAATTTCCGCTTTGGATTTGTCCGCAAGAAATTGAATCACTGATTCAGCCGATTCATTGCCACTCTGAATGCAGTCAGGTATTCCTATTCCACGGTAAGCACTGCCTGCCAGAAATAGGCCTGGGAAAGCATCCAATTCTTTCATGAGGGTATCAATGCGTACGGAATGATTCACTTGATACTGTACGTTGGATTTTCGGTTATGAAATACTTTGCAAAACACCGGTTTTTCTTCGATGCCCATTATTTCTTTGAGATCTTGCCTGACCAAGCGGGTCATGGTGTGTTCATCTTTTTCGGCAATATCTTCTCGCAACGCACCGCCCAAATAACAACGTAGCATGACATACCCTTCTGGAGCGCGATGAGGAAATTTTGATGAGGTCCAAGTGCAGGCAAGAATGCTGCGATTTTCGCATTTGGGGACCACGAAACCAAACCCATCCAGAGCGTGAGAAAAACCTTCTTTTTTATAACCAAGGGTAACGGTAGCGGTGGAAACATATTTGACTTGCTTTAAAACTTCTGCGGCAGCAGGAGCAACTGGTTGCAGGAGCCGAGCCGTAATATGACCTGGTGTCGCCAGAATAACAGCTTGGGCTTTGTATTCTCCTCCGCCTTCCAGATACACCGACCAGTCGCCTTCTTTGCCGGAGATAGATTCCACCCTTGCCCCAGATTGAAACTGAACATCGGGAGACTTTTTAATCGCCGTATCGACCATTTCCCCCAAACCATCCTTTAATGTCATGAATAAGCTGAACTTGCTGGCCGGTCGTTTATTGGCGTTCAGTAACATGGCTTTTTTTCTTGCCAACATTCCCAGAATGAGAGATCGGTATTTACGCTCCGTTTCGACAAACATGGGGAAGGTACTGCCAATGCTCATCGTTTCGGGATCACTGGCATAAATGCCTGCCAACATGGGTTCGGCCATTTTTCTTAATGCTTCCTCGCCCATGCGTCGACGCACAAACGAAGCCAAGCTTTCATCGCTGTCATCGGCCTTTTTGGGAATCAGTAGGTCGAATGCCATACGAATTTTCCCCATTAGGCTGAACAAAGGAGTGAACGCGAAAGGCAAAAACTTTGTCGGAATCATCAGACTCAGACCATCTGGCATGGTCACAAGCTTACCTCCCGTGTACACATAGGTGTTGGGAGTTTCTGGATTGGTGCCGACCAAATGGTCTTCAATGCCGAGCTGCTTACAGAACTGAATCGCCGCAGGTTTTTGCGAGATGAAGGAATCGGGGCCTCGCTCTATGACGAATCCGTCCATCTTTTCGGTGGAAATTTTACCTCCAAATCGCTCACTGCCTTCAAATAGAGCACATTCTAGCTGGGTTCCTGCTGAAATTTCCTGCTGAATACGGGTTGCCGCCGCCAGCCCAGCGATGCCGCCTCCTATGATAATAATCTTTTTCATGAGCGCATTATGTCAGGTTTCATCAACTCTCGCAACACACCGACACAACAGATTCAATGCGTAATGGATAAGGTTATTGCTATTTGAGCACAGGATTTGGTATATTTTTAAGTTCTAATTAAAGTATTACGAAATGAGTTCATTAATTTTGTCAGGAGATCCGACAATGTCTAAGTCCGCTACAGCATTGAGAGAAGCTGTTGAATTTGAGAAAAAAGCCTTGGAAAAATATCAGGAAGCCGCCGCAATGGTCAAGCACCCTGAAACCAAAGAATCGATTGAAAAAATCGCTTCCGAAAAAAAGCAAACCATTGAATCAATGCATTGGGTCATCATGGCAGAAGCGGGAGAGATAGAAACTGAAAAGCCCGCACCCGCCGTTGAAGGCGAAGAACCAAAAAGCAGTGCCAGCAAATGCCCCTTCTCTGGAGCCTTAGCGGAAATGGGCATTGATATCACTAAAATGTCTAAAGAAGAAGCCATGGAAAAAATGGGCGATATGTCTAAAATATTTCCTGAAGGCTCAGACTCGTAATCAAACCATGACTGAAAATAGCCCTTTCGAACTACTCATAGAGTGTGGCGGTTGTAGCCTAGAAAACCTGATTCAGGGGTTCCGTCTTGGCGATCACGCAATATGCAACCAATGCCGGGAGAATATGCTGGCTTATAATTTGGCCGACACCCATCAGGGTCACACCTGTGACTCCTGCGGAAGGGCCTATTTGCTCAAATCCGAGACTGAATTCGTTAATGGCGAGTCTGAATGTCAATGCGGGGCCCAAGATTTCACCATATTGGACATGAAGGATTTTGCAGATAAGATTACAAAGGCTCAGGACAAGGCCTTGGATGATGAGGAGGGGGATGCTAAATTTGATTGGTGTCGCCCTGCCCCTACTAATGGGGTGAACAAGGAGGATTACAACGAAATTTTTGACGACAACCCAGGGTTTTTGTAAATCTAACCAACCGAGCCCCCGCTAAACACCTGAAGTTATTGCAACTATCCCTCAAAAAAAACCTTTAATTCACCTTGAAATTCGCCAAATTTATTTGTCAACCTCTAGGGAAACCTCTTATAATACCCGATTATTCCGCAAAATTTCACCTTCGTTAAAAGGTTTAGCATGAAAGAGAAAAAACCCATTGATGGGCCAACTTGGGACACCAACCTGAGCCAGGCCGTAGACCTGATTAATTCCAGCAACTGCTTCTTGTTCAGTGGTGATATCGACCCGGACTCTGTGGGTTCGATGCTTTCTCTTTCTCTTTACTTAAACCAGCTGGATAAAAAAGTATTTTTGGTCATTCCTGAGACACTGGGTGACAACCTGGATTTTTTTGAAAAAATTATTCTCTACAACTCCATTTGCATTCTCAGAAGCAAAGAAGAGATTGAGTCCATCAAGGATGAGGTTGAAACAGTCATATTCTGTGATACAGCAAACACAAAATTAGTGCCATTTTATACTTTCATTTCAGATCATATCTTGTCAAAAAAACCCCAAGTTCTAGAAATTGATCATCACTTCGGAGCCGATAGCGAAGAGCTGACTGATTACGGAATTAAATTATTTCGAAACGCCAATGCCAACACAGAAATCATTGGCGACATTTTGGAGATACTGCATAAAAAAAACCCTGAGGGACCTAATCCGTTCAGTCAGCGCAATATCATTCTCGGGCTGATAACTGGAATGCTCGGTGATACCGTGGGGGGCAAGGTCATCCACTACAAGGATGATTACGACCGTTGGATGAGCAAACTCGGAGACCAGCTACAAATCATCACCCGCTGGCGTGACGCAGATGAAAAACGAGTAGAAGACTGTAAAGTTTCAAAGTTTGGCGATCCCAAACAAATCATGGATTATTTAAACCGGCTGACACAAGACCAGCAAGGCTGTTTTGATTTGCTGAGTGCACGCATTGAGAACAAGGGTAAAATGGGTTTTTTAAGCCTTCTGCCTTCAATCTATAAGGAGGTAAAAGGGAACTGTCAGGCGTTTCAATCTGACTGGTTTGTCGATATCATGAATTTTTTGGTGAATGCTGTACCTGAAAAATCTGGCCATGCCGGAGTCCTTATTTTTGAAGGGAAAAATGCCGAAGGCATAGACTGTGTCTTTATAAAAATTCGCAGAGCCGTCGATTTTTCCGGCATAGACTTACGTATTGCTGAAGACAAAATCAAAGAATTATTTGGAGATCTATATATGGGAGGTGGCGGTCATGCGGGTGCAGTTTCTTTTCGCATCCACTCGCTTGAGGAAAAAGAACTGCTCGCTCAACTTGAAATTCTTTTCGCATTTTTCAACGATGCCATGGAATCGAATTAGAATTGACAAGAACCCTCTTTTATCGCCTCAGTCTTGCTGACTTATCGACTCAACCTTTCCCTCCCTCCTCACTCAGCAAATAAGCTCTAGGAGCACTATTATCTAGAGTTTCTGCTAAATAAAAAAGCACCTAAATGACATCACACTTCCCGTCAAAACCTAATGCTAAAAAAATTCTCCTCATAAAAATAGGAGCTATGGGGGATTTGGTAATGGCCTCCACCTTCTTCGATAACCTTAGAAAAGTTTATCCAAAGGCGCATATTCTTTTGTTGACCGGGAAGTCCTGCTTTAACGCGGTCAAACATAACCCTTGCATTGATGAATTCATACTAGCGGACGACAATACCCTATACAAAGGCAACCTGTTCAACCGACTGCGTGAGTTGTTTCGCATCGTATTCCAATTGCGCAAGCATTCTTTCGACCTTACCTTCATAATGCATCGTGCTTGGCAATTTAATGTATTGGCTTATCTAGTCGGCATACCGCGTCGTGTAGGTTTTGCAAGAGGGAACGAAGGTATCACGTTAACAGACTCCGCCCCCCAGAAACCCAATCAGAATGAGAGAGAAAGCTATTTGGACTTATTGCGACTGTTAAACTTGCAAGTAAAATATGAGAGAACTTTTTACTATTATTCCAAAGACGACAAAATATTTCTTCCAGACTTTCTCAGCCAGCATCAAGTATTGGAACAAACCCCTGTGTTAGCCGTAATCCCTGGAGGAGGACATAATGTGGCTCAAGGCCTCATGGCAACTCGCCGATGGCCTGCTGACCGTTATATCGAGTTGGCCAAACAATTCAAAAAAGAATATGGCGGTAAAATATTTTTGGTAGGGGGGCCGGGAGACCGGGAGGTGGCAAAAACCATAGCATTGGAGTCTTCCAACTGTATTGATGCAACACATTTAAGCTTGGGACAGATGGCATCATTATTTGAACGTTGCCAGGCAGTTATTGGCAACGACTGCGGCCCTCTTCATATCGCAACCGCTATGCAAAAACCTACTATTTCTATTTATGGCCCGACCAACCCAAATCAATGGGCATCACCCGATTCTCACAACACCATCTTATTCAAAAAAATCGAGTGCTCGCCCTGTTTCCATCATGGCAAGTTTCCGGAGTGTGATCACCTGAGTTGCCTGACATCTATTGAAGTGAGCGAGGTAATGAGCCATTTAAAAATAAAACTCCCTCCCCTTTAAGCTCAACGACTGATGAGTTAAAAGTATAACCCAGCTCTATCTTCTTACCTTCCATGTCATTGATAAGTTCGAATCAGTTCTCGTTCTTCTCTGCGAAACCGAACAACCTCTTCGCTTTCATTTCGTCTGTAAACAAAACTCACGACTGCATTGCTTAAAAACTTCAAAAATAGATATGCTTTGAGCCCCCGCAATCCAACCTGCCCATAATTTTTCTTATAATAATACAATTGGCTCTTTCTATATGCCATGGCCTTTAGATGCGGAGCTTTCGACTGACTCACACCCTGATGATGAATGATAGATGCTTCTGGAGTAAACCGAACCTCCCAGCCTCTTTTGCGCAAACTCAAGCCTATATCCATATCCTCAAAATACATGAAATAATTTTCATCCATCAACCCAACATCTGCGATCGCATTCCTCTGGAATAACATGCAGGCACCCCGAACCCAACCTACCTCCTTTTCCTCCGAATGCGTCCAGTTCAATAGAAATTTAAATTTGGAGTTACTCTTATAAATTTTGTTCCACAAGAATTTCCTGAAAAACTCTTGAACAAAACCTGCTTTATCGCCAAATGATTCCTGAAGGCTTTGATCCGGGTTTAGCAAACGACACCCCAGCAATCCTATCTGTGGTGATTTTGCCATTATATTCATCATATTTTCCAAAGACCCATGAAGCACTTCTGTATCATTATTGAGCAAGAGTATATATTCGCCACGAGAAATTTTTATGGCTTGATTATTGGCTTTTGAAAAACCCAAGTTCTGGTCATTGGCAATCAAGTGAACTTTAGGAAACGATTGCCTCAGGCTCTCAACAGTTCCATCGCCTGAGGCATTGTCGACAACAATGATTTCATACTCACTCTGCCCCAAATTAGCCTGAATGGAATTCAGGCACTCTGTAATATGTTGTAACGATTTGTAACTAACGATAACGATGGACAGGGGAAGGGAAACCTCTGGAAGCTTCGCAACCAGATTTTCATCACTCGTTCGATTAAAAACACATCTCAACACCAAAAAATCATACTCATTAAAAGTCTGAAGCAAGATCAAGATTAAAAAATAAACACTTATACCGAGTAAAACTGATGGAATAATTGCCCATGACATTTGAACAATAACCCAAGCCATTCCAACTGCCGCTAAAGCTGGTCTCCAGACAAGAGACAAGAAAGATGTCTCCTCATAATATTTATTGATGGCTCTAAAAAACAATACAAACAATAATAACTCTGTCAAACCAGCACTTATAGCCGCCCCTATCAAGCCCCACTGCGGAATAATTAGAATATTTAAAACAATATTTATCAGCGCTCCTGTTCTTACAATTTTTAAAACCTTGCTCGTTTTATCTGCCGACAATAAAAGATAGGCAATGAATTCATTGATGACCAGAAGAAAGAATGGAATTGCCATGACCTGCAGAACCAACCCCGTTATCTCATAGTCTGCCCCGTACAAAATATCAATCAGTTGAGGAGAAAGAACCGCTGTCCCAGCAGAAATAGGAAGACCAACAATAAGCAGGTATCGTGCCGCCTCTTTCCATAGCCGTTCAAAACGACCTCCATCATGTGAACAGATTCTTGAAAGAATTGGGAAAAGTGCCCCGCGAACACTAGCCAAAAGCAGGGCTAAAGATTCAATAATTTTGAATGCAGCAAAATACCAGCCTGTCCCTGCCTTTCCAACCATGAGGAACAAGAGAACAGAGTCGATACAGAAATAGATGTAACTAAAAAAAACGACCCCACATATTGGCATTGAATCTTTTAAAATTTTCCAGATCAAAACCCAGTCAAACTTTCTTCTCAAGCCCTGCGCAGGCTTACTCATCTGCTTTCGAGTGACAAAAAAGCAAATTATAGAAGTAAGAAGAAATGCCTCTGAAAATTCCATCACATGTGACCCCGTCAGCAGCACGAGTAGTCCCAGCACAAAAAATAATGCACGCTGAAAAACCATTAACTTCGAGACCAACAGCATTTTCTCGAATGCGCGAAAAACACCTAGGTACATTTCCGCGTACCCATTAATCACTAATGCAATGCCTACAATGGAAACAACCTTGAGTGTTTCACTATCCAGAGGGATTAAAATAAGACCTGCTGAGAAAACGAGGACTGAAAAAAAAGTAAGAATCCACTTGAGTGCAAATATATTACGAAGATAATCACCCATCAATTCAGGCTCCCGCGAGATGGCGCGCGTCAGAAACACTTTCAATCCATTATCAATAAAGTCCAACACGATTCCCGTGGCAATAAAAGCAAACCCAAAAACTCCAAATCCCTCGTCTCCCAAATATCGAGCCGCAATTATCTGAGTACCAAGAGCTGTTAGCTTAGAAAGTATTTCAGAAAAAAACAACCACGCTGAATTCTTAACCAGCCTTGCCGCGGTATTAGTTTTTTCCTTCATGGTATGAGAAGTCATTAATCCTTTAAACTTAAAATTATTCTATTTTTAGTGATCTTATATGGTTTCTTCCATATCAAAAACCCTGTGCATTCGCTTTTCATCTTTCACTATACAGATTTGAACATAAATCACATGACACGCAGATAACTAAGGCCATTTTATCTCAACGCCCAAGAAGCTGAGTACTATGATTTGAATTTAAAAGAAAAACTCGCAAAGTATCGGTATATAATTCCTCAAGTGTTGCAAGGAGGCGTGCAGTTTTTTTCGAGGTTAGGCCTTAGAAAAACACCTGACTTCAAGAGCTCGCGCCGACTCAAATTCTTTTTATTATGAACCAAAACTTGTTAGACCCTAAATTTTGTTTGAACCACGCATATTCTATCTAGGGTATCAGGACGTATCAAACACGCACAAAAATCAAGACTTGACATCAAGATTTCAAAATCTCTTGGCCTAAAATATATTGCTTTACTTTTTTCTTCACCTTTATAGAATGAATTCTTACTCCATATCGCACAATTATCACAGTAGGTACTTTTCACATCAGAATATGTCATCTCATACCATAATTGCCTGATACCCAGCTGTATATGCGTTTTTTTACATTTTACTTTTTGGTCTTTTTTTGAATGTTATTCAACTCTTTTGAATTCATTTTAATATTTCTCCCTACCACTTTTTTTGTATTCTTCTTTCTGAATGGTTTTTGGGGTAATAAGGCATCTCGGATCTGGCTACTGGGAGCATCATTATTTTTTTATGGATGGTGGAACCCTTTTTATGTTCCGTTAATACTGGGTTCAATCATTTTCAATTACGGAATTAACAGAATTCTCATATTTCCTCAATCAAAACATACTGACTTTAGAAGAATATTTCTTGCGCTTGGGATTCTGGGAAACCTTGCTCTACTTGGGTACTTTAAGTATACGGACTTTCTCATTGAAAACTGGAACTGGGCTTTTCATGCGAAAATTGAGCCTCTGAATTTCATTCTTCCCTTGGCAATCAGCTTTTTCACTTTCCAACAAATTGCATATCTCGTTGATAGCTACAAAGGAGCCGTAAAAGAAACAAATCTATTCGATTATGCTCTTTTTGTTTTATTTTTTCCTCAATTAATAGCAGGTCCAATCGTCCATCACCTTGAAATGATGCCACAACTTAATGAGCCTATTAATAGGCGAATTAATCCTAAAAATGTTGTTTCGGGTTTGCTCGTCTTTTCGATAGGATTATTTAAAAAAGTAGTTATTGCAGATACCTTTGCAATATGGGCTTCGCGCGGTTTTGACGCGACTGAAATAATCACTCTTCTTCAAGCCTGGGTCACCTCCCTTTCCTTTACCCTCCAATTATATTTTGATTTTAGTGGTTACACCGATATGGCGTTAGGAAGTGCTCTTGTGTTCAATATACGTCTTCCAGAAAATTTCAATTCTCCTTACAAAGCCCTTAACATAAGGGATTTCTGGAGAAGGTGGCATATGAGCTTGAGTCGCTTCTTGTTGGATTATATATACATTCCACTTGGAGGCAATAGATCGGGTTTATTACGCACCTGTATTAATCTCATCACAACATTTTTTCTATGCGGATTGTGGCATGGTGCCGGTTGGACTTTCATTTTCTGGGGTTTGCTAAATGGTATCGCTCTTATCGTTCACCATTTTTGGTTAAAGACGGAATTCAAAATGCATTATTTTTTCTCAGGAGCTTTAACATTCCTGTTTGTAAATTTTGCATGGGTTTTTTTTAGAGCCGATGAGTGGAAGAACGCAGTCCAAATTCTAACAGCAATGTTGGGCTTTAATGGAGTAGGGGCCTTTGAATTATTACCAGCACTTTATATTCTTTTCTTCCTAGGGATAGTCTTTGGAGCCAAGAACTCCATGCAGTGGGCAAGGCAAGTCAATACTAAAACCGAGGCCATTTACATTGCCTTATTTTTGGCATTTTTTTCCCTACTCCAACTTAACAATTTCCAAATATCGAACAATAAGACAATGGAATTCCTTTATTTTAATTTTTAATTTTACTGATGATACTTTTCAAAACTGCAATAAGCATATTTCTAGCCACAGTTTTTTTTGAGATTTTTTTAACCTATTCGCCTTTTAGGGGAGGGATTTCGCCTGTCCAATATGACCCTGATATTGGAATGTGGCATAAAAGAAACTTTCAATATGTTTATGAAAAAGATTGTTACAGTACACCATATATGTTTGACGAGAGAGGTCTGATCAAAAACAACTATAACTTCAACCCTGACAAAAAGGATGTCATTATCCTAGGAGACTCTTATATTGAAGCACTTATGATAAAAAATAAAAATATAATCCACAATAGTCTTTATAGAGAATATTCTGGGAAACTGAATTTTTTGAATTATGGGCTGGGAGGGACTGGCCCTACTCAGCACCTAGAAATCTTAAAAAAGTTTGCGCAATTAGAGCGTGCTAAGTATCTCATTGAATTTATTTCATTAGATGAGGGGTGGGGGAGAGATTTAGAAGAGGTGGACCCTCAAGAGTTTGGTTGGTCGAATCGCGCTTTGGTTCATTTAAATTTTAGCGACCTGAACCACTATGAGACATTGAAACCCCCTGCGATGGGCATAAAAGAACAGTTAAGAGAGGCCTTAGCTAACTACGAATTATATGGTTATTTAAAAAAAACCTTCCTCTACTACAAAAACAAGCTCGCTAGCAGTGAAAATGGTTTCAGCCCCTCAAATATTCCCTACGGATCAAGAGATTGGTCGAAAAACTGGAAACAGATTAAAGGCGCCGTTATTCAGATCAACAAACTATCAAAAGCCAATCATGTTGGTCATCGAGTCATTATTTTCTCCCCTGACCGAAATCACTATAAAATCATCTCTCAATTTTTAACACAGCATAAGATTCTATTTATAGATTTAGTGGGAGAACTAGAAAAACTGAATATCGCCCTTGACGCTATTACTTTTGCTTGTGATGGTCACTGGAATGACGAGACACATAGATTATTTGCGCACATTATCAAATCTAAATTTCCATTAACAGGGTGACGACTTTGGGTGGCTACGCCTGAAGAAGTTCTACAAGAATTTCGGCAACCCTCTGGATCTGATTAGGTTTCAGGGTTTGCCCCGAGGGGAGATAGAAGCCTTGTTTGCCAAGGATTTCTGCTTTAGGGCAGTCCTGCTTTCCATACCCTTGAAAAGCCTTCTGAGTATTTAGTGGGTAAAAAAATGACCTGGTATCAACCCCTTCATTTTTCAAAGCGGTCATTAGTTCATCTCTTGCAAATCGGTCGTTGTCCAACAATTGAACTCCATACATCCAATATACATTTCTGGCCCAGGGGCGGCAAACAGGGAGCTTTAAACAAGAAACACCTTTTAATAAATTTGAATATTGTTCGGCATTCGCAATTTTTTTCTTGACCGTCTCTTCAATTCTTTCTAGTTGACCCAACCCAATCGCCGCCTGGATATTTGTCATTCTATAATTAAATGCTTCAGGAAGTTCATGAGTAAATCGGATTTTACCATGAGCAAGATCTTTTAATTGTCTCGCTTTTTTTATCAAGTCCTTATCGTTGGAAACAATCATCCCTCCTTCACCCGTTGTAATAATTTTATTTGCATAAAAACTAAAACACCCCACATCACCCAGACTTCCAGCCTTACGGCCTTTATACAAAGCTCCATGAGCTTCTGCAGCATCTTCCAAGATTTTCAGGTTTCTGGATCGTGCCAAATCACATATTGGATCCATGTCAGCAGGGTGACCGTATATGTGAACAATGAGAATAACCTTGGTCGATGCAGTGATCTTGCTCTCAAGATCCTGAATATCCATATTTCCCGTATCGGGTTCACTGTCTACAAAAACAGGTGAAGCTCCACATTGTACAATGGGGTATACGCTGCCAACCATTGTGAATGCTGGCACCAACACCTCATCACCAGGCCCAACTCCTAAACTTTTTAAGGCAAGGTGAATTGCAGTTGTACCACTTGTGGTTGTAACCCCCTCGGCGCATTCACAATATTCTGCAAACTGGTTTTCAAATTTTTCAATGTATTTTCCAGCAGAAGAAATCCAACCCGACTCCAGGCATTCATTGACCAATTCTTTTTCCCGTTGGCCCAAATAAGGCTCATTGACTGGAATTTTTGTTTTATTCATACATTTGCTTATCATTTTCCAGAGTTGTGTAAGGCCCCAGCTTCACTTCAATCAACCTTGTGGGTTCTTCAAACTCAAACCCATGCCCTCCAGATATTTGTAAAAGTGAATCCCCCTGGACCAAAACTTTATCGATCACCCTTTGACCGTCAATATCAAAAAATGTTACACGCACTTTACCCGTCATAACATGAAGAAATTCTTGACGCGTTCCACAATGGTCCATCTGAACAGGCAAATGTTTGTGAGACGAGATAACATCTCCAGCTTCTCGTTCTATTACACCTACTTGCAGTGGGTTTTCCAATGAAGTAGCAAAATGACTACCATATGACCCGAAATCCTTTTGGATGATCATTGCCAAACATCCTTGAACCCCATTTATATTTTCAATCATAACTGTCTCCCTCCTGCCATAATCCCTGAAAAAAAATCATCATATTCTTTAGCTATGTTTTGCCAATCATACCTTCTAGCATACTTAATGGAGTCGCCTTTGATATTTTTGTCCAGACTTTTATCCAGAAGAAGTTGGCGGATTTTTATTGCCAGAGCTTTGGGACTAACTTCTTCAACCCAGTAACCATTAATTCCCTCATCGATCAATTCATCAGCAATTCCATTTTTATGCCTATAGGCTACAACGGGAAGACCGCATGCATTGGCTTCAAGAACCGTAATACTACCACCTCCTTCTTTCGTTGAGGGGTGAATAAAGAATCTTGATGCCTTCATCCATGAGTACGCTTCACTATCTGAACTTATTTCCCCGTGAAATACAACATTATCGGCAATATTCAACGTTTGCACTAACGCTTTCAGTTTCTTAAGCTCAGGCCCTCCACCAATTACCTGCAACGTCACAAAATCGCCCATTTTCGTTAAAAGCGCAACCGCTTGAAGCAGGTGGTCTACATTCTTATGCCCTTTAAGACGTCCCATATACACGAGGTCAAATCGCTTTTTTTTTTTTTCTATAACTTCTATCTTACGGTAATCCACCTCTAGCTTATCCCATCGATCAATCCATTTCGCTCTTTGCTGACTCTGCGCAAACATTCCTTGATTGAAGGAACTACCCGTAAAAACTTGGAATATTTTATTTGCCAATGCCTCGGGGGTGGGGGAATCTGCCCAATACCCATTAACGCCTTCTTCTATAAGCTCTTCTGCCATCCCCTGATCGGTCTTATAAGCAATAACGGGAAGCCCACAAGCATTGGCCTCAAGAACAGAAATGCTACCACTCCCCTTCGTTGAGGGGTAAACAAAAAAACGGGAGGCTTTCATCCATGCATAAGCCTCTTCGTCTGATTCAATTTCGCCATGAAAAAAAACTTCGTCATCAATTTTCAAAGTAGATACTAATTCCTCCAAATTGTTTTTTTCAGGGCCACCCCCTATGATCTGCAATTTAACAGAGCACCCTTTGCCTTTTAATAAAGCTACGGCCTGCAAAATATCTGCAATATTTTTATGACTCTGAAGGCGCCCCATATAAACCAGGTCGAACTCTTTTGACTTTGTAGTTGCACGCAGAATTTTTTCAAAATCAATCCCGTTAGGAATAAAAATAATGTCATCTTCTTTAGCACCCAAACTTTGAAGCTGTTTTTTTCCTTTTTGGGTGATGGCAATAATATGGGGAGTGATCCGGCTCAGCAGTTTTTCCAAGCACAACCCAAATATGCCTTTAAGCCCAAAATAGTTAATCCAATGATCCTGGCCCCACACTTCCCACCAATCAATCACAAGTTTTGACTTGCCCAATAAGCAAAAAATACGCGCCGGAATCAAATGAAATAATGGCCACTGACCAGCAAGCAAAATATCAAACCGACGCAACTCTACATGCGGAACAATCATCGCTCCATAGTATAGGGTCTCCCAAACTCTTCTCTTGCCGTTAGAGTCATACAGCTCGACCTGTTTTCCCACGGCAGTATAGGTTATGCCCTCACTCTTTAAGCTATCAGGTCCTTCCCAAAACTTAAGAGCATACCACTCCACCTCCCAGTCATGCTTCAATAGATACTGAGCTATTTCAAACAATCGTTTTTGCCCTCCTCCCTGCACAAAAGGGTAGGGGCAATCATAAAGTATAGCTAAACGCTTAGGCATGTTCTAACCTTTAGAGCTTTCTATTTTTAGAGCGAAGCAATTTTGAAATGGAAAGGGCCTGAAATTAAAACCTTAGTGTCGCAAAATTTTTGAATTTTGGCGAATCCGCCAGGAAGATAAGGTCCACATCCTTAAGTTGGTTGCGACGTAGATCCATCTTTTTCCACTGCGCTAATTTCGGGGAGCTTGCTAAGAGATCCAAACTTTTCCGGGTAATGAGGTTACCCATTGTTTCCAGTTCTTCCAATTGAGTCAACGTCTGGGACTGGACTAGGGCCTGAAATTCCGCATCTCCCACTGACGTTCCGGAAGTACTCAGCTTGATCAGGTTTCTAAAATTATCCGAACCCGCTAAAACATGAAACCCTTTTTCTCCTAGTTTGTTGTCGCTCAAATTCAGTTCTTTCAATTTTTTAAGATACGGCGATTGGGAAAGGGCCAGAATTCCGAGAGCGGTGATTCCGGTATTTTCCAAGTTTAAACTTTCCAATTGCGACAGGTTCGGAGACTCTGCCAGCAAAAGAAGACCCTTGTCCCCCACCTTATTACTCATCAAGTTCAAAGATCTTAGGTTTAAAAGATAGGGAGAATTCGCAAGCTCCTGAATGCCACGATAATCAAAATGATTATTCCTCAGAGAGAGAGAGGCCACTTCATTCAGCCTTTCATATTGCGCCAAAGACGCCAGGTCCTTATTGTCTAAACTCTGCTCATTGAGGTTGAGTTTATCCTCGTTTTTTTTCTTCTCAACCAAAATTCGTGACCGCATTGTCCGCAATGCCATTTCACCGGTGCGCCCAAAATCATTATCCTGCATGTAAAGCTGAACCAGATTATTCAAGTGTTTGGAACTAGCAATGTCCTTAGCTCCGAGGTCACCAATATCATTGGAATCGATAGCCAAAATTTCCAATCGACTCAATGTGGGGGAATGCGCAAGAATACTCGCTCCCTTATTGGTAATATGATTCCAACCCAGATTCAGATGGACCACTTTTTCAAAAGCTCCCGCCTGCGCCCAATCTGAGATGGTTTCATCCGTCAAAAGATTACGGCGAAGATTGAGAACACGAAGCTTGGAAACAACCGCCCCATCTGGGAATTGAGTCAGTTTCTGCCGTCCCACCTGATTCATTTCCAAGTCAATGAACCCAAGGTTCAACAGAGACTGGGACTTAACAAGGCTCAAGGCCCCAAAGTCGGAGACTTCATTATTGACCAGTTCCACCGACTCAAGGTTAGGCAGTTTTTTAGAAGCCGCTAGGCACCGGACTCCCTCGTCTCCAATCTGATTGGCATTGAGAACCAGATGCATCAACCCACCAAGAGAAGCTGTCTCAGAAAGAGCACTCAAACCATCGTTGGTGAGTTCATTCCAGCTCAAATCCAGCTTCTTGACATGGGATAAATCTTTATTCCGGCATAAAAAAACAATTCCCGAATCTCCTATTCGCTCATAGGAAAGATCTAGAATTGAATTCTTATCGGCTAATTTTTCATTCAGAGTCTTAATTAAGCTCACATCTTTATTTTCAAGCCGCATGCATCAATCGCCAAGAGGATAGTCTGTTTTCACCGCAGTCATTTCCCGCAAACGCTTAGAATCACTGAACAATTCCAGTCCTTGAGGATCGATTTGGTTATAAGACAAGTTTAAGGTTTGTAGGTTTTGCAACCCAGAAAGGCGAGCCAAAGCCCGCATCCCTCTGAGACCAATTTTATTGGCATCAAGATGCAATTCCTTCAAGTTTCTAAGATGGGTGGAGTTTGCTAGAGCTTCCGCTCCCAGGTCTCCGATTCGATTAAACGAAAGGTCCAAAACTTCCAGCTTGGAAAGTCGCTTAGAGTTTGCCAAGGCAATGGCCCCTTCATCCCCAACCTTATTCGTATACAAACTAAGGTAACGCAAGCGGGTCAATTGTTCCGATTCTGCCAGAGCTATAGCTCCTGCATCACCAATCACATTTTCATACATCCAGAGTTCTTTAAGCGGCTCAAAAAATTCTGACTGGGCCATTTCCTCCACACCTAAGTCTTTAATCTTATTGGTATGAAGGTACAAGATCTCAATATCAGGAAGCGCCACGTTTTCAGCTAGATCTGTAGCAATTTCGTTATCAATCCCTCGTCCGGAAAAATCCAGAGTTTTTCCATCTTTACTCAAGCCACGCTTGATCCACTTTCTTATATAGGAAATATCGTCTGCCATCATCTCCCCAATGCTGGGTAAAACTCCATTCTATAAAGGTGAAGAGAAAAGTAAAGAAATAAATGACTTATCCTGTTAAATCAATGGTTTTCTTGCTCATTATATAGCAGAAACCTAACCACGACTTCATTTCTGGTGTCCATCAAAAGTATTTTTGGGTCCAAACTGATTTTAGTTCATAATGTCAACAAAGCGATGCAATTCACCTAAATTAACAGGGAGGTCGCTTTAAAAGGATGGTTCCTATCGCATGATTCACTCAAACCCTTATTTTTAAATGCCGGAGAAGTTCTTGCCTGATAATAATGTCCCCATATCAAACCGAGCTGTCCCAATTTTGGACAAACTGATTCAGATTTCTTTATACGCCTTTGCGGCATTCTCTTTATTTTCCATCAGCATCACCCAGATCTCTTTTTCTTTGGGTGCGCTAGCTTGGTTGATTAAAGCTCATATCACTCAAACATGGAAGGAGATGCGAGGTACGCGAGTTGGCATAGCGATCCTGTGCTTTTGCCTTGCCTGTATTTTAGCGACCCTCACATCGATCGATTTAGAAAACAGTATCAAGCACCTTAAAAAATTACTGCAATTTGTCATATTTTTCTGGGTCGCCAATACCGTCCGCGATGAAGAGCAAAAGGATTGGCTCATCAAACTGCTAATCATTGCCGGAACGATTGCGGCTTTCAATGGCTTTTTACCAGCTTGGGATACAGCCATCACCAACCAAAATCGAGTCTCGGGAACCATGAGTCATTTCATGACTTTTGCTGGCATTTTAATGCTCACGGGCTTGATGGCATCAGGAAGGTTTTTATTTCACGAACCCAAAGAATACTGGGTACTCGGGGCAGTCGGAACCATCGGCTTCTGCCTACTGCTAACCTTAACAAGACAGGCCTGGCTGGGATTTTTGGTGGGAGCTATATTTCTTACGTTCTTTTGGAACAAAAAATACCTGCTGGCTCTTCCGATAGCTCTGATCGGTCTTCTATTGTTTGCCCCTGAAGGTGTCAAAGACCGTTTGTATAGCCTTTCTGACACCCGGGACTGGACCTTTCAGGTTAGAATTTTTCTTTGGAAAGGCGCATGGGAAATCTTTAAAGACCACCCCATCACAGGTTGTGGCTTTAAATGTGTCGATACAATTCACTCTCAATACCCTGATCCTTCCGGGTATATTGCCTTGTTCCGAGGCTTACACAGTAATGTCTTCCAGTTGCTAGTCGATACGGGAGCGCTCGGAGTGCTAACTTGGCTCTCAATTTGGGTCACCTATTTTATAACCCTCTACAAAAAGTGGGCTCAATTTCCCGATGCGAATACACGGAGCCTGATCTTGGGTTCCACAGCGGCGATATTGGGTTTTCTGGCGGGAGGTTTGTTTGAGGTCAACTTCTACGACTCAGAGGTCGCCATGTTACTTTATTTTATAATGGGACTTTCTCTGGCTCAGACCCATAAAAAGAGCCCTGAATAAAATAAGCCATCGCCCTCCGGATCGTCGACAATGCAAAAAGTGGAAAAAGCCTCTATTATGAAATTGCAAACCACACTTTTTTCTATCTGGCTAGCGATTGCAATCGCATTTTGGGCTAGCACCGGTTGCAGTCCCTCGTACCCAACCGATGCGTCTGTATTTCGCATGTCCATTAAAACGGAACCCCCCACCCTCGACTGGACCTTGGCGACAGACAGTGTTTCCATTATCATTCTGACCAATATCATGGAAGGGCTGACCCAGTACGATGCCGAATTAAATCCGCAACCGGCCATTGCCAAAAAATGGGAATACTCAGAAGACGGCAAAACCATCACCTTCTTTATACGCGACGATGTTGTCTGGAGCGATGGCAAACCCGTCACGGCAAAAGACTTCGAATATTCATGGAAACGTTTGCTGGCCCCCGAGACGGCGGCACAGTATGCATATTTTCTTTTCGACATTGAAAATGCCAGCCAATATAATTCAGGAAAAATCACCGATCCCGATCAAGTCGGAGTTCAGGCGTTGTCCCCCCATATTCTGCAAGTTCGGCTAAAAAAACCTGTCGCCTATTTTCCCAGTATCACCACGTTTATGGTCACCTACCCCGCACGCGAAGATATCATCCTCAAATATGGAGATGCTTGGACCGAGCCGGAAAACATTGTCACCAATGGGCCCTATACATTGGAACAATGGGAGCATGAATATAAACTGGTATTGAAAGCCAATCCCCAACACTTTGAAGGCAAGCCAGCGGTGGATGCCATCCGAATTTTTGTTGTGCAAGAACCCACCACCGCATTGACTCTTTACGAAACCAATGAGCTCGATTATATCGAACTGCCGCCGGTGGCCATCCCCAACTATAAAACCAGCTCAGAGTATAGAAACATGCCGCAATTAAGGGGCTATTACTACGGCTTCAATGTACAAAAAGCACCCTTTAATGACCGGCGCGTTCGACAAGCCTTTGCTCATGCCATTGACCGAGCACGCATCCCCGAATTTCTAAAAGGCGGTGAATTGCCCTCCTCCTCATGGATTCCCCAAGGCATGTTTGCTTACAATGAAAATATCGGCTCGAAGTTTGATCCACAAAAAGCAAGAGCCCTATTAGCACAAGCCGGGTATGCTGACGGAAAAGGGTTCCCCAAAGTCACTGCCGCTTTTAATACCGGCGATGTCAATCGACTCATTGGAGAATTTATTCAGGCGCAGTGGAAAGAACATCTCAATGTTCATGTTGACTTTGAAAGCCAGGAGTGGAAGGTATTTCTCAGCCGGTTGGATCTGGATCCTCCACAGATTTTTCGTCTGGGCTGGGGGGCCGATTTCCCCGACCCCGATAATTTCATGAATCTTTTTATTGGGTCCAGCGGCAATAATCGACTGAAATGGGCGCACCCGCGTTACGATGAGCTGGTCGCTCTAGGCTCTACACTGAAAAACCCGCAAGATCGAAAAGCCGTCTATGATGAAGCACAGGTTTTACTCACCGAACAGGAAGCACCCATGATTCCTCTTTTTGTTTCAGCGCAGAACCTTTTAGTCAAACCCTATGTACAAGGTTTGGAAAATAACGCCATGGAGCTTTTATACTTAAAAAGAATTAAACTGCATAAAACGCATTTGGCAAATCAATAATGATGTAAAAAAAGCCCGCTGGCAAATGCCAGCGGGCTTTTTCAAATAAGTTCTATTCAATCGCCAAGAACCCACATGCCTGATAACAGGCATTGCAGTTGATACATAAATCCATATCAATATGCGCCGCGACTTTACGGGTTCCCCCTGTAATCGCCCCGGTCGGGCAGGGTTTGATGCATGCACCGCAAGCGACACAATCCTCTTCTTTGACCACATAACGATACAAGCCAGTACAACGTGCCGCGTCACAGATCTGATCTACAATATGACGCTCATATTCTTTACGGAAATATTTCAGCCCGGTAAGAACTGCCTTCGGGGCAGTTTCTCCCAGCCCACATAATGAGGCTTGGCTGATCTCTTCACATAAAGCCTGAAGCTTGTCCAAGTCTTCCATCTTGCCCCGGCCTTCAGCGATATCCGTCAATTTATTCTTAATGAGTGTCAGGCCAATTCGACAAGGGGTGCATTTTCCACAAGTTTCGCCTTCGTTGAAACCAATGGAAAACAATGCCAGATCGATCACGCAAGCCGATGCGTCATAAGCCGCAAAACTCGCTTGCCCCATCAATACGCCCGCATCCAGAAGGCTTTCATAATCTGTTTGGGTGTCGGCTTTTTCAGGAGGCAAGAAACCACCCGTAACACCTCCGACATGAATGACCTTGAGTGCCTTTTTCTTTTGAATGCCACCACAATAATCATCAATGGCTTCCTGAAAGCTGGTTTTCATATCCAGTTCCATCAGGCCGTTGTATTTCAAGTTTCCGGAAATCGCCCAGACTTTACAACCTTGAGCGTTTTCATTGCCCATTGCCGAATACCAGTCGGCACCATTCTTAATGATCTTGGGAACGGTAGCCCAGGTTTCTGCGTTGTTCAAAAGCGTTGGTTTGCCCCACAACCCTGAGTCGCAGGAATGAGGAGGTTGTGCTTTTGGAAAAGGACGTTTGCCCTCAACCGATTGCATCAATGCCGTCGACTCTCCACCGATGAAGGCCTCAAGCCCTTCGTGCACGCGGAAATCAACACTGAAGTCCGTCCCCATAATTTTGTCGCCAAGAAACCCTCTTTCTCGCGCTTGCTCCAAAGCCTTATTGAGCCGCCTGACCGCAATGGAATAATCAGAACGCGTGTAGATGATTCCTGCTGTAGCGCCAATGGCATAAGCCCCGATCAACAACCCTTCAATCACCTGATGCGGGTTGCCTTCCATGATACTGCGATCCATATAGGATGCCGGGTTGCCCTCATCCCCATTGACCATGATATAACGTGTGCCTTTTGCATCGGTCGGAGCCTTGGCCGCCTTCTCCCATTTGGTGGCTGTGACAAACCCACCGCCGCCCTTGCCACGCAACCCCGATTTTTTGACCTCTGCGATCACTTCATCAGACTTCATGGTTTGCAAAACTTTTTTCAGCGATTCATAACCGCCCACCCCGATATACTCATCAATGTTTTCAGGGTCAATCGAACCACTATGCTCCAAAGCAACACGGGTCTGCTTTTTTAAGGTCTCGTAATAATCTTCTTTTGCCGCGGCCTTTTTAAAAACTTTGCCACCAACAATATGGTCATTCAAAATATTTTTGACCATCGCCGGTTTGACTTTCTCGTAGGTCACACGCGGCTCACCGGGAACATAAACATCCACCAGCACGTCACGGCTACAATAGCCCCGACACCCGACTTGGCCCATTTCGCATTTTCGTTCACCCAGCGTAGCATTGGCCTCCATCTCGCCAATCTGCTTTTGAAACTCGTCGTAAACTTCCTGACTCCCTTCAGCAATTCCACTCAGGCTCAGGCATACGGTTATTTTTATCTGGCCTTGTTCCTGCGCAACAGTCTGGCCTTGTTCTTCAACGACTTCCATGAACGATCTCCTTGATACCCGTCGTTATTCGAAAAATTTACTTTGTTTAAATAGTTGATGACCCCAGTATTCTGCCATTCAATAAACTGGCCTCTACTAGGGGATAACAATGTCTCATAAAACTCGGGAAAATTCCAGCCATTCTAGAGACCCGCAACGCGATTGTCAATCCTTGCTTCTCACCTGATTTTCAAAGGCTTTAGGCAATTTTATAAAGCCCCTTTTTTCAACTTCCTACACCCATGCCGGGGACGCTGTCAAAGCGCGCCTGAGGAGCAAAAGGCCTGTTTATTAAGGGGTTTAGAAAAACATCGCTCGCCACCCCTCATCAGCCAGGGCCTTTGTGTAAAACCTGTAACGCCTTTTACAGCTGACCGGTGAAAACTCAAAGCGTCTAGCTACCCACAAATAGAGCCGACAACCCTTGCAATGAAACTAAAATTTGAGGTTGATTGTACTGGAGCATGAATATAGACTTAGACCGTGCCAGCTCATTGATCTCAAACGGCCTCCCCTTTTTTATAAAAGGCAGGCCTTTTTTAATGTGAAAAAATTATTATGATAAAAATCAGCCTCAACAACCAAAGCCTATTCAATATTAAATCAGAATGCCTCATCCTTCCTTGTCTGGAAGATACAAAGCCTTCAGCCCTATTGAAAGAGGTTGATCGCGCCCTCAATGGTGCCATCACCACCGCATTCAATAATAAACGCTTTGGCGGAAAACCCAGCCAGACATTATTACTCCATGGAGGGAAACCTTTTAAAGCTGAAAATATATTGTTGGTCGGAGTCGGCCCGCATAAAGAAATCAGCCCGGAAAAATTGCGCTTGGCCTCTGGCACCGCGGCGAAGGTAGCCGAAAAATCTAATTTTAAATCAGCCTCTGTATTTCTCGATACACTTGATAAAACAAAAAAGACTCTTTCCGATAACGACCTGGCTTCATCCATAGCAGAAGGGTTTGGGCTGGCTTTGTATCACTTTGACCATTATAAAAGTGCCGATAAAGAAGCACCCAGTCGACTGCAAAAATTGGTTCTCAACTCGGCATCCAGAACTCCGCAGTCGAACTTGAAAAAAGGCATTAAACAGGCCGAAATCATCATCAGCGCTGTGCACTCTGCAAGAGATCTGGTTTCCCATCCCGGCAATACCGCCACCCCGACTTTTCTAGCCAACCATGCTAGAAAAATGGCGCGTAAAAATAAAATCACTTGCAAGGTGCTGGGCAAAAAAGAAATGACAAAACTCGGCATGGGCGCTCTGCTCGGGGTGTCACGTGGCAGTCACGAAGCCCCAGCCCTGATCGTGCTGGAATATTTTGGCACCGCAAAAAGCAAAGCCCCCACCGTCATCGTCGGGAAAGGCGTTACCTTTGACACCGGGGGTATTTCGCTCAAACCCTCAGCTGGCATGGACGAAATGAAGATGGATATGTCAGGAGCCGCGACCACTCTGGCAACCCTGCAAGCCGTTTCCAGCTTGAAACTGCCCATCAACGTTGTTGGCATTGTCGGAGCAGTAGAAAATATGCCCGGCGGATCAGCCATCAAGCCGGGTGATATTTTAAAAAGCATGTCCGGCAAAACCATAGAAGTGCTCAACACCGATGCCGAAGGCCGATTGGTTCTCGCTGATGCTCTGACTTATGCAGGACGCTATAAACCAAAAGAAGTGATTGATCTAGCAACCTTGACCGGAGCTGTGCTCATGGCTTTGGGCCATCAAGGTGCCGCTGTGATCGGAACGGACCCCGACATGATCACACGCCTTAAAAAAGCCGGAGACGCAACCGGTGAACGGGTGTGGGAAATGCCCTTATGGGAAGAGTTTGAAAAAGCCGTTAAAAGCGATATCGCAGACTTGAAAAATATCGCATCCCCAGGTGTGGGGGCTGGCACCATCACCGCCGCCGCATTTCTCAAAGCGTTTGCAGGCGACCAACCTTGGACTCATATAGACATCGCAGGCACCGCGTGGGGTGCAGAAAAGCCCTACACCACAAAAGGCGCATCCGGTTATGGAGTGCGTCTCCTTCTCCAATACCTGACACAAGCGAAATAATCATTCATCATGACCAATGTCATCATTATTTTCATACATCTGTCGGCGGCAGGGGTGGCACTAGGCAGTCTTGTCTTTTGCCTGAAGATTTATCTGCCGATGGTGGAAGATAAAAAGGTGGAGCGCAATGAAAACTCTCCATCCTATAAAGTTCTCGACCTGCTAACTCCCACGGTTTTTGCTTGCATGCTCGCCTTGGTTGGAACGGGAGTATATTTTCTACTCGAAAACTACAGTGCGCAAGTGGGGCTGAAACCCGGCTACTACAATCTTTTCGGTATTAAAATGGTTTTTGTGGCCGGGGCATTTTTTGCCAGCATGTATTCTGCCTTCTCGTTACGAATCCATATCTCCGATCTCGATTTGAACCCTGGCAACAAAAAGCTAGTTCCACAAACGCTTAAAAAAATGATCGGCCTGAGCAAGATGACCCTGTGGATGGTAGCGATTGCCACCTTTCTCGGAATCTGGCTGGCGAGGTATTGATGCACCATCCTCTAGTTTCTGTTTTCAGAGAAATTTAGGGGCTGTGATTGAACTCAAATTATTAGTAACATGGAACACAGAATTCTTCTGGAGACCCAAGCATGAACGAAATGATTGAACCTGCGTCCGAGTCTCAACCGGAAAATGAGGGTGTCGAGTTAGCAAGCGATTCTCTCTTGCCGGAAGAAAAGCAAATCGACCTCAACGAAGTTTTTCCTGAAGAAGAAAATGACCTCAACGACCTGTTTCCAGATGAGGAGACTCGCTTACTGCTAAAAAGAATTCAACGCACCAAAAAAGACCTGTCCACCATGAATGACCGCTTCACCGAAGAAGACTGGACCGGCACCGATGAATCTTCCCGCACTGATACGGCAAGTAACGAAAGCCCTGTCGCAACAGAAACAAACGAAGAAACTCCTCAGCCTAGCGAAACCAACGATAGTAACGAGCAATAAATTCCTCACGCTTCTGAGACAGCCTCTAAAGCCTCTCTCTTAGACGTACCCCCACATAGCGTACATGTGTCAACAAATATCAAGCATTTCTTAGTTGGAGTTTTCGTCTTGAAAAGACTGTTCTTAGGCTTTCTTTGAAAAGTGGGTTTTCTTGTAACATAAACCGGAAGCTGGGTTTGAGTAGAACATAGCAGGAGGTGTCTGTGAGAGCCTTAACGGTCGCCGTGCGTTTGGAGTTTGAAACCAGAACACTTTCACCAAAAAAACTACCCGATTTTAAGAGGGCTACTTTTTTGTTTCTAAACAGAAATTTTTTCACCGAAACTTCGACCAAACCTTCGTGCACAATAAAAAATAAGTTGGCCGATTCCCCCTGATTCACCAACGTTGTCCCAGATTTGAATTCATAATTTCTCATTTGTGAAATAAGGTGCATGAGTTCACTATTAGAAAGGACTGAAAAGGCTTGAACCTTCTGCATTTTTTCTAAAAACCAACTCGCATCGGCTTTGGACAACCTACTCATATTTATTTTCATGGTTCACCTTCATTGCAATATTGAAATTTACTAACTGAGGCGAAACATCTGCTTTTTATGTTTGCACGCCCCAAAATCACTAACAAAATAGCAATTCACGTGCCAACAACAATCACCGCTCTCAGGAGACACTCGTAAACCATTGAAAATAAAACTTTATTTATTTTTGAGCCTGACGGCGAATGCTAGATAACTTGCAGGAAGGGCGTTTAAAATTACAAAAAAATACTCATATTGTATGAAATTTAATGGAAGGGAGTGTCAGTGGGTATTCAGGTTTTGGCCGCCCCGTAGTTTGTTAAGCACAGCCGACATATGGTCGTAACCCATTTGGTTTTCTAAGGCAGAAAAGCTGTTGCGAGCGCGGGTATACCAGACGATGGCTTCAGGAATATTTTGTTCAACCTTCCAATAAAATCGCCCCATATTTTCGAACAACAGTGCTTGGTTCTGGTTTGGCGGAACATCGATCAACAATTGCACGCCTTTTTTATACCAAGCCCCTGCGGAGACCGTGTCGCCCTGCTCAGTTAACAGGTCACCGGCGTGGCTCATCGCTCGTGCTTCACCTAAAGGATTACTGATCTTGCGGTGGTATTCCATAGCCAGCACATATTGCTCTTGAGCTTGTTGCGTTTTCCCACGAAATTTATACAGGTCTCCGAGAGACTCAAAAACCTTCGCCGCTTTTTTTAACTGGTTATTTTTTTCAAAAGCTAAGATGGCTTTGCCATAGTTTTTGATAGCCTGGTCGAACTCATGATAGAAAAAATCTTCCGATGCTTTTTGCAGGTAGCGGTCGGCTTCGTTTTTGGCATCGATGGGAGAGGTGATCGACTTATTTTCCTGTTTATCTTTTTTATCTTTTGGCAAAAACCAGACCGAAACGCCCATCCCCACGGTCACAATAACAATGACAAAATATTTAAGTGCTGGTTTAAGGAAAGAAGTCATAAAACGTTTAACCTGATAACACAAAGAGTAGGAACTCTCTCAGGTTAACATGGTTGGAACGGGAAATACCCATTGCAGGGAAGAAAATACACCGTCAAAAAAATTTACCGGTCAAACAAAGGATATATCACGCAACGGTCAAATTTTATTATGCGATATTTTCTTGAGTACTTAGCAAAACTTGTTTTATTTTACTATCAAACATATCAGCGCCAAACGGTTTGACTAGGTAATGTTTGATGCCCAGTTCCTGTGCATCTTTAATTTTAATTTCACAATCTTCCATTGTGATCATGATGAAGGGAATGTCTTGTGTATTTGGATTAGCCTGAAGATGACAGAACAATTCCAATCCATTCATTTTAGGCATATAGCGATCTGCAATGACCAGATCCATTCTTGCTGTGCGCAGTGTTTCAATAGCCTGCGTCCCATCCCCCGCCTCAGAAATATACCGAACCCCTAAACGATTCAAATGATGCTTGATAATGCCCCTAGCAAACGGGTCATCGTCTACAATCAGAATACTGCTATTGGAAAACATGGCATCCTCCTCAGAAGGCTGAGAAACGATTATTCAATTAGAAAGTGTGGGTAAATATTACCACAAACTTTCAAATGCGCAAGTCAAATATCGAATATGCGATATTTGACACCAGAAACTGACGCTTTGTCAGGTGTTTTCAGACAATTTTTTAATGAATTGTTTTCTTAGATCTTATGCGGTTGCATCTGACTTTTGAAGATTGCACCCGCTTGAGGATAAGGTTAAAATACATCTTCTTTTCGCTCCGGGTCCTGCGCGGATGCAAACACAGCCAGCGAAAAATCATCCGGAATTTATTGATCGGCTTTTTTAGCTGGAGTTTTCATAACTTGTTTTTCTCAATGATTCCCTGCACCCGAGCTAATATCATTATGATGGAGTTTCCTGCTTGTTGAATTTGTTAGCCAATACTTACCGAAAATGGGTGATAGAGAAACCCTTAATCAGCCTGATAATGGTTTTTCTGGTGGTGTGTTTTTTTTCTTATCATATCCCCAGTTTCAAGCTCGATGCCTCAGCAGAATCACTGGTTTTGGAAAATGACAACTCCCTGCAATATTATCGCAATATCAGCAAATCATACGGCTCTGACGATTTCCTGATCATCACATATGCCCCCTACAAAGACCTGATGTCCAATGAGGTGCTTGCAGATTTAAAGTCGATGAGCGATGAGCTTGTCAATTTAAATCGGGTTCACTCCATCGACAGCATTCTTAATGTTCCTCTGCTGAACAGTCCGCGTGTTGAAATATCCAAGCTCGACAAAGATATCCGCACCCTCGAAACCCCCGGCGTAGATCGAGAAATGGCTCGCCGAGAGTTTATGAAAAGTCCTATCTATAAAAACCTGCTATTGAGCCCCGATGGCAAGATCACGATCATGCGGATCAACTTCAAGCGAGACACAAAATATTTCGATCTCCTGTACCAACGCAATGACTGGCGCGAAAAGGAAAATAAAACCGGGCTCAACGAAGAAGAAGAGCTGTTGTTTGAGAAAGCCCAACAAACCTTTCTGAACTACCATGCCAACGCGCTCGACAAAGATGAAAAGATGATAAGAACCGTTCGAGAGATCATCGATCGGCACCGTGACCACGCCGAAATGTTTCTTGGCGGGATTCCCATGATCACCTCTGACATGATCGGTTTTATCAAACACGACCTAGAAACATTTGGCTTGGGCGTACTGGCGTTTCTGATTCTCATGCTCAGTCTGTTTTTCAAGAAAAAACGCTGGGTCGCTTTGCCCATGATTTGTTGCATCATCACGGTTCTGGTTATGGTGGGGTTTTTAGGTCTCATGGATTGGCGCGTGACCGTGATCTCGTCCAACTTCGTTTCAATCTTACTCATCATCACCATGTCGTTGACCATTCACCTGATTGTGCGCTACCGCGATATCAACGATAGCAACCCGGGCCTAACCCAAAAGGAATTGGTCTGGCAAGTGGTTCGCCTCATGGCTCAACCGTGTTTTTATACTGCGATCACCACCATTGTTGCCTTCATTTCTTTGATCATCAGCGGCATCCGCCCGGTGATCGATTTTGGTTGGATCATGACAATCGGAATCGCTCTGGCATTTGGGTTGAACTTCATTTTTTTTCCTGCGGCGCTGGTTTTATTAAAACCCGAAGCTCGCGGATTTTCTAAAGATGGCACCCGCAATGTCACCCTTTCCATTGCCGCATTCACCCACCGCAACCGCAAGGCCATTTTATGGGGTTCACTCATTCTTGCCGGGGTCAGTATTTGGGGAATTGCTAAGCTGGAAGTAGAAAACCGTTTCATCGATCATTTTAAAAGCGACACCGAAATCTATCGTGGCATGGAAGTGATCGATCAAAAATTGGGAGGCACCACCCCGCTTGATATTATTTTGAATCCTGACCAGAAATATTTTGACTACCTCAAACAAGCACAGGAAAATAAACAGTCCGAAACAGAAGTATTTGATGAGGGGTTTGATGATCCCTTTGCGGAGGAGTCGGAAGAGGTAGAGCAAAATTATTGGTTCAACTCCAACATGCTTGACCGGGTAGAGAAAATCCATGACTATCTAGAAAGTTTGTCAGAAGTGGGCAAGGTGCAATCCATCTCCACCCTGATCAAGGTCTTCACGCAACTCGATAAGGGCCGCAAACCCGATGACTATGACCTCGCCCTCATCCGCAAACTCATGCCGGAGAATGTCAAAGACTCACTGGTCAACCCCTATTTGTCCCGAGATGCCAACCAGATTCATATCAACATGCGCTTGATTGAGTCTGACCCGACTCTGCGACGCTCTCAACTTATAGAAAAAATTCGTACCTATCTCGTTGATGAGTTGAAGATCGAGCCTGAAACTATTCACTTCACTGGCATGGTGGTGCTTTATAACAATATGCTACAGAGCCTGTACCGCTCACAGATTCTCACCATCGGTGTTGTTTTTGTTTCCATCATGTTTATGTTCATGATTTTGTTTCGAAGTGTATCGATGGCTTTGATAGGCATCGTACCCAACCTCCTTGCGGCAGGAACGGTATTGAGCCTCATGGGCTGGATAGGCATTCCGCTAGATATGATGACCATCACCATAGCCGCGATTACGGTGGGGATCGCGGTGGACGATACCATTCATTATATTCATCGTTTTCAAACCGAGTTCGAGACCGACCAAAATTATTTAGCGACCATGAACCGGTGTCATGGAAGCATTGGCAAAGCCATGTATTATACCTCGGTGACCATCACCCTAGGTTTTTCTATTCTGGCACTTTCTGAATTCATGCCTACCATCTACTTCGGGTTGTTGACTGGCGCGGCAATGGTCGTGGCCTTGATCGGTTCTCTCACCTTGCTCCCACTTTTGATCGTCGTCTTCCGGCCACTGGGCGTCGAACAAACCAGCAGAAATTAAGCATGGGAACGCTTTCAGTCAGAAAAATTGCTTGCAGGTAGAGCTTTTGCTAACGATGCACTACGGTTTGTAGGCCACGGGAAACGAAACGGAAAGGAAGTACGCAACCTCCTTTTGAGGTGAGTTCATCAATCACCGATTGTTTTTTGGCAGGAGGCACAATGAAAGCCACACACCCTCCACCACCGGCACCGCAAACCTTGCCCGCCAAAGCCCCCTTTTTTCGTGCGGCGCGCATCAATCGATCCATCTCAGGGGTGCTTATATCTGGAGCCAATTGTTTTCTGGCTTTCCATTCGCGATCAAAAATGGGAGCCACATTTTTGAGGTTACCCCTGCTCAACGCCTGCTCCATATCCATCGCGCAATCTCGAATGGATGTCAGATGACGGATGACGGCTCGGTTTCCATCCACCGCATTTTTTGTCACCTCCCAATTATTGATGCCAGAGTTTCGCGGTTTCCCGGTATAACACAGAACAAAATTTCGGGTCAGTTCAGCCGGGCGGATGGAAAATTTTTCCGTCTTGGTATGTTGGACTCCCGGCAAAACTTTTCTCACCCCACCATACATGGCGGGATAATAATCCTGACACCCAGCCGGAACCTTAATAACCTGGGTTTCAATATTTTTGGCAATTTCAATCATCTCAGCCTTACCGTAACGTTGCCCCGTCAAAAGGTTTAAACCTCCGTGTAAAGCAATATTTAACGCCGAAGAACCGCCAATGCCCGACCCCGCCGGGGCCTGGCAGTCTGTGATAATTTCTAAACCCGATTTCGGAGCGTAGAATTTCAACGTGCGCACAATAAGCTCTAAAGGGTGTTTGTCAGGAAGGGCCCGCAATGAGGAAAATTTTTCACTCAAGGCCAAATCGCGTGAGGTCAGAATGATGCGTTTGTCTTTGCGCGGAATGATTTCTACGGTTGCGTAAAGATCAATCGCCGCATTAAGTGTAGGGGGACTATCAAAAAAAAGGTGCAACGGCCAAATATCAAGGGTACCTCCGGCCAAATCGATACGAGTGGGGGCAGAGCTTTTAATAATGCGGGGCACCTTATTCTCTTTTCTTAAAGGTTTTCCGCATCGGTTTTGCTACTGGATTCAAGGTCTTCAATCTTTTTGCTCAATTTACTGACCAATGATGAGTACGACTCGGTGCTGATTATCTTAGAAAACTGAGATCGGTAATTACGAATCAGGCTCACGCCTTCTATTACAAAGTCATAAACCAGCCATTGACCGCCCTCTTTGACCATTTTATAGTCAACATTGACCGTGCCATCTTTACGAACAATCTTCGTTTTGACCATAGCAAAGTTGCCTTTGACCAATTCCCCAGCATATTCAATGGTCTCGTCCTGATAGTTCTCAATTTTGCTGGCATAAGAGTTTTCGAGTAATTTTTTAAATAGATCGGTAAACTCTTCGCGCTCTTTATCACTGCGATTCTTATAATTACTCGCCAATGAACGCATCACCATTTGTTTATAGTTAAAACGCAAGGCTATGGCTTGACGCAACTTCTCTCTTCTTTCAGTCGGCCTTTTTTTCAGATCAGTGTCTGAAACAATCTCTAAAACCTGATCAATCGTTCCCTTCAGGTCAGATGTAATATGAGATTCTGCAAACACTGGCCCAGAAACCCAAAATAGCGAAACGGTAAAAAACGCCGCAACCCAAATATTTTTACTGTTCATTCAAAAAGCCCTCGAAATTAACGTTTCTCAATATTAGCAACTTTAACAAATATGTTTTTTTGAATCAAGGCCCTTCAAACCGCGCCTCCTAATAACAGTATATTGTTCATTACCGAATCAACAAATGCCGATGAATAACTAAAGGGGCCTTGACCCTCAGCTCTATCAAGAGCGGTGCATGAGCCTAGCAAATACCCTGCTTCGATTCGTCAGGATGACAAGATCTGAGTTCTTTGATTATCATGCTAGGTGGGTCGAAGATGCCGAGGCTTCCTATCATCAAAAACATCAAATTTAAACAAATTCTTTAAAATATTGACAAAAACAACCAAATTTCATATATTGGAGAAACCCTAAATAAGAAATAAAGCCAAATTAATCAACAATTTATATGGAGCGCCCCATAGTGAGCCCTGACCGTATTTATTCCTTTGCGAAACGATGCATCGTACTCGTTGGCATTTTGCTAGCCGGGTGTGGCACCGTTGACTTGGAAATTCGTCAGAACCACACGAACCCCAGCATGCAACCGCGTTCAGTGGCTATATTGCCCTTCACGTTACAAGAACCGGACCTGGAAAAAATTTCGCCTCATAAATTGTTTCGAACCTGTTTCTACAATTATTTCAGCTATCTCGGTTATGTCGACTTGCCTCTGGAAACGATTGATAAAAAATTACAACAAGCAGGCTTCACTGACCCTAAAAAAATTTCAGCATTGAGTCATGAAAAGCTTCGCGAAATTCTGAACGTCGATGCTATCGTTCGCGCCAATGTTCTGTCTGTCAACAACTTCACTGGCGGGATTCACGCTGAAACGGCTATCAAAGCAAAAATTGAAATGCTCGACCTGAGAACTGGAGACATTCTCTGGGACACAGAACATAGGGAAATGACTTATTCAGGAATTCTGTCTCCGACTCTTGTCGAAATCATTCAAGATCAAATCGACAACGTGAAAGTTCATCAGGCTTATTTAAAAACAGCAGAATTGTTTTCAATCAACATGATGCGAAAAATTCCCGACCCGGCCGATAACTGGAAAGGTGAAATTCGCCTGCCTGAGATCACTCAAATTGAAACTAACTTAAAGCCAAACCTGAAACTCAAACCCAATGACCGAATCTATGTGAACCTGAAAGGCGACCCTGGGCTGACAGGCTATTTTGATATCGGGAGCTGGAAATCAAATATACCTCTAAAAGAGATCGTACCGGGGCTTTATAGTGGGAGCTACACTATTAATGCGGCGGACAAAGTCACCAGCTCATTGATAATTGGCACCTTGAGAAACAAAAATGGACTGACAGGAAAAAAGTTTTATAAAGAGGGCATGGCTCAATTCGATGCTTCAACGACTCATTAATTAAGGTCTGCATGACACTTATCACCTCAAATATTTCACGCCTGATTTTACACAGAGCATTGAGCCTGTTAATTTTTCTGGTTCTATTCTCGGGCTGTGCCTCAAACTTGCAGACCAAGGTGGCAGGCAACCTCAATAGCTTATCCAAAAACCAAACGGTAGCTATCTTACCGATTGAAGTGAGCCATTCGGGGCAACAAGAAATGGCCGACATGTTCCGGCAAGGCTTGTATGCCAATCTCAAGCAATCCAAATTCAACTTGCTCGAAAAATATATTGTCGACGGACTGCTAAAACAAAATGATTTGACCGACCCATCCGGTTTTCTTGTCATCAACCCCATGCAGTTTGGCGAAATTCTGGGGGCCGATGCCATTGTTTTCAGCCGCATAAACAAAGTAGAGCGGAATTATTTAATCATCCACTCCTCGATAGAGCTTAGCGTTTCCATACAAATGGTGGATACACGCACCGGCGAGATTCTCTGGCGCGCCGAGCAAACAGAACACGATTTTTCTGGCATTGGAAAAATTCCCACGGGAATCAGCACCGCCCTATTTGCCCCCATTCAATTCGTCACCAACAAACTCAACTTGAGCAAAATGACATCCAAGATGGTTGACAAGTTGACGGCGCTGATAAAAAAACCAGAAAATGCCGTGGCCAATACACAGTTTGACGATCTGCTGATCGCAAAAAAAGCCACCAACGATTTAAATAAAATCAAAGAACTTCAGCAGCTCAAATCGGAATGGGCTCAGGCTTTGACACTCGATGAAGAAGTGGTGGTTTTGCAAAATGATACCGCAGAAGAAGCTCCCAAAGAAGTAGCGACCTTAGACAACAATCTCGTACCCACTGCCTCTAAAATAGCGGCAGAGCCGAAAAACAGAGTAGCTGTCAATGCTGTGGTTCATAAGGTTCACGATGTAGAAACCGAAATGGCTCCGTTGACCGATACGCCTAAAGCCATCGAACAAAAAGTGGAAACCCCCATTCCCTTGAATGCCTTGCGAGCGACCCTGGTCGCCCCACATCATATTGGGAATTCGGGAAAAACCAACCGCGACAAAACCAAGCCCAGCAAGAAACTTTTAAAAAACTCTACACAACCCAAAAAACTCTACACAGTACAAGTCGGGGCCTATAAAACCAAAGCCTATGCTCAAAGCCTTTTAGGTAAACTTACAAAAAAGGGCTACAACGCTTTTATGACACAGAGCGAAAAATTGGTTTATCGGGTGCAAGTAGATAAATTTAAAACCAAAGAAGACGCACTAAAACTGGCACAAGGAATTCGAGAAAAAGAAAACCTGAAAAATTTTATCACCCTTATCCAGCCCGGTTAGTCACCGCAACTTCTTAGCACCTCAATAATTTTATCGGGTTCCGCTCGCTGGGTGTAGTCTGCATCTACAAACGCATATTTGACGACTCCCTCCTGATTCACAATATAAGTCGCAGGAAAAGGCAACTCCACTTTTTGCGCCCCATTGATAGACTGCAAGTCCCAATTAAATGTGTGCTTGAACAATTCTGTCATTTCTTCCCCCAGTTCATACACAAGCCCGAATTGTTTTGCCACGCTATTGTCAACATCACTCAATACCGGGTACTCCAACGAGTTCTCCTCTTGTGTGACTCGCGCATGGTCCTGCAACTCTGGGGAAATAACAATCAGGTTCGCCTTGAGAGTTTTAATTTTCAGTAACGCACTCTGCAACGCTTTCAGTTCAAGGTTGCAATACGGACACCAGCCTCCGCGGTAAAAGCTGATCACCAATAAACCACTCTTCAATAATTGATCGGAAGAGACTGGGGCCCCGGTTGCATCGGGCAACGTGAAAGCCGGGATGGTGTCACCGGACTTCAACGCGCCATGATGCAAATTTTTACTTATGATTTCGGCTGATGTTTTTTGCATCGTCTGCAAAACGTCTTGAGGGATTTTAGGCATCATTTCCTTTTGAAATTTTGCGATCTCTTCAAATAGAGCCATGTCTATTTCTCCTTTATATAATTATCCAGCAGATCAAAGAATCTGAGAATTTCGTCTTCATTGTTATAAAAATGCGGTGAGAGGCGAACGAGACCATCGCGAACCGTGAGTTTGACTTTTCTCTCCAGCATCCACTCATAAAGTCGGCTGACATCCTGTTCCATGACAAAAGAAATATTCCCTGAACGTTCCGCCGGGTGAGTCGAACTGTATAGTTTTAAATCGCGTCGTTGGAGTTGCTCTATCACCTCATCACCAAGGCGCATCACTCGTTGCTCGATATTTTCAACACCCGTCTCCAACAACAATTCCAGCGCCGCACCCCATGCATGAATGCTTAGAGTATTGAGCGAACCTTCTTCGAACCGTTGCGCATTGGGCCTGAAGCCAAATTCATAATTCATAAAATCACCAGCATTGACCATATTGCCCCACCCTACTGTCACCGGATATATTTTTTCCAGCACCTCTTTGGAAATATAAAACCCTCCCAGCCCTTCGACGCTGAGCATCCATTTATGTCCATCGGCTGAGAGAAAATCGATCTGGTCACGTTTCACATCCATCGGTATAACGCCCAAACTTTGAATCGCGTCCACACAAAACAAGATGCCTTTTTCCTTACAGAACGCGCCAATGCGATTGAGGTCCGTGCGAAAGCCACTATTGCATTCCACCGAACTGATAGAAATGAGCCGTGTTCGCGCATCCACCTGTTTCACAATATCATCGAACAACACCCGCCCTTCAACCGCATGCACCATACGGGTTTCGACACCCAAGCGTTTCAGGTTCCACCACGGGTACACATTAGCGGGGAATTCAATGTCGGGAATGACCACATTATCGCCCGACTTCCAGTCCAACCCATTCGCAACGATGGCAAGCCCCTCGGATGTATTTTTAACAAATGCCACTTCATCCGTACTGGCATTGATGAGTCGGGCAAAATTTTTCCGCGCCCGATCGATTCCTGTTATCCATGTTTCATAATGAGCCGTGCCAAAACGCGTGGCATCGTCTATAAATTCCGTCACCACTTTTCGCACCCGTTCGGGTAACGGCGCGACCCGGGCATGGTCGAAAAAAATCAACTCTTCAACAACTGGAAATTCTTTTCTTAATTTTTCATGATTCATTACAAACTCCCTCACTCCCCTTGTCGGGAAGAATAATTTTAAGTTTTGACTTTAAAACTAAACAACGATGGATCATCGGCGGCTACTTCGCGCCCGCAAAAGCGATTTAAAACCATATTTATGACGAATGCGATCGATGCCCCGATACAAGTCATCCCAACATCGCCCGCCTTTCTGATCAAACAAACCTTCTTGTAGGTAAGGGCTTGCCGTCAAAGAAGTGAACGCAATGCCAATCAGCCGTATCCGCACCCGGCGCGTGAACAGTTTATGAAACAACCCAACCCCCGTATGAAATAAAACATGATCTTCCGCCGTTGGCATATCCAGTGTTTTCGACCGAGTCACCGTCTTAAAATCAGAGAACCGCAATTTCAACGTCACCGTTTGAGCGAACAAATTGTTTTCCCTAAGTTGGCTCGCCGCTTTTTCAGTTAGATAACTGAGTTGCGACTCCAAAAATAACGAGTCCGCTGAATCCGTTTCCAAGGTCGTCTCGCGACTGATTGAGCGCGGGTCTTCCGCCTCTCCCACCACCACGCTATCGCTGATTCCCCTTGCCTTGCGATAAAGAGATTTCCCCCACTTCCCATAAGCTTGCTCCAGCAGGTCTTGCGGTAAACGAGCCAAGTCGCCTACAGATTTAATACCCATGCGATGCAATTCTGCCCCGCCCTTTGGTCCAATACCTGGAATGCGTTGAAGGGAGAGCGGAACCAGAAATCGTTGTTCCATACCCGGAGCGATCCACAACATGCCACTGGGCTTGCAATAAGCCGAAGCGATCTTTGCCATCAGTTTGTTCGATGCAATGCCAATAGAAGCATTCAAACCCAACGTCTCATAAATTTCATGACGAATTTTTTCCGCCGATGTCAGTACCGGGCCGTGCAATCGTTCGCACCCCGTCAAGTCGACAAACGCTTCATCCATCGACATCGGCTCGACCAAAGGAGAATATTGTTTTAAAATTGCAAATATCTTCGATGAATATTCGCTGTACTGTCGGTGCGAACCACGCAGAAAAATGGCATGCGGGCACAACCGCTTGGCCTTAGCAATGGGCATGGCAGAATGCACCCCATATTTTCTGACCGCATACGATGCCGCCGCGACCACACCTCGACCTTCAGGGTCTCCCCCTACCACTACTGGCTTGCCCTTCAATGAAGGGTCGAGCACCTCTTCCACCGAGACATAAAATGCGTCCATATCCACATGCAAAATTTTGCGTAATTCTGGACTCACTTGCCAAACTTTCGCAAGACACCCACCACCACGCCCTGTATGGCAAAATCTCCTTCATCAACATAGATCGGCTTCATGTCCGGGTGAGCTGGTTGCAAACGCACCCGGCCCTTTTCACGATAAAACCGTTTCAAAGTAGCCCGGTCGTTATCGATCAAGGCCACCACCGTTTCTCCATTTTCTGCCGTATTGCGACGCTCCACAATCACATAATCGCCATCTTGAATATGGTCTTCGATCATCGAACTGCCTTTGACCCGAAGCACAAAAATATCTTTGTCTCCCGCATCCGGCAACAAAGCCATCACCTCACGGTGATCCATCACCTCAATCGGCTTGCCCGCCGCGATACAGCCCAGCACCGGGTATCCTCGCGACAAAGCCGGTTCTTCCAGCAACTCAATCGCTCGACTCAAATTAGTTTCTCTACGAATCAGCCCCTTCTGCTCCAAATGAGTCAAGTGCTTGTGCACTGTTGCCGGCGAACTCAGTTGAAACTGTTTGCCAATCTCCATGATACTGGGCGCATATCCTTTAGAATGAATATGCTCCTTGAGATATTCGTAAATCTCGCGCTGACGTTTGGTCAGATGCATTTTCTACCTCTCCGTGCTGTTTTTTGTCTCATCAGAATAAGCGAAAATTAAACGAAAATCAAGCTCAACACACCTGAAAAATAAAACAAGGCAAACCAGCGCAACGAGACAACCTACAAACGATATTGCCGGTTGGCCCTACACCTAGCCAGTGGTATCCTCAGTAACATGATCGATAAACTAAAAATTCTATTTTTGTGCACCGGCAACTCTTGCAGAAGCCAGATGGCAGAAGGTTGGGCACGACATTTGAAGAGCAACTCGATTCAGGCTTTTTCTGCCGGGCTGGAGGCACATGGGCTGAACCCCAACGCGGTTCGTGTCATGCAAGAGGTCGGAGTGGATATTCTTAGCCAAAAATCGCAGACGGTGGAAGAGGTAGAAACCATTCCTTTCGATTTCGTCATCACGGTATGCGGGCACGCCGATGAGCATTGTCCGGTTTTTTCATGCTCTACCCGAGTCGTGCATTTTGGCTTTGAGGACCCTCCAAAACTTGCTAAAAATGCAGAAACGGAAGCAGAAGCTCTGAATCATTACCGCCGAGTACGAGATGAAATCCTTACCTTTGTTGAAACCCTGCCGGAGGCTTTGTCATAACGATGAAATGGTTCACCTTGAAAATTATATTTATATTAACTCTCGTCCTGCTTGTCAGCAATTCCCCCAGTGAAAGTGCTCCGCATGATTCATGGAGCATCCAGAAGGTCATGGCTCCCTTCCCACAAGATACCACCACGCATATCGCCA
>JABIYR010000010.1 GCA_018702695.1 Nitrospina sp. | reverse complement strand
TAGAGCAAACCTTTTTATCCAATACGCTCTCCAGCTCAGTCTTCGTTTCTTCTGTCAGTTCATCGTCATACCAGCCTCGCACGGTATTGCAGTCATGAGTCCCGGTATATAAAAAACAGTTTTGCACATGGTTAGCCGGTGCATAAGGATTTTCATTCATATCGCCATCAAAAGCGAAGAGCATTATTTTCATGCCCGGAAAACCAAATTGAGTCATGGCATCTTTCACATCTTGAGTGATAAACCCTAAGTCTTCCGCAACAACAGGAATCGATGGAAGTTCATTTTGCAAAAAATCAAACAGCTCAACTCCTGGGCATTTCTGCCAACAACCTCTCACGGCATCGGGGTCTTCTACGGGAATTTCCCAAGCCGCAAGGAAACCTCTAAAGTGATCGATTCTTATTAGGTCAAACATCCCTAGGTTATGTTTCATTCTCATAAACCACCAAGAAAAATTATCATCACGAAGTGCATCCCAATCGAATACAGGGTTGCCCCACTTCTGACCCGTCTCACTAAAATAGTCAGGGGGAACGCCCGCTACCACCTCAGACCTTAAGGATTCATCAAGCTTGAAGAATTCAGGATGCGCCCAGACATCGGCACTATCGTGATTCACATAAAGAGCAACATCCCCAAAAATCTGTACTCTCTTATCACGGCAATAAGCTTGCAAACGATTCCATTGGCGAAACAAAACAAACTGAAAATATTTTTCTTGTTGCAAAGTTTCTTGCAACGCCTCTGAATAGCGCGACATGGTTTCAGGTTTTCGTCTTTGGATATCTTCAGCCCAGTCAATCCAAGAACGCTCTGAAAAATGTTTTTTCAAGGCAGAAAAGAGACAGAAATCTTGCAACCAATATTCATTACCGCTACAAAACTCATCAAATTCTTCAAAATATCCGTTAGCCATGAATCGTTCATAGCTTTTCAATAAAACTCTGAGTTTGAACGCTAAAACAGCCGAATAATTAACCTGCTGAAAAGAAAATTCTGGTAAGGCTTCGAGGTCACTCTCAAATAACATGCCCTCTTCTATCAAAAGTTCAGGGCTGATTAACAAAGGATTGATAGCAAACGCAGAGGTGCAACTATAAGGAGAGTTACCGAAAGATGTGGGATTAATCGGAAGAATTTGCCAAATTCTTTGTTTGGCCTGACATAACATATCAACAAAGTGATATGCCGAGGGGCCAAGATCACCTACTCCATACAAGGAAGGCAGAGAAGTTATATGCAAAAGAATTCCACTACATCGAAGTCTATTATTATTTGTCATTGAGATTAGTTATTGTGGAACCTGAATATGAAGAGAGTGCGCTAACGCATTAAACCGAGAAATCCATTTTTTTGAAAAGCCATCACCCTGCTGACTGCGTTCATTGACCTCATCATAATTAGAGCACTTTACTTGATAGATCAAACTTTGAACCTGCCATAAGTCAAATTGCAAGGGCATGGAAGTCAATAACCGTATAATGGTCTCAAAACTTTCCAGCATTGACAAGTTGTCAGGGTCATCCACAATTCGGTGAGCCATTTTATGAACTCCCTTCTCAATAAACTTCCCCAATGTTTCAGCCTCCAAAGAAACACCATGGAGATCTACCTCACTCAATAATTTCTCAATCAAGTGAAATTCTGGTTCTTCTTTCTGTACTTCCTTCCACAGCCGCACATTCAGAATCGACTCAATCAGAGTTAATGCCGACTTAGGCGGAGTCAAACCCTGCTCCATAAAATAACGACTCAAGGGTTCAAAGGAGTCATAGAGACGGGAATAAGACTCATCATTTTCTGACATGGCTGAATATAGAATGGCATCACAAATAGATTTTTGCTCATTCTTCGACATGGTATTCAAAGGAAAACATTCTTTCTCAAAAATAGATTCCAACTCCGTCAACACTTCATCACTACTGCCTGTTATAAACTTTACAGGAACTGGCTCCATAGCATTTTCAAACGCCTCTTGACCGATGGAATATTTTGCAAAAACTTTTATTTTATAGTCCCCAAAATGATAGGCGCAAAAATCTTGTTGACTCGAATCTAAGGTAAGGTTTGAAGTTATTTTTGCAGTTCCATAAATCATTCTTGATCGGTGATTTATTAAATTATGAAAATCTAACAATTCAATACGATTTGAATATAAGGTCTCTTTGTTATCACAAAGGTCGATCAACCGATTCAAGGCATAATGCGCACAGAGGGTTGAAAAATTCATTCGTGATTTTTTAATCACTTGTTTATATATTTGAGCGCCATTTTCCCTCTCTGGGACATTGCTTTTTGCCAACGCAAGCAATGCCAGAAACTTTGGTTCCAGCTTTTTACTCGACAACTCTTCAGCCAATTGAATAACCCGGCCCGCATAAGATAAAATCTGCTCCGTTTCAATACCGGAAATATCATTAAAAAACCATCCACAACTGGTGTACATAAGCATTGCATGACGCTGCATTTGCAAAAGTTTGAGCGCAACAATTTTCTCAGATTCTTTCATGTCATACCCAGACTGTTCAGCAAGAAACGAATCGATATTAAGTTGACCATTAAAACAATCGATATAGTTGTTTCTGGCGTGCCAAGGTTTTTTAAATCTGTTCCGGCTCACTTCTGTGAAAATCGAATCGGCCTGACCTTTTAACCAGTCCAGTGCCGCTCTGAGAGGTTGCCTCCATTCTTGATTCCAACTAGGTTGCCCCCCTGTCTCACAGCCGCAATCACTTTTCCAGCGTTCAATGCCATGAGCGCAACTCCATGAAGTCTTTTCAATAATTTGAATCTCATTTTTCGGAGGGAAGTTATCTAGAAATTCAGCGTAATTGGTCAAACACGCATCAGGATGATTATCAATGTATCGAAGCGTATAAGCCAACGCCATATCGCCAAATTTATGATGATGCCCATAAGTTTCACCATCGGTGGCAACACTGAGAAGCTGTGGCTCTGCCGTATTCCCAGAAAAACTGTGGATTAATTTTTCAGCATACTGTTTTCCATCTTTTAATAGATTTTCAAAGGCAAGAGATTGAGATAGAGGCCCATTATAAAAAAATACATTGATAACACGGCCTGATTCAAGCTGGATGCGATAGGGTTTATGAATATCAAACTCCTGTCCTGTCGCGTTGTTATGCATTAATAGTCTTGCTTGATGGGGAGCCAGAACGGTGAACTTAATTCCTAAGTCAGCCATTATTTCAAGCGTGTCCAAATCTACAGCGGTCTCAGGCAACCACATTCCTTCAGGCAATCGCTGAAAACGAAACTCAAAATCTCGAATGCCCCAATAAACCTGTGTGTATTTATCATTTTTATTTGCCAACGGCATGATCATATGCGAGTAACACTGAGCCATTGCAGAGCCATGCTGAGAAAATTGTTTCTGGCTCAATTTATCCGCATTGAGCAGAGCTTGATAAGTATCCGGTGCACAAGCTTCCATCCAGCTCAATAATGTTGGCCCAAAATCAAAACTTATTTGCGAGTAATTATTGACCAGATCAGTGATGTCACCCTTTCCATCGACAATGCGTGCCTGTGAATTGGGAGCATAACATTCGGCGTGAACCCGTTCATTCCAGTCGTGAAAGGGATGTGCGGACTCTTGGTAGGTGATTGCCTCCAACCACGGGTTTTCTCTCGGTGGTTGATAAAAATGACCGTGGATGCAAATAAATTTTTTCATGTTAAATTAATCGATTTTATTATGGCTTTTTAAAAATACGATTGCCAGAGGGGGAAGCGTTAAACGAACCGAAAAGGGTTTATCGTTCCAAGCAGTTGGCTCGCTATGTATCTGCCCTAGGTTGACGATACCTCCTCCACCAAATATTTCAGCATCACTATTAAGAATCTCACCCCATGCTCCGGCATCAGGAACACCAATGCGATAGTCAACCCTTGGAACGGGAGTGTAATTCAGGGCCACGATTATATTTTCATCGGCCCTTTTGCCCTTGCGCAGGAAAACGAGTGTGCATTGTGATGCATCACTGCAATCTATCCACTCAAACCCGTCAGGTGAAAAATCATTTTCATAGAGTGCCGGTTCCTTGACATAGAGGTGGTTGAGATTTTTCATCCAAAGCTGTAAACCCTTATGATGTGGGTATTCCAACAAATGCCAGTCCAGACTCTTATCATGGTTCCACTCCGAACGTTGGCCAAATTCGCCTCCCATGAAAACCAGTTTTTTACCTGGCTGAGAAAACATATAGCCCAACAATAATCTTAAATTGGCAAATTTTTGCCAATCATCACCGGGCATTTTATTTAAGAGAGAACCTTTACCATGGACCACCTCATCATGCGACAGAGGAAGAATGAAATTCTCATGATATGCATACAGCATCCTGAACGTTAAACGATCATGGTGATATTGCCGATGAATGGGATCATTCTGCATATATTTCAGCGTGTCATGCATCCAGCCCATGTCCCACTTCATGCCAAAACCCAACCCACCTGAGTACGTAGGGTGCGACACTCCAGGCCAATCGGTTGATTCTTCTGCCATAGTTTGTGTATGCGGGTGGTTCTTATAAACCTCTTCATTGAGTTTTTTCATAAATGCAATGGCTTCTAAGTTTTCTCGCCCCCCCTCGACATTAGGAACCCATTCCCCTTCAGCACGAGAATAATCTCGATAAAGCATCGATGCCACCGCATCCACCCGTATCCCGTCAATATGAAAAACATCCAGCCAGTACAACGCATTGCTAATTAGAAAGCTGGAAATTTCATTCCTTCCATAATTGAAAATATGACTTCCCCAGTCAGGATGAAACCCCTCCTTCGGGTCAGCATGTTCGTAAATCTGAGTGCCATCAAAATTACCCAAAGCAAATTCATCGGTCGCAAAATGCGAAGGCACCCAGTCGAGAATCACAGAAATATTATTTTGATGAAGATGGTCAATCAGAAACATAAAATCTTGAGGCGTGCC
>JABIYR010000050.1 GCA_018702695.1 Nitrospina sp. | reverse complement strand
CGAGCAAGCCTTGATAAAATTCAAATTGCTGAAACAAAACTATCAGCCTGCCTCAGAGGTGTCAGTCACACTGACTTTGAAACCAGAAAAATCAGAGCTCGGTGAGACAATAGAGTTGAAAACCGATGCTCAAGGTGAAGGAGTCTTTCCCTTTTTGCCAAAGCAGGGAGGGTTTTATACCGCCAAAATCAAAGTCAATTTGGAGGGCGAATCTTTGACCGAGGAAATCATGTTCTCCATCCTGCAAGATAATGCCGAATTCGAAAAGCCTTGGGTCAACGAAACCCTGCTCAAAAAAATTGCTCAAGTCAGCGGCGGCAGGCACCACCGTCTCAACGGTAACGATGGTCTCGATGCGTATCAGTTTGCCAATCCGGATGTGCAGGTCAATAGTCAGAGTCGAAAGTTTTCACTTTGGGATAATTGGTGGGCCTACGGTTTGGTGCTGGGTTTTTTGGTGATGGACTGGTATTTACGAAGAAAATCTGGGCTGAGTTAAGGACAATTTTTTTTATTTGGCTCTATTCATATCCTAACAATCGTGTTGTAAAACTAAGGCGAAAACAAAATTGTGAAATAGCGGTTTATTTTGTAATATCAATAGCGAGCTGACTTTCTTGGCACTCGCCTTTTTATAAAACTTCAAATATTAAATTATGACTGACCCCGTAAAAAGTAGCGGCGTGAATATTCGCGAATGGGTGCGTGATCGCATTCTGTTTCTGGCTGTAGCAATTTTTGTGATTGGGGCGGCGGCTTATATCAGTGCCGGGCAATTGTTCGATTCACACAGCATTTGGTTGCACCCTGTGCGCGAGTTTGCCCTGTTGATTTCTTTGATCGGAGTGATCTCGCTGGGCTACGAAGTATTCTTGCGCGAGTTGACCTTCAATGAATATAAAGAAGCTCTGGAAGAAATTGTCAATCCAGATGCGGTTCGTCTGGGTATTCACGGGATTTATAAAAACCGTTCTGAGCTGGCTCAAGCAACCTCTTTTGAAGCATTATTTAAAAATGTGAAAGAAGAAGTTTTTATCGGCGGCTCTTCTTTGCTCTCGATCTCAACCGCCAGCCGCGATCTGATCAAAGAAAAAGCTTTGAGCGGGATTAAAATTCGTTTATTGCTGATGGACCCTGATTCTCCGGTGGTGGAGCTGATCACCAAGCAAGGGGGCGGCAAGTATACGTTTATGAACGAGATTAAAACCTCCTTACTTTTATTGCAAAAGCTTTACGACGAAATCGAGCATGACAGCCCGCCGGGCAACAAAGGCCAGCTCATTGTGCACAGTTATGACGAGATTCCTTCGCATTCTTTTATCTCGATTGACCCGGAGCTTCCTTCGGGAGTGATCGTGGCCGATATCGGGCCTTATCTGGGGCGCAGTACTCCTCGGCCTAGTATGATGGTGATCAATAAAAAGAAGGGCATGTTCTATTATTGGAAAGAGATGAATGACCTCATGTGGGAATCCAGCAGAGTGGTGGATATGGAAGAGGCCGACCCCCTGACTTCTCAAATCAAGACTCTGGTGATGGGCAGTGGAATCAACACCGACTATTACAACACGCAAGAGGAAACTTGGGTAAAGTCTTCTATTTGTCAGATGGGAAATGGATGGCGCGGTATCAAGGGGAGCCAATGGGTATGGATTCGAGATACGGTTTTGCTGGAAGAAGCCAAGACTGGAAGCCAGCACAAATTTCGTGTTCAATTTGATCTGCCCATCGACAGCGCCAAGTCCATCCATCGGGCAGAAATTTTACTGCGTTCAGATGACACCTGTCATATTACGGTGAATTCTGTCAGCCTCAAGCAGGAGTATGGTGGCGCGGAATACCCCGATCCATTTTTGATCGATATCGACCAGTTTATCCACGAAGGGGAGAACACCATCACATTTGAGCTGATCAGCTATGCTCGCCCCGATGCCAAAGAACCCAGTGACAGCCCCACCGGCCTCATTTACCGTCTGCACTTGGAATACTCTTGAATAGCTTCATGAACTTCTGTTTTACCCCTTCGGGGCATGAAGGCAAGTGAAGAGGATATAACATACCTCTTGGCAGATTCCCACAATATAGACATAAAAAGCCTCCCCTCCCCGCTGGAATGATGGTCTTCTGGTTGTAAATAAGCTTTTAGAAATAAAAAATCTGTGTAATCATAGGATAACATTTGTTGTCACAGTAATATTGCTGTGGGCAATACAAATATTTTATCCCGGTTCGACTTGGCGTGTTATTTGCTTGAGTGGGATCAAAAGGGGAGGCGTTTTGCTATCTCAGGATTTGAAGAGCTTGAAGGGGCATGTGGAATGGTTGCAGTCCATCGTCCAGTTTGTTCCTATTGGTGTATTCCAAATTGACGGGGATGATAAATATACTTTTGTAAACCCAGCATGGGAATTCATAACAGGATGTTCTCTGACCAGAGCTTTGGGGACAAATTGGTGGGAAGTGGTTCATCCTGATGATCAGAATCTGGTGTTTAATCATTGGGCTCAAGCTGAAGCGGACGGAAAGGAACTCTTGGTGGATTGCAGAATAATTAAGGTCAATAAGGAGATTCGCTGGGTTCGTTTGCAGACAAATTTTCTCTTTGATGATTCGGGGAAAAAAATTTTTGGAAGTATGGAAGATATCACCAAAAATAAGTTAGAAGCGTTGGAGAAAGAAAACCTTATTGCCGAACTGTATGAGGTCAAGAAACAGCTGGAAATAACTTCTAGAACAGATCCTCTGACAAACTTATTAAACCGTAGAGGAATGGAAGAAAAACTGATTTCTGAAGCTGACCGTATGGAAAGAAGCAATAAAATATTTAGCTTGATACTTTGTGATATTGATTTTTTTAAAAAGGTTAACGATAACTATGGGCACGATGCGGGCGATTATATTCTGACCAAGGTTGCTAAAACTATTGATAAATACTCTAGAAAGCAGGATGTGGTTTGCAGGTGGGGCGGGGAAGAGTTCCTATTATTGTTGCCAGAAACAGAATTGGACGGTGCCGTTGCATTGGCAGAAAAATTAAGAATACAGGTGGAAGAGGAAGTTCATGTTTTCAAAAGTCAGAAAATCTATATTACTTTAAGCTTAGGAATTGCTTGCATGGAGAAAGGTCAGAAGGTGAACAGTTGCATTAAAAAGGCTGATTTGCATTTATATGCTGCGAAGGAAAGAGGCAGAAACATCGTAGTTTCATCTGACAAATAGTTGCGATTCTTTTAATTGTACTAGTTACGATTTAATCTTTGTTTTGGGTTTAGCATGATCTTTCAACGAAACGATTCCTATACTTCCATCACTTATCGTAACCAAAATATATCGAATATTGCTCTTTTGCATACACAAGTATGCCTCTTCTATTGAGCCTTCGAGGCTACACTCAGCCCCGTTGGCTCGGACAAACTTTTCTCTGTGCTGCAAACCTGCCTAAAATTGCAACGTTAATGTCCGCTTTGGGTTGCGGACTTCTACAAACAGCCAAGAGCGGTTAATCACAAGCTAAGGACTGTTCATTTCGGGTTGACGTTGAACAATTTACTACACCAGTGGGTAAAACAGCTTTCACGATATTCTTTTTAAACAAAGAGGCCTAGATAAAATAGTTACTCCTTTTATGCTAAAGTGCAACCGAGGCCGAATTGAACCTTCGATCTCTAACGTGAAAAGTGACACAAATATCAAGGGCAGAGCAAAGAACGTAGTTAAATTGGAAGCCGAGGAGTCTCTTTGTGAATCCATATCAAGGAGTGGGTGTGGACGATAGGTTTATGCCAAAAAATATCCAAATTATAGTGAGGAAGTTATGAACAAGAGACATCGAGTACAGTTTCCAAAGACCGAATTATTTGATAGCAATCAAGATGAAAGCTACTTCTATCTTCATAGTAATAGTAAAAGGAGAAAGATAAAGTTCCACGACTACGACGAGATTTATCAGGTACCCGGTCTGTATGAACAACTATTTTATGATCGCCTAAAATGTACCTCTCCACAAAAACTGACTGCTATTCTTGAATCTGCCATTAAACAATCTTCCGATAATTTTACTGAACTTCGAGT
>JABIYR010000011.1 GCA_018702695.1 Nitrospina sp. | reverse complement strand
TCGATAAAGCCGTCACCAATACATTGAGAAAAGCTCTCAGCCCTTGACGATAGAAATTTTTATTGGCGATAGTCCAGTTCAAGTTTCTATCTCCGTACCATTTCGACGTTTATCCCAACTTATTTTGCCATCTTCTAAACGCACTTCGCGCCGGATATAGCGGGTGACTTTTTCATCATGCGTTGAAAAAATAACCGCTGATTTAAACTCATGATTGAGTTCGCGCATTAACTCTAGAATCTGATATGAGTTTTCAGAGTCCAAATTAGCCGTTGGCTCATCAGCAAGTATTAACTTGGGGTCTTTGACCAATGCTCTGGCTATGGCCACTCGCTGGCACTGCCCGCCAGATAACTGGGCCGGTTTTTTATGCAGCTGCTCTTTTAAGCCAACTTTGAGAACCATATTCTCGACCCGTTCTTTCACCCTACTTTCTTTAAGACCATTTAAAAGTAAGGGGAAGAGAACATTCTCATAAACCGAATACACCGGTAACAAATTATAGGTTTGAAAAATAAAACCAATATTTTCCCGCCGATACTCCGCCAATTGACTTCGACTCATTGCATCTAAATTATGCTTTTGAAAAAGAACATTACCCGTACTCGGTCGATCTAACCCTCCGATTAAATTGAGCAAGGTGGTTTTTCCTGACCCCGAAGGCCCAACGAAAGACATGAATGCCCCTTCACCAACCTCCAAACTAACATCATCCAAGGCGGTAAAATTTTCTTCTCCCACCTGATAAACCTTCGATACTCGTTCCAATGTAATGATCGTTTCACTCATAAATCTCGTCTCTAGAAATAGTTCACTAGTGTTAAACCCACTAAAGGTTCCGTGCCATTGAATGTTCCCGTTTTTTGAAATAAACGCCCATTTTTTTCACCTGACTTCAATACGCCTCCAACACGTCCATGAGCATATAAAAATAAAGTATCGGTCAGCGCATATTCAATTTGCGGTATCCATTGCAGACTTTGATCGCGTAGGTCGTAAATGCAAAATATTTGCCATTTGATATCAATGCCCACAGGTTGATCGACGGCGATGCCTATTTGTTGATAGCTACGTTGCCCCTTTGTATCAATAAGACTAAAACCTTTTGACCGAGTGGTGAAAAAATATTCGGCTAAAACATGTAGCCCTTCACCCAAATCAAAGGTGTAATCTATCCCCAAAACTGTATCGAATTGAGTCGGTTCAGAGGGCTTCATTTCAATATCCAAACGGCTTTCATTCCAAAAACCGACTTCCATTTCTCCTTTCAAATGATACCCCATCTGAACCATTTCCTGATTAAAACCGGGCAAGCCTTCCAAGTCTGACTTGGGGTGATATTGAACCATCGCCCCCGCTTCGATATCATTCCAAAACAACTCACCTCGTAATCCAAAAATAAAAGCATCATTTTTTTTGGCAGGGATCAACCAAGTTTCTATCAATGTGGTGGGAGATAAAAAGTGAGTCACCCGCAACCCATCCACACCTCGGGTTTGTGGCACCACACCCGTCACATCTCGCGTATCAAATAAACCCAGTGGACGAAAAATAGAACCTGAGCCAAAAAGAATTTTTTGCCTTCCGCCTCGGATTTTGGATTCACCGTTATCCAAGCGTAGCCATGCGCGGAAAAAATCTAGCTCCGTTTCTTCACGAAGCCCGGCTTGCTCACTCGGCCCATCAACCTGTAAGGCATCTGCTGAGAATTCAAAATCGAGAACCCAATTATCTTTCTCCAATAGCGTTCCCAAAAACCCTAGCCGCAACTCCAAATCACTATCAAAATCTTTATGAAAAGCGGGAGGGTCAACCACCCATTGACTGCCAGTCCTAAACCTACCTTCAAAATCAATATCAAATGCCCATAATAATGAGTTGAATGAAAATCCACTCATCAATAGAATTAATAATATTAAGAGTCTTCTATTTGTTTTAGACAATGGGATTTAAAAGTTTATTTCGTAGATTAATAAGCTGTAAAAAACCGACACAGGTGAGTTTAAATAAAGACCATTGACGCCTTAAACCAAGAGGGGGCGAATCACGCATTTTATGGGGCACCGTTTTTTCGACAACTCTCATCCCTGAATGCCGCATGAAGATTGCCAGAAAAAGAGAAGGTGCTAAGGTGTCTGAGGGTATTAATGATCGAGCTTGTTCCCAGATGTCTTTGCGAATAATTTTACAAGGCACGTTTGCATCATGAATTGTGAAACCAAAACACCATCGAATAAAAAACCTAATGAAACGAGTGAGTAGAAGCCTGATTGCAGGGTCATGACGCTGAACTCTTGCCCCGAACACCCCATCCTGCCCAGCCATCCCCTCCCATAAGGATGCAAATGCGGTGAGGGGGATTTGTTGATCGCTATCAATCAGAAATATAAACTCCGATTGCGCCCTTTCAATCCCTGTTATAAGGGCCTTACCATGGCCTCCGTTTTTCTGATGCACAACCATGATGCGATCATCTTCTTTTGCAAGCTCGTCTAATATGACCCCTGTATTGTCGCGACTTCCATCATCAATGACAATAAGACGCGATTGCGGCAAACGTTTAAAAATCTCCTCTTGGACTTCGCGAACCGCATTTTCAATCAATGTTTCTTCGTTATAGGCAGGCATAATAACGGTAAGACTTCCTTCGGCTTTCGTCCTATTATCCATTGCCATGTTGTTCCCCGAGTGGGTTGCTGAGTAAACGTTTTTCCAGTGGACTGCCCTTCAAATAATATAACTCAAAAGGAGAATATTTATTCTCTCTGGGGAATTTGGTGTAATTAATAAAAATATCCTTGTAGTTTTCAATGATCTTTAAAAACCAGGGATCGACCACAAGTAGATCAACGGCTGGAGTACTCAAATCTCTTTTCAATCGTTCAGTAAACTGGGAAGCCCGAGTTCCATTTTTTAGACCCCATGTAGCGATCAACCCAGTCTGAGGGGACCGGTGCGCATAGTAAAAGAGCCCAACGCCAAACCCAAATGCATGAAAGGTTTCCTCTGGCAATAAAAAAGAACCCATTGTCTTCGATAAATTTTTAACAACTCGATAACTACCAAAATAAGCAGTATTCCACCGCTGCTGATACTGTGTATACGTGATAACTTGAAGAAATAATTGTATGAGGAGAAAGGTGCTCACGATTATATTACTGGAGACAAAATTATTATTTTTGAGTTGATCAACGAGCGCCTGCAATGACCAAGCTGTGGAAACAGCCAATAGTGGCAACCAAAACTGGTAATAATGGGCAAAATAACGTCCTGGCAATGAAATCATTACAATAACAGAAAGCACATAACCGGCCATCATGGCCTGGCTTCGGCTGATTTTATTTTTCAAGCTCAGCAAAACACCAATCGAAGAAATAGCAAACAACAAAAGAAGAGGAGATAAAAACCATCGATATAAATAATTCCCCTGAAATCCTTTGATAATATTTTGCACTGGGTTGCCAGCATAATTCTGGTTGAATTCAAAAACCGCATAATAAAAATCAGCAAATCTGTTCTGGAAAAAGAAATAACCCGCCGTCATCACCCAGGCCCCGACTCCTACAGCGGCCATAATGGAAACCTGAAAAAATGCCCGTCGCCGTTCAGTTTTGTTTCCACGAGTAAAAAACAAATGCACTAAGGAGAACACAATGGCAACGACGACAGCAACCGGTTTATAGAGACTGGCTAAGGCAAAAAGAGCACCCGCAATGACAATCTTTTTCCAGTCGCGAAAGGCTTCCTCTGAGCGCAAAAATAAGGCAAAGGTCCAAATAACACAGATATTGATGAACTCCTCTGTATTAGGGGAATCCGTCCCCAAATACACCTGACGAGAGATAACAGCCCATATCGCCGCCGCCCACACCCCGACCCGCGCCCCTCTGCCCCCAGCAGAAGCGGCACTATATACACCCAGCAATGTTAAAATGCTTGCAAACGAACTCAACAGGAAAAAAGATTGGGGCCCTTGCCCTACTAACGCTTGGACAGCGGCAAATGTGAGGTGAATAGCGGGAGGCTTATGATCCCATAAATCGGTATAGAGAGATCGACCCTCTAAAAGCTCGTTAGCGATAACCGAATAGGTGACCGTATCCAAACCGAGAAGACCATCATAAGTTTGCAGACGTGACAAAATAATGATTATTGAAAACATAACCAGAGCAAAAACGGTATTAATCTTCATGTTAAATTTCATCTATTTATAGTCATACAAAGCAACAGAGTTAAGCAATATGCCACTGCTTTCGCTTTTGTAACCAGATATAACTTCCGAGCGGAACAGAAAAAAAGATCATTACCGATAAATAACCCACCGAGGCACCCATCGCGCCAAACTTGCTTCCCAAAAACCACACTAATGAAACGTTGATAACGCCACAGACAATTGAGTAGATCATAAAAGGTTCCTGTTTATGCGCTCTCAGGTATGCGCTCTGGCATTGCGCAATTTGCCCTAAAACAGTTCCGGCGATAAAGAGTCCAAAAGGTAAAGGCGGAAGCAAACGCTGGGCTATCGGGTAACTCATAGAATTCAAGCCATACACAAGCAACCCTAAAACCAAGGCCCCGACAATAACAACCCCCATCGATACACCCGAAGTTTTAAAGAAAAGGCGATCTAACTCGGCATATTTTTTCTGTGCCACGAGAACACCATATCTTGGCACTCTCGTAGCAACCCATGCCATCGCCAAGGTATTGAGTGCCGTGATCAATTGGGCAGACATCCCCATCTGCCCGGCCAAAGTTGCACCATGATAATGAAATAAAATAGGCGTATAAATTGAAACCATGAAGAAACTCATCATTCCACCGACAGCAAGCCGCCATTGCATGGGCCAAATTTCTCCCCGCCACTGAATTTGTACAACTGGTTTTATATTAAAAAATGGTTTAAAAAAATTGCGGTAAAAAATCACAATTAAGTACAGACTGGAGAGGAAAGAGACTCCGAATCCGATTACAGCAATCCATAATCCAAAACCAAAATATAATGTCAACCAGATAGCCAACGTAATAAGGACACCTTGAATAAAACGAAAACGGTATACCGTTTGAACCTGACCACAGCCCTCCAGAAGAGATAAAAATGGTATGGACCAAAACTGCAACCCCGTAACCAGAACCAGCACAAACCAAGGCCCTTGCCATGCTATATCCGAGTCGGACGATTGCGATAAAAATAAATATCCACCTGTTCCCACAAGCAAAACAAATATAATCGATGACCCGACACACCACTTAAAAACAAGGCGGCCTAGGCTGATCAAACGCATGCGCGCACCCTCATCCCCGTCGATCGAACCGCAAGAGTTAAGCTTTAAGCTCGCCCATTCATGGCTGGCAAATTGTGTAATAACGATACAAAACCCAAGCTCGACAAAAGGCTGTAATGCCATCAGGCTCAGAAAGGTGTAATAAAGACCTTGAACTTCAGGATCCAAATAGCTGGAAATCAGAAGCAGAGTAACCGGAGTGGCAAAGAGAGACCATACCTTGGACAGCACCGCAAACATAACGGCACGATCCACCTCCAACCATTTTAATAATTTGATAAAACCATCCAAAAGCAAAAAACCTTTTAACGGTTAAAAATCCTATCCCTGCTAACGACTGTGCAACCAAGACTGAAAAGATAAAATATTCCAGAGGAAATATTGCCAGTTATAACGTCCCGTGCGATGCTCCTTCCATCTTTGCATTATCGGCACAGGATCTAAAAAACCATCCTGTCGAAGGGTCGTCTCATTTAACAAGTCGCCCGCCCATTCCTTTAAAGAGCCATTTAGCCAAGTATCAATCGGTAAACCAAAGCCCATCTTAGGTCGATCCGTCAAGTGACGCGGAACATATTTATCTAAAACTTGCCGAAGTATCCATTTCGATTCCCCCTCATGCACCTTCATCTCCATAGGAAGCTTCCAACTGAATTCGACAATGCTAGGGTCCAACATCGGCACTCTTACCTCTAAGCCAACCCCCATACTCGCACGATCCACCTTTGCCAGAATGTCATCCGGTAAATAATGCGTACTATCAAGAAGCATCATGTTCATTTCAGGGTGAACGAAGTCACTCCATTGAGAAATCTGGTTTAAAGCAATATTCGGTTCATGGGCTCCCAAAACAAGCGGCTGAGGCCTGGACCAATGAGAAATCCCCTGAAGAAAGAAGCCTTCCGGCCCACCTATATCCAGAGCCATTTCTAAGCGATTAAAACGTTCGCTCAAACTTCCTATGCGCCCAAAACGATTAAACCAACGGCTCATGACTGCCCCCCCCGCATCCAGTACAGAACTGGGTAGTGACTGAATAATCCCAGCGAGAATCTTAAGGCCTGATTTGGGAAGCCAGTGAAATTTTTCCCATAATTTCTGAGGTGTAAAATAACGATTATAACCACAGAACAATTCGTCGCCACCATCACCAGAAAGACTGACGACAACTTTTTGTCGCGTGAGTTTTGAAAGTAAAAAAGTCGGGATCTGCGAGGGGTCCGCAAGCGGCTCATCGTAGATATTCGGGAGCTGGGGGATAACAGACAATGCCTCTTTCGGAGACACATATAGTTCTGTATGGTCTGTTCCTAAATGTCGGGCAATTTTTCTGGCATGTGGTGCTTCATTAAAACTCTCTTCATGAAAACCTATCGAAAACGTTTTAACAGCCTGAGAACTTTGCTTTTGCATCAATGCAACGATGGTGGAAGAATCGATCCCTCCAGAAAGAAAAACTCCCAACGGCACATCTGAATTCATTCGTAGCTTAACCGCATCCCCCAGCAATGAGTCTAAGTGATCAACAGCCTCATCGCGCGTCTCATTAAAACCGGCACTGACAGCTCGCTGAGCTGTTTCGCGAAAAGACCAATAAGAAGTGGGAGACAAGACATCATTCGCTCCCCTTATTGATAAAAAGGTTCCGGGTTGAAGTTTAAAAATATTCTGATAAATAGATCGCGGAGCGGGGATATAATTGAAACGCATTAATAGAGAAAGCGATTCCCGATCAACTCGGCCTTCAAACTCAGGATGCGCTTTCAAAGCTTTCAACTCAGACCCAAATAAAAACACTTTCCCGTTCCAGCCATAATATAGCGGCTTAACCCCTACACGGTCACGAGCCAAAGTTAAAACCTGCTTTACTTTATCCCATAGAGCAAAGGCAAACATGCCGTTGAATTGAGCCAATGCTTTCGAAAGACCCCATTTTTCAATGCAGGCCAAAACCACTTCCGTATCAGAATGTCCCCGCCAGCGTGCCTCCCCGGCTTGGTCGAGTTTTTTCCTTAACTCGAGATAATTATAAACCTCACCGTTATAAACCATCACATACCGGCCACTGGCCGATATCATCGGTTGCCGCCCTTCAACAGAAAGGTCAACAACAGAAAGACGTTGGTGAGCCAAGCCTACTCCTGCATGCGAGTCAATCCAAACGCCTTCGTCATCCGGTCCGCGATGTCGTAGGGAACGTCCCATTGCCCGCAATGACTCCTCAGCCTTTGCATTTAGAGATGTCTCAGAAAAAAAACCGGCAAGACCACACATAATGAAATATCATATTTGAGGTTCATTAATAACTTCCACAATAAGGTCTTCCCAAGTTTGTACGACCTTATCTAATGAAAAGCGTTCTGTTATATTTCGCGCCTGTTCTCCCAAGCTTTCTCTCAGTTCAGGCGATGTCATCAATCGCTCCAGTGCATTAGACAATGCTTGAATATTTTCAGAAGTAATCAGCAGACCATCGACCCCATCCCGAATCATTTCTGATGGGCCACTAGGGCAGTCAAAGCTGACAACTGGCAAACCGCAAGCCATCGCCTCACCGAGAACATTGGGGAAGCCTTCAAACCTTGATGGTAAAACAAAAATACTGGCCTTCGATAAAATGTTATAAGGCTCTTTTGCCAACCCGGGAAAAACAACCCTTTTTTGCAAGCCCAGCTCATCACACCTCGCCTGCAAAAAATCTTTTTGTTCCCCCTCTCCCCAAATTTCTAGCACCCATTCCGGGTGCTTATCACAAAGTGGAGCAAAGGCTTCTAAAAGCAAATCAAATCCCTTCTGCTCACATAGCCGCCCTATCGCCAGCAAAGTTTTGCCATGTGTTTCAGCCTCTAAAGTCACATCATTGTGGGGAACGCTGATGGGATTCGGAACAACTCTAATCTTTTTTTGCATTGCCGTAGAAAAGTAGCCCGCCATATCTTGAGTTTGAAGAACTAAACCCACCGACAATCGATAAACCCATTTACGTATGAGAAACCAGTGCTTTCCCATCTGGGAAAATGCGGGATGCACCCTTTCAGAAACGATGACGGGTATCTTTAACCCAAGCATAGCTATCAACGTAAGAATATTAGTTAAGTCTATGAAGGTAATGACTGCCTGTGGATTGCTTTCACGAATTGCTTTGCGAAGAAACAGGGGCCTTAAAATATTTATTTTAAATGACTTCCAACGACTACCCTGCTCCCGCATCAATGCTAAAGGCTGGTATTGAATATCCGGGTGAAGTTTAAAAAAAGGAGGTTCGCTACCATCATCAAAAGTTAGCAAAGTCAAAGACCAACCCCTTTTGCACAACTCATTAGCGAGTACAGTAAGAACCCTTTGCGCCCCGCCCGCTGAAAGCTTATAGATAATAAAAGTCAAGCGACCTTTAGAGACTTGTGATCTTGCTGACGGGGGCATAAAGATTTCCTGATGCGACCCAGAAACCATTCAACGCGGTTCCCAGGTTTCTTTTATAATTTTCCAGCCATCGCCATCGTTCCTCCAGACCAACTCCTTTGAGCCTGTGTCTGAAATCCGGTCGGATTTAAAATTTTGGACAAACGTCATGGCAACGGTCGCACCGTTTTGTTTCATTTGTATATCACTGACCTGAACGTGAACACCTGAATTGCGACTCAAACTATAACGACGTTTCGCCACCCACTCTTGATGGTTTATTTTTTGACCCGCAAAGTTTTTGGCATAAAAAGACAAGTAAGCATTGATATCCCCTGCCTCCCATACTTTCACCCAAATCAAGAATTGCGAGACCACCACATCAATTGAATCACTCGGGTCTTGCATTTCAAGAGGCCCTTCCGACGAGAGAACTACCAAGGCAGAAATACCCTGTTTCTTTTTCAAGTCACCAACAACCTGTAAAGCCTCCAGCTTTGAAGGGTAAGGCCCTATACGAACCTTAAACCACTTGGAGTTCTGACTCTTTACTACAAAAGGGGTGTAGCCCTTTTTTTTAATACCGGATATAAAGCTCTCGGCATTTTTCTGTTCACGGAAAGAGTTAAGCTGAACCACCCAGCCCTTGCCAGTAACCTCTTCAGACATCCCCAGCGCAGGCAAAAAACACACTAGGAAGCTAAAAACAATAAACATGTGTCGATGGAAAAGGAGCATGGCAGTCATTCAAATATCTATGGTGACCAGTAAGAAGGAACCTCGGCGCAGACCCAACATATTATAAAACAAATATTTACTAAGAGCCAGTTCTTGATTTGGAGGGGCTGGCAGGAAGGAACTCAAAATGTCTTTTCATTTTCCAGATAGAATGAAAAGACCCACTACTCAATACATTTTTTTAAGGTATGGAATCAACTGCTTGGCACTCACTGCCGATGCCCGAGCCGTTAATACCCCTTTTTGATCGACAATTAAAACAGTGGGCATATCTCTTTGCATATAAGATTTGACCATTCCTTTACCCGGGTCAATTAAATAAGGGAATTTCACCTTTTCAGGAAAACTACCGAGATATTCAGCCACCGCTTCCTTAGAATCCCCATTCGTATTGACCCCCAATATGACCAATTGATCGTCATCAAACAGGCTTCTCACCTTATTAAACTCCATAGCCTGATTCATACAGGGAACGCAAATATGAAACATACCAATCAAAACCACTTTCCCCTTAAATTCAGACAAAGAGAACGTTTTGCCATCCATCGACTTTAAAGAAAACTCGGGTGCATTTTCGCCGGGCAAAGGGGCCCCAGCAAAGGATGTTCCAACCCACATAATTAGAATGACCAAAGAAAGAACTATTTTTCGCATGACAAACCTCATTTCATGGAATATTTTGTTTATAAATCCGCTCATTAGAGAAGACGATTTTTACTAATATGTCTATTCTAAATGACAGCCAATTAATTTAAAAGGGTTTTCAAAGAGCAAGGAAAATGACAAGCTATAGGGGCTGAAACTCTCCCTTGACTTGATAGGAGATTTATACTAAAAATAGGTATAAACCTTTAATTCTCATGGGTTTTCTCACGAGATACGGAATTTTTTTTCATCAATACGGTGGTTTATTATAACAACTTCGCGGTTACTCAAAGAATAATCTAAAGCAACGGTTTTAGACCTTTCAAGTTGCTAACTTCTGACATGAGGTTTTTAAGAATGAAAAAAACATGGCTCTTCCCTAAAATATTGATTGCTCTGGTCGCCTTGTTGACCTTTTCCTTGCCAGCCCTTGCTTACGAGGAAATCAATGTTCAAAATGGAGGGACCATAAAGGGAAAAACGATCATGACAGGTAAGATGCCTTTCCCTCGCCATTACCACCTGATCTTGTTTCCCAATATCGACATGTGTGCAGAAGTCGACACCGATGATGAAATGAACCGAGTTCTTGAAGATTTTAAAACCTCACCAACAGGTGAACTCAAAGATGTAGTCATTAGTTTAGAGAAAGTCGAAGCCGGGAAACCCTTCAACAAAGAGCCGATTAATATTCTTTCTGAAAACTGCAAATTTTTCCCCGATGTCAACCTCATCCGTCAAGGAGAGTCCTTTAAAGTCGACAATGTCGATGCCGTCATGCACAACAGCCAAGTCTACCAGAAGGAAAGAGGAAAAATTCTTTTGAATATTCCCATCCCCGCGGAGGAAGTGTCTGAAGGCAAAGTCAC
>JABIYR010000012.1 GCA_018702695.1 Nitrospina sp. | reverse complement strand
CCAAGTCAAATAATCCGGGCTGAACCATGAGGGAAGTTCCTTTCGATACGAGGGGAGTTTTGAAATCTTTAAACAAAACCATTTTAACTCACTCCGCAACCTAATGGGCTATTTTTAGAGATGCCCTTATATTAAAACTCCGTTATTCCCCGACAAAATTGTCACTAGGAGGGCATCATGAGAAAAGCCAATGAACGAGATAGCAGAACTCACAGAAATAATCTCTTATCTATAAAACAATTGGTGATTCACCCGCGTAAAAACAAATATCTTAAAATGATGCGCCAAAAAGAGATCGACGCGATGGTGGAGTTCACTCGTAATCAGTTGATGGATCATTATGATGGATGAGTGGGTATTATAAGAGGCTCTACGACGATATGGAGCCGCCCTCTTTTACTGAGTAACGACTCGGCAGGGGGAATTGACCTTTGTATCAGGGGTTGTCCAATAAGCTCATAGCTAAATTATTGGCATTTCGAGCCGCTAAGAAAGGATAGTCAAAAATTTGCAGGTGCTTGAGATGAGAATTCTCGATGAGATCAAAAAAGTCCCCAGAGAAACGCCACTGTCGGACAAAAAAAATAGGCCCAAGTGGTCACTCAAACCATTGCTGTTCACGCCAGAAAAAAAACAGGATGCTGAAAAAGATTTCCGACACAAATATTTTGTGGGTCGCATTCCCCGCATCGATGAAGAAATCTAACCCTTCTAAAACAATTACTATTACCTCAGTTAAGAAAGAATTTCCAACACCTGCGCCGGGGGCCTACCTATCACCGCTTTGCCATTAGCCAGAACGATGGGCCGTTCAATTAAAATGGGGTGCTGAACCATGAAATCGATCAACTCCTCATCAGATAAAGCCGGGTTGCCAAGCTTATTCTCAGCATAGACCGATTCTTTCTTCCGCATCAGGTCGCGCGGTGCGATTTCAAGTTGCGCTAGAATTTCCTTCAGTTTTTCCGCACTCGGTGGAGACTTTAAATACTCAATGATGGTTGGCTTGATACCATGCTCTTCCAGCAAACCAAGAGTCTCCCGAGATTTGGAACATTTTGGGTTATGATAAATTGTTGCAGACATAGTTTAAAAGACCTCTAATAGTCAAAATTTTTATATACTGGCAATCGCCACTGAATCATGAGTCGTCTCATGACCTATATTATAGGAGTGTCACTTCTGAAGATTGGAATGCGCTTCCATGTGATATTTTATTCCAAGTGATGAGGATAGACAAGCAAGAGATGTGCATTCAGAAATATAGAAATCACTCTAAATTAAATAAAAATTTCCATTAATAATTAATGCAACCATAAATGGAAGCATTTGTAAAGGCCGCCCCGTGACTCTCAATAAATCGTCCCAACTCTCTTGGTGGCAAAAAAAGAAACGTTCCATTATAAAGAGACTTTTGATCCGTTTTGTCAATTCCAGCGATTCTTACGTGATCCAGCATTTGCCGGAAATTCTGTCGGATACCAATATCAAATTTTCTCAACTCAGAGAGAGCTGGATTTATCAAAATGAAGACAATAATAATAAGGACTTAGTCCGTTTACTCTTTCTCATCACCACGGTGGAAGAATTAAAAAAATCGAATATCCAAGGAGCTTTGGCCGAACTGGGTGTGTATCGAGGAAACTCTGCCAAAATCCTCCATTCTCTATGCCCGGAAAGAGATTTATATTTGTTCGACACTTTTACCGGCTTTGATGAAAAAGACTGCGAACCGGAAAAGGAAAGTGCGGGAGGTTTTTCAAACACCTCTCTTGAGCAGGTACAAAATTTTGTCGGAAAAAAAGATACCATTCATTATTTTCAGGGTTATTTTCCTGAAACAACCCATCAACTTGACCCCAACATTCGCTATGCTTTAGTACACCTTGATGCAGATTTGTATAAGCCTACAAAGTCTGGCTTAGAATATTTTTATGATAAATTGGTCCCGGGAGGAGTTCTTATTCTCCACGATTACAACAATTCTCGCTGGCCCGGTGTGGCCATGGCGGTTAAGGAGTTTTTTGGCGATAAACCTGAAATGCCCATAGTCATTCCCGATAAGTCGGGCAGTGGCCTGATAAGAAAGGTGTAGTTTTTCCCTGCCCCATGACTGCGCTTCAAAACTATCATTGCAAAGATTATTATGTGAATATTTCTCATGCTAAAAGTATCTTTGTTTTGATGAAAGAACATAATCTCATTTTAATGAAAGAGACCTGACCATGAATTTATTCAATAAGTTTATTTATTTATCAGCCTTGGCGCTGATCTGTACTTTCTTTACGCCTCCCGCTTGGGCAAAAGATTGCATTCAAAAACGCAACACGCCGCAAGCCCCAGATAATATTTACAAGCAAAGCAACCCACTTGAAGCCACCGTTGAGAATATTTCAATCGGCAAAAAACTTTACCAGAAGGAAGCTAAACCCTTGGCATGCTATCAATGTCATGGGACGACTGGCAATGGAGAGGGCATGATGGCCCGGGGCATGACCCCCAGACCCCGAGATTTCTCATGCCAGACAATGATGAAGGCTCTTCCCGATGGTCAACTCTTCTGGGTCATTAAAAATGGCTCTGCAGGAACTGGGATGATGGGATTCAAAACCCTTAATGATAAGCAGATATGGCAAATGGTTTCTTATATCAGGCAATTTGCAAAATAGAATCGATTTCTGATGCGTGAGCGGTCTGACCTACCCAGAACTTTTTTTTATTTGTTGGATTATTTCACCATTGTTTTTCAACCAGTCAAAACGCTTTTTGGATAGATAAACTAAGTGATCGGTCGGAGCTAACATCTGTGTATTTTCCGGGTTGAGAATCGGTTTTTCTCCTGCTTTTTTTTGCAGGCCCAAAATTTCTACCGGGAAGTTAAGCTCAATGGCGGCAACTTTTAAATTTCCAAAGCTGAATTCCCGACCCGCACTCTCCCAAGATCCTATTGGCGAACGACTGATGTATATCTGGTTCCCCTCCGCATTGGAGGACAATTCGCTATAGACTTGATACAAACCGGGGTCCTCCAATTCCTGCACCAATAGCCCCATTTGCAAGTCGGTGGTGCTGATACCACCGTCGATGCCAAAGGTGCTTAGGTTGTTGAGAGTTTCCGCTCGACTACAGGTCATTACGGTGACGACTTGCGACCAGTATTTTTCAATCAAACCTGCGGTCAAAGTATTGGTGTCATCCATCGCCGGATCAACGGCGGAAGAGGTGAGAACGCAAGCTTTGGATTCGGCAGCATTAGCCCGTTGCAAGGTTTCTAGAGCAGAAGGCAGGCCCAAAATAAACGCGTCGATTCTTTTCGCTAAAAAATGTGGGATTTCCTTATCCTGATTGGGTAAATAGGAGGCCACCAGCACGCGGGGAATATCCTTAAAATCCGGGCTGTGATCCAACTCCTTCAATAATTCCGTGGTCTCCGCATAAGAAGGAACATTCACAATGATCAAATGCCCATTGCCGAGATATTTTCCTTCGCCTTTCATTTTTTTTATTCTCCTTTGCATAGCCCGTTCCATAATGACTCCGGTCAAAACCCCGAAGCAACCGATACCCAGCATTGAAGTTAAAACCGTGACCCACCTCCCTTGCGGAGTCACGGCTGACACATCCCCATATCCGATGGTGGTTGAAGTTATATAAGCAGTCCATAGGCCATCGTAAAAGGTGACTCCCTTTTCGTAGCTCGATAGCACCCACGCAAAAATCAGAACCATGAGGGAAAAGATCAGGCCCAAACCCAAAACCATGCGGATGTCGGATTGCCTGAGTTTTCTCAGAATGCGCCTGAAAGTATAAAAATGCATGCTCTTAATTTCCGTCGACTTTCATTAAAGAACTGATTATAGCTGTTTAAAAGATTCATACCAAACAAACGTATGTTTATACTGATTAAACTGATATGATGGATTATCTTTTTACAGGATAATTACCTGAAAAATTCTCACTCTTCGTTTAATTTTCTAACCATGAAGCATTCCATGCAATCGCCAAGGTTCAAGCTTTCTCTGCTCTTCATAATTTTGATGGCTCTTTTTTTTCAAGGTTGTGGTGTCGGGCAGAATCCGGTCGAGAAAATCCAGAACGAGCTACAAGGCGAAAAAGAATATACGATCATTCTCAATGATATGCGCGAGGAGGGAAACTTCGTCCCCTCCTATTTCCACCAATACCGCGTTGACCTCGGAGATCAAAAAACCGAACGTCCTTTCATTGAAGTTGATGAATCATTTTACAAAAAAAATAAGTCCTATTTAGGCATGGCCTTGGCTGGCAAAACAGCCGATGGGGTCGTCACCAACACCCCTTTCCCCAACGGCTATCAACATGTTGGCAACCCGCAATATGGCCAATGGCGACAAAACGACAGTGGCGGCAGTATGTGGGAGTTTTACGGCAAATATATGTTGATGTCACAGGTGATGAACTGGGCCGGCTATGGTCTCAATCGTAACCACTATAACGACTATTCCTCTTCTCGCGGCAGAGGCCAACCTTATTATGGGCCAAAACGAGAATATGGAACCTCTGGGACGGTGACGAAAAAACAGAAACCGGATTTTTTTAAAAGAAAAATGGCTAAAAAATCTCAGTCTCAATCTCGATTCCAAGACAAGGTTGGAAAACGCATGGGTCGGAGCAAAAATACCTTTAGAAATCGCGGATTCAGTTTTGGTAAATAATTATGAATCTTGATCACCTCCTATCATCATTAGTTTATCTAGGCGCTTGTTTTATCGTCTTTGCCCTTGGGCATTGGGTATTTGTTTTGTTCCGCCGAAATTATGCCATTCAATCTGAATTGGTCGATAAAGACAATGTCGCCTTTGCATTGGTACTTTGCGGGTATTATCTCGGGTTGACGTTCTCCATTGGCGGGGTGATTGCCGGGCCTTCTGCAGGTTTAGAAAATGATTTGATCGATATGCTGGTATACGGGCCTTTGGCAATTATACTGCTCAACCTCTCAGCATTGATCAATGATCGTTTTATCCTGAACGAATTTAATATCAAAAAAGAAATATTGCAGGATCAAAACTGTGGCACCGGTGTGGTCGAATTCGCCGTTTTTGTTGCCACAGGGCTTAATATCTTTGGTGCCTTATATGGTTTAGGCGGATCTATTTTCACAGCCGTTGCATTCTGGGTTATCGGGCAGACCGTTTTAGTATTGGCAGGTAAATATTATAACCTCATCACCAATTATAATATTCATGAGCAAATTGAAAAAGACAATGTCGCCGTGGGGATTGGTTTTGCGGGAGCATTGATTGCAATTGGCAATTTGTTGCGTGCGGCTTCCGCCGAACATTTTACTTCCTGGCAAGACAATTTAATGACCTTTGCCCTTTTTATGGGGATCGGAGTCATTCTACTTCCCATTGCACGAACTATCACGGACCGAATTCTTTTACCGGGTCGCAGTCTAGCCGATGAGTTGGTGAACCAAGTGAAACCCAACCAAGGTGCCGCCTTTTTGGAAGCCTCCTCCTACATAGGTGCCTCTTTCCTCATCACCTGGTGCATTTGATTTTTTTTTAGAGTGCCGTCCACCCATGTCCACATCCGCAATAAATAGCTCCGAAAAACACAAGCTCCAACGCTTGAGCTTTATTTTGAAAACCTGTGTCTTCGCGACCGGGTGCGCCGCCATCGTGACCGAATACACGTTGGCGACTTTGGCCAGCTACCTATTGGGGGATTCCATCCTGCAATGGACAGTCATCATCTCTCTCATGCTGTTTTCCATGGGATTGGGAAGCCGCTATAGCCGAAAATTTGAAAATCGGTTGCTGGATCGTTTTGTGCTGATTGAGTTTGGGCTTTCGCTTCTTTGCACCTTTTCCGCCATGTTCTGTTTTTGGATTTCGGCCTATACCATTCATTTTGGGCTGGTGGTTTATGCCATCGCCTGCATGATAGGGTTCATGACCGGTCTTGAGATTCCTTTGATCACGCGCATCAACCAAACCTATGAACCGTTGCGGGAAAATATTTCATCGGTCATGGAATACGATTATTACGGCGGTTTATTAGGCGGGGCTTTGTTTGCCTTCGTCCTGCTTCCTTTTCTCGGGCTGACTTATACCCCTGTTCTCATCGGCAGTCTTAATTTGCTGGTGGCTTCTCTGGTTTTATGGCAATTTCCCAAACGTTTGCACCGACCCCGCATCCTCAACATTCAATTTGCGATTCTTCTGGTCGTTGCAATGCTGGCATTTTTGGCAGCCAAGCCCATTGTTCTATACGGAGAACAACATAAATATAAAGATAAAATTGTTTATCAGGAGCAAACCCGCTACCAAAAGATTGTCGTCACGCAATGGAAAGATGATTTTTGGTTATTCATAAACGGTAGCACACAGTTCAGCACTTATGATGAGGAAAGGTATCATGAACCGTTGGTTCACCCTGTGATGAGCTTGCTAAAAGAACACAACGACATTCTCCTGCTTGGGGCTGGTGATGGGTTGGCGGCGAGAGAAATTCTTAAATATCCGGATGTAAAAACCCTGACCTTGGTGGATTTGGACCCGGCTATGACACGCTTGGCCCGACAAGATAAAATGTTTCTGCGCATCAACCAAGGTTCTCTCAATG
>JABIYR010000013.1 GCA_018702695.1 Nitrospina sp. | reverse complement strand
TGTCGTTATAGAAAGTTGGATATTGTCGTAATCACGCTTTTTCCCATTATTGTCCTCATTCAAATTAAACCGATTCAGGACATATTCAGCTCGAAGTCTAACAGTGGGTTGCAAAAAATAATTGACCCCAAAGACATGCTCAGTTTGTTCAGCAGAGTCATTCACTGTATCGAGGTCTGTATCTATGACATCCCAGCGATAAAACAGAACAAATTTCCCCCTCGTATAGGAGGGCTGGATATACCAAGATTCTTTATTACCCGTAGCACCCCGCTCATTACTTCGAAGATATTCAGACTTCAGAAGAAACCCTTTATAGTCGATCAAAGCATCCACTCCCCAAGCATCATAATGCGAGTCTTGCGCACCCGACACAGCCCGTACTCCATTTTGATAATCGAAACCAATCGTAAAAATACGATTGGGTAATGCCCCCATTAAACGCGCGCCGGAAATAAAGTCTGATGGGCCAGAACCGGAACCATCAAAATTCCCGACATAAGCAAAATATTCAGCCTGATAATCACCAATATATTTACTGCCATGTGCTTGGATACCATCTAAAAAATTAGGAACAATCGTATTCCCCCCAAACAGGTTACCCGGTTGTACGGCTCTCAAGTATTGCGGCTGACTGAGGTTCATTAAAACAGGAGGAAAATGTTCACGGTTGATGATCCCCCAAGGGGTTATCCATCGACCGTAAGTGACATCCAATAACTCATCAAAGTCATGTCTGCCCCACATGATGATTCCAGGTATTCGGTTGGCATGATCAGCAAATTTTCGTTGCTCCACATCCAAACCCGCCTCGTTAACTAGGTCGGCTTGACGAAGAAATCCCAATGCAATAAATAAAGAATCTCTATCCGTTACATCTGCACCCATCAATAGTTCAAAGTTGGTTTGATCAAAGGATGATCGGTCCGGGCTGTCACCGTTGAAGGTTGTGGTAAAGGTTTGAGTAATGAAACCACCCAAATCTAAACGCATGGAATCAAAAGCAGTGACGGAAGTTTTATCAGTTTGCTTTAAATGTAAATCGAGCAACTCTCTTTCAATTTCATCCAACCTCTCGCGGATGTCATCGCCTTGAGCTAAACTGTATTGAGGCAACATGAACATGAACAATAAAGTCAAAATGCTTATGCCTTTAAAACATATTAATTTGGGTGAAAATTGCATCTAATCTCCAATTGATACAGCACAACAATACGCACAAATTATCCTCACTCCAATAAGCTTTGGTAAGCGTTATTATATTAGAAATGTCACAGATTTAAAAAATATATCTCCGGCAGTGAGTCTATAAATTTCAATAATTGCTCTTACGAGTTCAATCGTTGAATGATATTATAAGTAGTCAACTCATTAATTCTTTTAATAATAATTTAATATGACGAAAATTATTTCATCCCTCATCCTGTTATTGCTCCTAAATACGCAAGCATGGGGAACCCCACATCACGGTTTGTCATTGTATGGCCCTCAGGATCTCAAATACAAATCGGGGCAAAGTTATGACTACGCCAACCCCAATGCACCTAAGGGTGGCAGTCTGGTGTTATCTGATTTTGGCGCGTTTACCAAATTGAACCCCGCTTCACTCAAGGGTGTAATCGCCCCCGGCATTGGGCAGTTGGTATTCCAAACACCGATGGATAGTTCTGCCGATGATGAGGAGCCTTTTTCGCAATATGGCAATTTGGTTGAAAAAGTCGAATTGGCGGAAGACCGCCTTTCCATGACTTATTATCTCTATAAACAGGCTCGGTTTTCAGACGGGCATCCTCTGACAGCCGATGATTTTATTTTTTCATTCAACCTCATTCAAGATCTTGAATACCACCCCATCTACAAAGAATATTTTAAGGATATCAAATCAATAGAAAAGATCGATGCCCACACGGTGCGCTACCATTTTGCCCACTATAATCAAGAACTCCCTTTGATAACCGGACAAATGTTGATCTATCCGCAACATATTTATGGTGCCGAAGGAAAATCATTCGGTTCTGATTTCGATGACATCGCCGTTGCCAGTGGCCCTTACACCATCGAAAAATATGAGTATGGTAAATACATCACCTACAAGCGCAACCCCAACTGGTGGGGCAAAGACCTTCCCGTCAATAAGGGGCGCTATAATTTTGACCGCATCACTTATAAAATTTATCTCGACCCTGTGGCCCAGCGAGAAGCGTTTAAGGGCGGCGAATTCGACATGCAGTTGATCAATAGTTCCCGCGATTGGGCGTTGGACTATAAAGGCGATTTTGTAAAAAAAGGTTATTATCTGCGCGGTGAGTTCCCTCATAAACGTGTGGCAGGCATGCAGGGTTTTGCCATGAATATGAGGCACAAAATTTTTCAGTCGCGCAAAGTACGGGCCGCCGTTGCTATGGCGTTTGACTTTGAATGGAGTAACAAAAATTTATTTTATGGTCAATACACACGCAATGAATGCTATTTCGATAATAATCCTGAAATGAAACCTCAGGGTCTTCCTCAAGCTGAGGTCAAAGCGATTCTTCTGAAACTACGAGAAAAACATAAAAGTCATGTTCCCAAAACCGCTCTGACGAAGCCCGTAGGCGCTCCTGGGCAAGGCCAGTCATCGGCAAGAAATCTTCAGGTTGCTAATGCATTGCTTGATTCTGCGGGCTGGAAAGTCGGTTCCGATGGAATTCGAACCCAAGGCCAAGAGCGGATGAAGTTTGAACTTCTTTTAGCCAGCCCGGCTTTTCAACGCATCGCCGAACCCTATAAAAACAATTTAAAAAAGATAGGCATTCAGTTGGATATTCGGGTCGTACAGATTGCTGAATATGAAGAACGCCTGCGTAATTTCAAATTCGGGATGATCGTTGCGAGTTACCCTCAAAGTCGCTCACCGGGTAATGAACAACGTTATATGTGGGGCAGTGAAGCCGCAGACATGCCAGGAACCCGCAATTATATGGGCATAAAGAACCCGGCGTTGGATGAGTTGATCGAAAAAATAATAAAAGCCGCCACACGCAAAGAGCTGGTCGTCAATATCCAAGCCTTGGACCGTATTCTCACGCATCAGTTTTATATGGTCTCACATTGGTATATTGCCTATGATCGAGCCGTCTATTGGAATAAATTCAACCACGCAAAAATCAACCCATCACAGCATTCCATTGCCAGCAATATTCTCGAGTGGTGGTGGTGGGATAATGAAAAAGCGCAAAAACTTAAAAATGCAAGAAAACAGGGCTCCTCTCTTCATTAATAAAAATGCCTTTCTCCATCCAGCCAGAATAACTCTATGATCGCTTACATAATACGTCGGCTATTATTGATGTTTCCGACCTTGATCGGCATCGTCACCATCACCTTTATCGCCACGCAATTTGTCCCCGGCGGTCCGATCGACCAGATGAAGTCGTTATTAAAGGGTCATGGTAGCACCCTGACTGAAGCCGGAGGTGGGGCTTTAACTGGCCTCACCGGAAAGTCTAACGAGATGGACCCTCAGCATATGGAACAACTCAAAAAAATCTACCATCTGGATCGACCGCTATGGGAACGTTATCTGCGCACATTTTTATGGTACGCACCGAAGAATCATGAAGCACATTTCATAGATAGGTTTTTCAGCTACGACAGTTGGGAGGGCTTTCTGGTACTCAAGTTTGGTGACTCTTTTTACAGGAATAAATCGGTTCTGGAACTCATTAAGGAAAAACTACCTGTTTCCGCATCGCTGGGTGTCACCAGTTTTTTCTTGACCTACACCATCTGCATTATTTTAGGCATCTCGAAAGCCGTCATGCATGGAACCCGCTTTGATACCCTATCGAGCTTGATTGTGCTAATTGGTTACAGCGTTCCCGGTTTTGTTTTAGCCATCTTTATCATTGTTCTGTTCGGCCCCGGAGATGGAGCCATCGCGCATCTGATACCGATAGCAGGGCTCACCTCAGTAGGGGCTCCCGGTTATGAAACATGGTCTTTATGGGAAAAAACCATAGACTACCTGCACCATCTGGCGGCCCCCTTATTATGTTATGTTTTAGGAGGCTTCGCCACGTTGACATTACTGACTAAAAACGCTTTTCTGGAAGAAATGCGTAAACAGTATGTCTTGACCGCAAGGGCTAAAGGCCTGCCGGAAAAACAGGTGCTATTCAAACATGTTTTGAAAAACTCGCTCATTCCTTTGGTGACAGGGTTTCCCATAGCTTTTCTAGCGATGTTTTTTTCAGGCTCGCTTTTATTAGAGCAAATTTTCACCCTCGATGGGTTAGGGCTTCTCTCCTATCAAGCGGTGATACAGAGAGATTACCCGATTGTTTTAGGAACTTTGTTTATCTTTTCTTTGATGGCTTTATTCGGTCAGTTATTGACAGACCTGTCCTATGTGCTGATTGATAAAAGAATTTCATTTGACCAGACCCAAGGGTAAAGGAACTGAGATTGAATAAAGAATTAAAAGTCAAACTAGGTGTTTTCAAAGATGATAAACGTGCCTATTACAGCTTTATAATATTAGCGTTTCTTTTTGCCATCACACTCCCTGCTGAACTGATCTGTAACGTTCGACCTCTGATTATCATTGCCGAAGGCAAGCCATTTTTCCCCATCGTTTTCAACTACAGTGAACAAGATTTTGGTGGCACGCTACCCAGCGAACCTGATTATAAATCTCAGCGCTTTCTGAATATTTTAAAGGGTCAACCCAATACCCTCTTCGTTTCAGAGTCCATTGCTGAAAATAATTCTATGGGCTTGGGACTAGATGATTTTGATGAAGAGGGTCCTAGCTTCAGTGTGGGGCTGGATGATTTTGAGGACAGTGAAAATTCTATTACTCCGAGTGTTGCAATCACACCTCAGAAAATTAAGGATCATAACCCGAAAGAATTTTGGATACTGTGGCCTCCGGTTCGTTATGACTATCAATACATACCGACTGAATCAAAAACTGGTAATGTGGTACTCGCCGCTCCCTACCGCACCCCGACCGCTGATGGAAAGGGATTTAACGAGTCCTCTTGGGTAGACGGTCACTATCTAGGCACGGATGATCGCGGCCGCGATGTTCTGGCACGTTTGATCTATGGCTTTCGTATCTCGATGCTTTTTGGGGCTTCGCTAGCCATTACGGGGACCTTGATCGGATGCCTGATAGGCGGGACGCAGGGCTATTTTGGTGGTTGGGTTGACCTTTCAGGCCAGCGTATGACCGAAATATGGGGCTCCATTCCGCGCTTGTATATTTTAATTATATTAAGTTCTTTTTTGGTTCCCTCAGCACTCTTGCTATTTTTAATATTAAACCTCACCGCATGGATGGGCATCGCCGCCTATATTCGAGCGGAATTTTTAAAAATTCGTAATTTTGAATTCATCAAAGCCGCAAAGAGTTTGGGGGTTTCTAACTTTACCATCATGCGCCGACATATTCTCCCCAATGCCATGACTCCGGTGGTCACCTTTTTTCCATTCGAAGTCACCGCTGGAATCCTTTCGTTAGTGAGTCTGGATTATCTCAACCTAGGTGTACCCAGCCCCGCACCAAGCATTGGAGAATTGCTATCGCAAGGAAAAAATAATTTGCAAGCGTTGTGGATCTTATTGCCCACTTTCATAGCTCTCACATCAGCAATCACTTTGTTAACATTTATTGGAGAAGGCATTCGCAATGCCTTTGACCCGAGAAAAACTCTTTAATAATTTATATGCTGTTATCCGTTAAAAATCTCGCTACGCATTTCCATGCCGGGCCCGGTAAAATTGCCCGCGCCGTTGACGGCATATCGTTTGACCTGCAACAGGGAAAAACATTGGCTTTAGTTGGCGAGTCGGGTTGTGGAAAAACTCAGACTGCTTTTTCAATCATCCGCCTGATTGCAGAAAATGGTTTCCACCCGAATGGGGAAATCCTGTTTCAGGGCCAAGATTTATTCAAATTAGATGCCGATGCAATACGCAGCTTGAGGGGCAACGATATTGCCATGATTTTTCAAGAGCCCATGACATCGCTCAATCCTCTGTTCCGCATCGGCGACCAACTCGAAGAGCCGATACAACAACATCTGAAAATTGCCAAAGGAGAATCACGAAAACGAGCTCTCGAACTCCTTGAACGGGTGGGCATTCCCGACCCTCAAAAACGCATTGATGATTACCCGCACCAGCTATCCGGAGGAATGAAACAAAGAGTCATGATCGCTATGGCTTTGGCCTGCGAACCGAAATTACTCATCGCCGATGAGCCCACCACAGCTCTGGACGTAACGGTTCAAGCACAAGTCTTGGGGCTCATGAGTGACTTGCAAAAACAAACGGGTATGGCCATTCTACTGATCACTCACGACATGGGCATCGTCAACCAAATGGCTGACGATTTATGCATCATGTATGGGGGCCGCATCGCGGAATATGGAAATCAGGGAGAAATTTTTAAACACCGGGTTCACCCCTATACGCAAAGGCTTTTTAGCTCCATCCCCAAACTTGAAAAAAGCGATCTCTTACTGGATACCATTCCCGGTATCGTTCCTTCTGCTACCGAGTACGCAGAAGGGTGTCGATTTGCCGACCGCTGTTCTGAGGTCATGGATGTCTGCCAAGAACGCGAGAGCGAAGTCCATCAAATCAGCGCCACCCATCAATCGGTCTGCCATCTATTAGATAAGACACTCGCAAATCGCCCACAACATCGAAGCGCTACCAATGCCATCCCGGCCTGTAAGATTGAAGATCATGCATTAGTCAGAATTCGCAACTTAAAAACATATTTCCCGGTCCGCAAGGGAGTATTTTTACGCGTCGCAAATTATATCCGCGCTGTAGACAATATCAATCTCGATATACCTAAAGGCTCGACCTTGGCATTAGTGGG
>JABIYR010000014.1 GCA_018702695.1 Nitrospina sp. | reverse complement strand
TTGAGAAGAACCATGCCTATTTTTCGCTTGCCGTTGAGGGCATCTGCTGTCATCTGCCGGTAACGAGGCTCAAATATATGCAATGGCAAAGGCGTGCCGGGATAAAATACCGTCGCGGGCAAAGGAAATATCGGAATAATTTCATTTTGTTCTGAATCTTTTTTCATGACTTCCTTATCTAAAATGATTACATTACAACTTGAGCATTGTAACATCCAACCTCGCAACAGGAAATTTGACAATTGCGGTTAATTTTTTTAATCTGAACATTCATGATTGCCCAACCTGAAAATATTTGCACTGAAATCCAGTCTTCGTTGACCCACTCCGGCTTGTTTGCCGAGGGTTCTGACTTGGGCAATAGCTGGCGCATTTCGCCGGAACCCTATTTTCTCTCGTCAAAAGATGTCGCGTTTTTCCACCAGTTAGGCCCACATCTGCTTAATTTCTATAGTGCCTGGAACAAACTTTACCTGAAAAGTGCCAAAGAAAACCAATGGTTTTCCCAATACTTGGATGCTGGCAAACCTCAAGGTTTGATTGATTTTGGCAAGATGAAACGCTTCCGGCAGACCTTGCCCGCATTGCTTCGACCGGATGTTATTGTAACGGAAAATGGATTCGCTGTGACGGAACTCGACTCGGTTCCCGGAGGGTTTGGTTTGACCGCCGAACTCATGTCCCTTTATAAAAACCCCGCTTGGCAGATCATTGGTGACTCAGAAGGTGGAATTCCGGCCTTGTTTTATAAAATGGCCGCATCGGTTGCCAAACAAAAAGACCCGTGTGTTGCCATTGTCGTTTCAGATGAGGCAGAAGACTACCGAAGCGAGATGGAATGGTTGGCCAGCATATTAAACAAAAAGGGGTTGCCGGTCTACACGGTTCACCCCAGAGAGATCCAGTTTCGTGAGGAGGGCCTGTTCATATTAGAGGGTGAAAAATGGGTTCGGGCAGATGTGCTCTATCGCTTTTTTGAATTATTCGACCTCAAAAATATCCCCAAATCCGAGTTATTGATGTACGCGGCTAAAAAAGGCCATGTTGTCACCACACCTCCCTATAAAGCCAGTTTGGAAGAGAAACTCAGTTTTGCATTGTTCCATCACCCGTCTATGAAGCCGGATTGGGAAAAAGCATTGGGTTCTGAAACTTTTAACATCTTATCTCATCTAATTCCTGAGACTTGGATTTTAGACTCTCGCCCTTTGACCCCTTATGGGGTGATTCCGGGGTTAGAACCAAAAGGTCGCCCAGTCCAAGACTGGCAAGAGTTGATGGATTTAACTCAAAAAGAGCGGGAAATGGTGATCAAACCTTCGGGTTTCTCCCCCGAGTCATGGGGAAGTCGCGGAGTGGTGGTAGGGCATGATGTTTCTGCTGAGGTCTGGCAGGAAACTTTGAGGAAAAGGTTGCAAGAGTTTCCCGGCCAAACATCGATTTTACAAAAGTTTTATAAGGGCAAACGGGTGCCGACCTCTTATTGGGATCGAAACTCGGGGCAAATGAAGACAATGCAAAGCCGAGTGCGACTGACACCTTATTATTTTGTGGTCGATGGCAACACGCATTTGGCTGGAATCCTTGCTACACTGTGTTCGCAAGACAAAAAGAAAATACACGGAATGGCAGATGCGGTATTGATGCCTTGCGCCGTAAAAGATTAAAGAAGGTAGTTTTAAGTGATCAAGCTCTATAACATAGATGGATGTGGTTATTGCTCAATGGTTCGAGAAGTTCTTGCCCAAATGAGTCTGGAATATGAGAAGATTGATGTTCCATGGTCGCATCAGCAACGCAAGGAAGTTTATGAGGCATCGGGGCAAACATCTGTTCCGGTTATGGTGGATGGTGATATCACCCTTGATGATGAATACGAGATCATCGACTATCTAAAAAAAACCTATCCCGTTAACTCTTAATTCTCCCACACAAATAGGCAACTCATGGAATTATGGCAAAAACAACTTAGCCAGAGTGCGGTCAAGGTGAAAGACCTGCCCTTCATCTCCGATTCAGAAGAGTACCGCCAGGTACTGGAGAAAGTGGGTGAAAATTACCCCATCCGCATCAACTCCTATTTCCTGAGCCAGATTAAAGGCCCGAACGACCCGTTATGGAAGCAGGTCGTTCCTACTGCTGAAGAATTAAACGATTTAGAACATGAAGATTTAATATCTGACCCCTTGAACGAAGAAGGCGATATGCCAGTACCCGAACTGGTTCACCGCTATCCAGACCGGGTTCTGTTGATGATCAACAACCAATGCCCCATCGTCTGTCGCTTCTGCACACGCAAACGTAAAATTGGGTTTCCGGGAATCGTGACCCGCGAAACATTGAGACAGGGAATCGAGTACATTCGCAATCATCCAGAGATTAGAGATGTCATCATGTCTGGCGGCGACCCGCTATTAGTTCCAGATAAAGAACTAGACCGCATACTAGGTGAACTGCGTTCCATACCGCACCTGGAAATCATTCGAATCGGCACGCGTGTACCAGGCACCTTGCCTTCCAGAGTGACCGAAAACTTATGCTCTATTTTGAAAAAATATCACCCGCTCTATTTCAACATGCATTTCAACCATCCAGCTGAATTAACACCGGAAGTTGAGAAAGCCTGCGCCATGCTTGCCGACATCGGTATTCCTCTGGGTAGCCAAACCGTGTTGTTAAAAGGGATCAATGACAATTCATCTACCATGAAAGAATTGTTACAGAAGCTATTAAAAAATCGTATCAAGCCTTATTATATTTATCAGGCAGACCTGACAGAGGGAACAGACCATTTCCGCACCAGCGTACAAAAAGGGCTCGATATATTGAAAGACCTCATGGGTCATACCTCTGGAATGGCCGTGCCCTATTTTGTGATCGATGCCCCCGGGGGGGGAGGAAAAGTAAGACTGCTCCCCAACAGTGTTGTCGAACACAATAAACATGAAGTGGTCATCACCAATTACGAAGGCAAGGTTTTCCGTTATGCCCAAGCCAATGGAAATAAAGCGGTCGACAGAAAAACCACTGTCTCAGCCGAAACCACCTGCCAGTTACCCGTCTAACCCTCCGGCATAACTTTCTCCCCACTGAATTAAGGTTCCTGTTATCATTCCGTGTTTCAGGGGCTACGAATGACTCAGGCAAACCATTGCACCGGATGCTTGGATCAAGTTATAAAAGACTTCATATAAACTATTAAACTTGTGAAAAATAGCCACAATAAATCGCTGGTTCTGTTGTTTCTCGTAGGGGTCTGCCTGAGCATCTCTCAGTTTATTATGATCCGCGATTTTGTCACCATTCTGTACGGAGAAGAAGTGGTGATCATTCTCGTGACGGCGGCTTTTTTTGCGGGGCTTTCTATCGGCTATTTCCTCTCGCTCCGATTTTCAAAAAAGTTTTTTTCCACCTTGTTTCTATGCACCGTCTTTCTTCACCTCACCTTCCCCTTTTCATATCGCATCCTCGCAGTCGAGATCGCACGCTCTGATTTGAGTGGCTATTGGTATCTCCTGCTGATGTTCTTCTATGCTCTGATATTCAGTTCTATTTTCGCGACCTTCTTACCACGATTGGCAGGGCAGGAAGTCCCGGCCCTATCTCCCGTCGAGAAATTCCGAAAACTTTATTCCGTTGAATTGGCGGGTTTCGCTGTGGGCTTTGTCATTGTCGGGTTGAGCTGGAATCGGGGCGTTGATTTTATTTTGCCCATTTACTGGGCTTTATTGGCAGTCGTTGTCCACCTAGCTTTGCATAGAAAATGGGCTACCTTGGCGTTTGCCCTCATCGCATTGATAGCCAGCGCGTCCTTAACACATTGGGATCGCAGGACAACCGCTTTGCTTTATGAAAACAAACATTCTTTGGACGATGCCACCACCTTGCTATCCATCAATTCGGCCTATCAAAAAGTCGAAGTCATGGAAGACGGTGACGGGGAACGCTATCTTTACCTAGATGGTCTGCTCAACCTCAATGCATCAGACCTAGAAGATTTGAATTTTTATATTGCCTTGGTTCCTGCGCAACTGACCCAACCCGAAAAAGCTTTGATTATAGGAAATGGAACTTTATCTTCTGTTCCCAAAGTTTACCCCCATTCACAACAAGTGCAATCGGTAGAGCTCGATTCTGGGGTTCTGCTGGCGGGTCAAAAATTTTTCACACCAAAAGAAGATTTATCAGCACTCGACCGCTGGAGTTTGACAGTCGATGATGGCAAACATTTTCTTAAAACGACCCCACATAAATATGATTTGATCGTTATGGACATCCCCTCGCCCCTGACTATTCAAGAAGCCATCCTCCATACGGTAGAGTTCTACGAACTGGCGCGCTCGGCAATGACAGCGCAGGGGGTCATCGCTGTTCAATTAAGTGGTCCTCTGCAACATAACAACCGCACACCGGCCCGAGTGGTCGCCGCGCTATCCAAAGTTTTTAAAGAAGTCATGGTACTCAACAGCGAACAAGCCGATCGCAGTTTTGCCTACGCGTCTAATCAACTGCCTTTTAGCTTGCAGGAGGTCCGGGAAACCACGCAGGAACATGAAGAAGACCTTGAGATTGTTTCTCCAGAAGATGTGCCTTTTTATCTCACGAAAGCCATGCCACTTGCTGTCGACAACCTAGACCTCGTATTACGCCGAGGGTGGGAACGGTTCACCAACCGGTATTTTGATGATGATTAAATTTCCTTCATACGCATTTATAACAGGGCTTTATTTTTCTACCCTGCAATTTTGCTTTTTGATCCTTTTGCAAATCAATATTTCCTCCGCATACCTCACGTATATGATTATCACCGGGTCTTGGCTTGCTGGGTCTCTGGTCGGGCTATGGATGAGAAGTTTGAATCGACATCTCGGAGTCGGGTTGGGACTGTTCTGCTTTTACGGTGTCTACGCACTGGTCACCCACCTGCCTTTTTCAGGTTATACCTTAGCGTTTTCTGCCTTGGGCGCTGGGCTAGCAGGGCTGTGGGCGGGGCAGTTTTTTATTTTTCTGTTATCACAATATAAAGAAGTTGACCGGCTGTTCTTTCATGAGAACAACGGCTTTCTACTGGGCATCATCATCTTCTTTGTGGGGTTCACGATGCTAGGGAGGGAGTTTGTATTCTGGGCGCCCATGGCATTAGCGGGCCTTTTATTATTAAATCATACTTGGATCAAAGAGCACAGCAAACCCGGTCAGTAAAGACAGGCGGAACCCGTTTCGGGAGGAAGGAATTCACTGATAAATAAATTGCCCAACAATACTTTTCCTTTAACCTTAAAACTACAACCGGGGCAATTGCTGAAATCCGACTTAAATTTAAGCGGGTCATTTTGAATCTGGATTTTCATCGTTGAGCCTTTTAGAAACTGTATGTCGGCATCCGAACCATTGGCGTCGCCATCAGAATCCACACCAGATGGGCTATCTAGAATTTGCACATCAAGTTCGCCACCCGAGATATTCTGTGGCTTCACACAGTATTTCACACGAACATTTCCAATACGGGTGAAAAATCTCCCC
>JABIYR010000082.1 GCA_018702695.1 Nitrospina sp. | reverse complement strand
TGATAGCCACCATTTCGTTGGATTTCACGGCTTATTGTTGAAGTTGCGCGTTTTAACGACATGGCAATTTGCCGTAAGGACTGCTCTGCTACGATGCCTCTAGAGATTTCTTCACGGTCTGAAAGACTCAATGCCAAGTCTGAACGTTTTCGTGGGACTGGGCGTATACCACCTGTCGGGGCGAATTGACCAAAGATTGAGGATGACGGTCGATCAAAAGCCCGACCAATGGCTTTAAGTGATTCGCCACGTTGCCAGCGATCCCACATTTCTGACTTCTGTTGAGCTGTATAATTTATTCGTGTTCGATAGGACATTTATCACACTCCATCTTTTTACTATTAAGATAAAGTGTTCCGTCGACCAGTTGAAGTCGCAACCCAAAGCGGACATTACAATCCACAAAAAAAGGGCTCAACCCTTCCGATCTGGCAAAACCCTATAGTTGCCTTATTTAATTTAAATTGCTTGATGTTGATGGATGAACAAATTAAGCTTTCTGCAAGCTAATGCACTTCTGAAAAAATGCTTATACAAGGCGACTGGAAATTCATAAAAATAATTGGATGATTTGAGGCTTGCTAGAATCCTGAAAACTTTGATAGTGTCAGTTAATAAAGGAGTTATCGGCTTAATTGTTTATTGGCGTAAGAATTGCATTAAGCTTTAAATGGTAAGGGAAAGAAAAAAGACCACAATAAGTAATCAATTAACTCAATATTGCGAACCTGATTTGAAGAGGATATAAAATGACCGTAAATTCAGATAAAAAGTCTGTACTTATTGTTGATGATGCGCCTGAAACTCTGAGTCTATTTGAACAAGCCTTGGGAAGTTTGGACTGTACGGTTTATACAACCACCTCCGGTCAAGAGGCGGTGGATATGACTATAGAAAACGATGGTTTTGACCTTATCCTTCTCGATGTTAATATGCCCGGTATGAATGGGTACAGAGTTGCGGAGTTAATTAGAAAGTCTCAAAAGTTTAAATCCATCCCTATAGTTTTTATAACCGCTAGTCATACAGATGAAAGGGATGCCGCCAGAGGCTATGAAGTGGGTGCGGTAGATTATTTGACTAAACCCCTAGATCTCGAAATTTTATTAAATACAGTGCAGTCTCTCCTGGTTGTTAATAAATAAAACCTGCTACCAACTTCCTCAACCGAGCATTCTCATTCATAAGTTTTGAAATTTCCAATAGAATTTAATCACCTGCGTCATGCCCATAGGTATCATTGATCATTTTAAAATGATCAATGAAGGAAACGTACGCTTTCAGTTTCGAGTCGCCCCATTAAATCCCGTCGATTGCCGAGCTTGGTGAGTGGATCAGGTTTGAAGGTGTTCTGTATTGGAAAGAAGCGTAATCAGTATACGAAAGAGTATAAAGTTGAAGCGGCCCATTTAATTGTTTCAGGAAGCTAAGACGGATATTTTTGAATATATCGAAGGATTTTACAGTCGGCAACGCCGCCATTCTTATCTTGGCTATCTCAGCCCAGATGAATATAAGAAAAGGAATGCGGCTTAATCAACTGTCCACTTATACCGGGAAAATCATTATGCTTCTTAAGTTGAGGCTTGTAGTTTTTGATCTGAAATATATTTTGAAACAATGCTATCTTAATATATGATTATAGGTATCTCATGTTATTCCTTATTTAGCATGGCTTCATAATGGCTGTTTAAATCCCTTGTTGAGGGACTTAACACTGTTTTTTTCTACAAGCGGAGGGTATATGATTTTTATTAAAGATTTGATGGTTTCCTCAATCATAAGTATCAGTGATCAGTCTTCTGCTGAGGCGGCTGCAAAACTGATGTGTGATAAAAATATCAGTTCACTCCTCGTTAAGGAAGGTAATGAATATGTGGGGATTATCACCAAGACGGATTTAGTCAAAAAGCTCATTGCCGAAGGACGCGACCCAAAAAATACGAGCGTAGACGCCCTGATGAGCAAGCCTCTTATTTCTCGAGATGGCAATCTTCAGCGCAGTGAAATCAATGAATTCATGCTCAAGAAAAAAATCAAACACCTTGCGGTTACAGAAGGAAAAAATGTTGTGGGTGTTCTGACCCTCAAGGATATGGTAGGTTCTTAATTTATCAGCTTATAAAATCGCTTGATTCAATTCTACTTGTGCAACAGAGAAGGTGAGAACCGGTTGTAAAGAGATTTTATAACGAATGGCGGTAATATGGTCGTTAATGCAATCACCATAATCATTCCCGCATGTATTTCATTCGTAAGTATCCCACTTTCCCGTCCTAGCTCAGCGAAGATCAAGCCTACTTCTCCACGTGGCACTATGGAGACACCGATAATCCAGCGGAGAGGCCACGGTCGATTGATGATCAGGCCCCCCAACAATTTCCCCCCTACGGCAACAACAAATATACACAGTGAGAATAACCAGATAAAGGTAGAGCCCCAATCGACTTCATGTAAGTTCAACGATAAACCGACGGTCACAAAAAATATAGGGGTAAATAGTTGGGTGATGGGCGCCATTTTGGTTCCAATATTTTCGGCGAAGGTCGGACCCCATCCATGCAGGGCCACTCCAAAAGGCAAGACAAAACGTCTTGATAAAGCAAGACCCGCAGCAAACCCGCCTAGCAACATGGGTGCGCCCATTATGTGCGCCAACCAAGCGAAAAATAACACCAGCGATACGATTGTTGTGGGAATCAGACCTGGGATTTCACTCACTTCTTCAAAGTGTTTGATGACTATGGAGATCAGTTTGGCCGCAATAGGGGCAAGGAAAAAAAACGTTCCCACTACTATGATAACTTTTGTAGCATTATTTAAATTTATGCCACCGCCAATGGAGAACTCATAAAGTAACGCCAGAAGAATCACTCCTAAAACATCATCAAGAACCGCGGCTCCCAGTATGATTCGGCCTTCTTGAGTATTTTCACGCTTAAGTTCGATGAGCACGCGCATAGTAATCCCGATACTAGTCGCAGTGAGTGTGCCGCCAATGAATAAAGAAACCAACAGTGGAAGACCAAACGCCCAGTAGCCTACAGTGAACCCAATCAGGAAGGGTGCAACAAACCCTACCAAGGCTACCATCATAGACTGAAGTCCAGTTTCGGCCAGTCGTTTGACATCTGTTCCCAAACCCACTTCGAACAAAAGCAAGATAATGCCTATTTCTGCCATGAACTTAATAGCTTCAACAGGCTCGACCCAGTTCAGCAGGCTTGGCCCCAGTATTATCCCCGCTATCAATTCACCGATTACTGAAGGAAAGTGAAGGCGGTTTGCCAGTTCCGCAAATACTCGTGCGGTCATGAGTATGATCAGTAGAGTAAGAAAAAATTCGTGGGTCTGCATGAAGGTATGTGAATGATGATGATAATAATATCAGACTTATAAAATAATCATTTGGGCTTATTTATACGCCCACAATTATTTTCTCTATCACCTTTTGCCATGTTAAACTTTTCTTCCACTCAACACCAATCTTACTTACAACCGCCATCAAACCACCCTATATTTTCACTAATGGGTTAATAGATATCTAAATTTGCAGAACACAAATCACTCATTTGCAATGGCTCTATTTTAGGGAAAGGTGACCATTGGGCATTAGGATGACTTGGGTTCAGGAATTGCGGGGTCTCTAGCGAAAAATATTATAATTTTAAGCTGGTAGAAAATTGTCAAGCTTCGTTCCACCTACAAGACTTATTCGGCTCCAACGCAGGGGGAAAAGAAAAAAAATTGCACCCGATTTCAGAGTGCATTTTGATTTCTAAGTATGAATTATTATTTTGTGGTTTAAAGCTTGAGAAGTTTATCGATTTTGCTCTTGAGAATTTCGGAGTTGACAGGTTTTACGATGTAGTCGCTCACACCAGCTTGCAAAGCTTCGAGGACTTTGCCTCTTTCGTTTTCTGCTGAAACCATTAGAAAGGGGGCATCGTCTAATAGCTCTTGGTTTTTAGCGGCCCAGTAAAGCTCCAAACCATCCATATCAGGCATTCGCCAATCTGAAATAATCAGATCAACCGGGGATAATTTCAGTTGATTGAGAGCGGCTTTGCCATTTTTTGCTAGCACCAAGTTTGAGTAACCCAAGTGATTCAAAAATCGCGCGATGATAGTTCTTGAGGCCTCATCATCTTCAACGACCAAGAATTTAAGGGTCTCTCGTTTTCTGTCTGTCATGACACCCTCAAGAAAATAATAGCAACACCGAACATTAGAGACTGTTTTACACTAATTTTCTGTTTAAGCAAAGGTGAAAATATTGAGGCTCCACAAGGGACATAAAAACTCAAGATCCAGAGAATATCTACGGGGATTTAATAGGGTGCAAAATGAGGATGATTATTTTTCTCGGACTACAATACCGGGTTTGTTGCGTAGCAAAACCCATTCGTTTAGTTTTCTGATTTCATCAGCGTTTAATATATTGAGCAGGGTTTCTCCTCTAGGGTGATCTTCATCGTTAACCACGAAGCAATAATGCCTCTCGATATAGGCCGAAACATGCGCCTTGAATTGTGGGAACTGGGAAAACATTTCACAAAATATATCGGCATGGTATTCTGGCTTAGGGTGCTTGCAGTCATAGCGGTAAAGTTTCATATCTAGCTTCTTTTTAAAATCGGCTTTGATTAAAAGTCCCATGATAAAATACTCCGCAAAATAAATATTATTTTACCAAACCTCTGTAAAAGGCTAAAGAAAAAGCATCTTGTATTTTTGATGGATTCTCTTATCTACGCATTACGATAATTTTATTACTAAATTACAATAGGTTAGCCTAAGTAAATCACCGACGTTCTCACAGAGTCTAGCTGAAATAAAAACAACTCAACATCAAGCTGGTATGGAATCGTTTGCTTTCTCGTCCTGGCTGATTGTTCGTTCATTTGGAGATCTCATTCATGAAAAATGCAACCGATCACGCACAAAACCTTCTGGACTTTATCAATCGATCTCAAACGCCCTTTCATGCGGTACATGAAATGAAATGCTTTTTATCTGCGAAAGGTTTTACGGAAATCAATGAAGCCTCTGCCTGGAACCTGACTTCGAATGGTAAATATTTTTTGACTCGAAACGATTCTTCTTTGATTGCTTTCATCGTTGGGTCAAAACCCGACGCGGGTTTTAAAATCATCGGCGCTCACACAGACAGCCCCAATCTGCGACTGAAGCCACATGCTGGATATGTGAAGAGTGGCTATATGCAACTTGGGGTAGAGGTTTATGGAGGGGTGCTTCTTTCTACTTGGACAGATCGTGACCTGTCGCTAGCTGGGCGGGTCATCTTAAGCGGAAAGAAAAAACCGATTTCTAAATTGATCCGCTTTGAACAACCTTTATTACGCATCCCACAATTGGCGATTCACTTGAATCGAGATGTGAATAAAAAGGGGCTGGTCCTCAACGCCCAAAATCATTTGCCACCCATTTTTTCTTTACAGAAAAAGGCCACGCCGGATGAAGTGTTAAAAAAAATGGTCGCTAAAGAGTTGCAATGTAAACAGGCCGATATTTTGGGGCTGGAGCTGTCTTTGTATGACACGCAACCGGGTACGCTTGCAGGCCCGGAAGAGGAATTTATTTTCTCAGGTCGGCTCGACAATCTGGCCAGTTGTCATTCAGCCATGCATGCGTTAGCAGAATCCAAAAAAAATGATCCGGCAACCCGGGTCATCGCATTTTATGATCATGAGGAAATTGGTAGCGAAACAGCACAAGGGGCTGGCTCACCTTTCCTAAAAGATGTGCTCGAGCGAATCGCTCTCAATGAAAACCGAGAAGGTTTTTTGAGGGCTCTGGCCAAATCGTTCTTCATTTCTGCAGACATGGCTCACGCGATTCATCCCAACTATTCCGACCAGCATGATGCGCGTCACATGCCTCTCATAAATTCTGGGCCAGTGATCAAGAGCAATGCCAACCAACGTTATGCCACGGATGCGATGTCGAGTGCTTGGTTCGAATTGTTGTGCCAGAAGGCCGGGGTTGCGGTGCAGAAATTTGTCGTGCGATCCGACTTGGGTTGCGGAAGCACCATCGGACCGATTACAGCCGCCAACTTAGGAATTCGCACGGTTGATGTGGGCAACCCCATGTTGTCAATGCATTCTATCCGCGAAATGGCAGGGGCAAAAGACCATGCCTCGATGATCCTCGCATTCAAAGAGTTCTTTAAAGCCTGATCGTCGCTTATATTTAGAGCGCTTGTTCTGGAACCTTGCTGATGGTTTCGATCACTTTTGGTTTTACAGTAGCCCAACGCACATCACAGTCTTTCGTCACCAAGATTTCGTCTGCCATGATCCATGCACTGGCCACCCCAGATATTGCCATCAAGGCTTGAGCCATAGGGTGAAGCGCAGCGACACCCGGTTCTGAAAAAGACATACTTTTGCCGTAAGGCAATAAAGTCTGACTCACTTTAAACGTGATGCTGTGTTCATTGCGTGTGGGGATGGCGGCAATAATTTTAGTCATGAGTTCCTCTGGGAAATAGGCCTGTTTATTGAACCAATGAGATCCCGAATTTATTTCGAGCCTCTTCAAGAATTTTCTGTGTCGCGGTTGCGGCCTGCATCAAATTTTGTTCTTCAAATAATGCGACAGCCCGAGACAGGTTGAGGATCACCATTTTTTTGAAAGGGGGTCCTTTTTTATAATTATAATAAGCCCAGCCGAGGTTTCCATGCGCCTCGGCATCACCTTTTCTACGATGTACCACAATATTTAATTGCGCAATCGCATCAAACCAGCGTTTCTGCAAGTTATAGATATTGCCCAGAGAAACCCGCGCCTCCATATTAACCGGCTCTAACTCAATGCATTGCTCGAATGATTTCGCCGCCTTATCCAGTTGTTGCAACTTTTTATAAGCGACCCCTAAATTATAATGCGCAACCGGGGACAAGGGGTTACCAGAAATTGATTTCTGATAAGCCTGAACGGCTTCTTCAAGCTTCCCTTCAGTACTGAACCGATTGCCTTCCTGAAACCATTGCTCAGGATCCAGTGCCCAAGCCAATGAAGCCTGTGACCCGATTAAAAATAGAGCTAAAACAACAGCCGCTTGCATTTTGCAGTTCCCCTTAAACTGGTAAAGAAGAAAATTTTACTCTGTTCAAAATCAAATAGCAATCGGGATAACGCTCACGAATCACCATCCTCCTTGAGCCCAATTCCAAGCGGCCAATATCGGTCCGAATTCTTCTCCACGGACAAAGAACATCCTAAAGCACGAGAAAGAACCTCAGATTGCATCATCTCGTCTTTCTTCCCCTGTCCGACAATTTCACCCTCTTTGAGTAAAAGCACATGCGTGATACAAGGCATGATTTCTTCTATTCGGTGCGTCACATAAATCATATTCGTGCGCTTATTTGGAAGCTTTTCTAATGTGTTTAAAAAACGTTCACGGGTGGGGATATCGAGACCGGCGCAAGGTTCATCGAGAATCAACAGCCGAGTGCGGTGAACCATCGCCCGCGCCAACAAAACCCTTCTTGCTTCGCCATAAGACATTTGCCGAAAAGGTGTGTCGCTCAACGATTCGATTCCGAGGTGAGCCATCGCATTGAGTGACGACTCTTTTTCCTCCGCAGTTACGGGCTGATGTATACCTATGGATGAAAACAGGCCCGAGGCCACCACCTCCCAACCCAGTGCCGGGCGGTCATAAGTGTTCTGATATTCCGCAGAAACATAGCCCAGTTTTTCTCGCACTTCTAAAAGAGGAACATGTTCACACTTGCCAAACCAATGCACCTTGCCGCCATATATGGGGATCAACTCTCCGAAGATCAACTTCATTAAAGTAGTTTTTCCCGAACCATTATTGCCAACGACAGCCCAGTTCTCTCCCTCTTGCATGGTCCAGCTCAAAGATTTGAGGGCTTGGTTGCCGCCCACAAACACATCTGCTTTTTTGATCTGGACTAAAAATTTCTTCACTAAAAAAACCTTTCTACTGGATGGGAATTTTTTTGTTAGGCGTTGCGGCATTTCCTCTATCACAGCTCGCCGCCCCCAGCAACTCCACCACCGGTTCGTCACCGTAATATTGAATGATATTGAGTGCCGCATAATCTTGTTTGATTCTAAAAATTCTTTTCATCGGTATTTCCAGCAAATGAGCAAGAATGACCCGGTTTACGCCGCCATGACAGACCAAGGCAATTTGTTCATCAGGATGCCGAGCGATGATTTCTTCAAATTTCGGAATCACACGTTCCTGCAATTGCTGAAAGGTCTCCCCTCCCTGCACATGAAATGCTTCGATATTTTTCATGCGTTCTGTAAGTTGGTTGGGATACTTCTCTTCCACTTCGGTGATACTCAGGCCCTCCCATTCACCAAAACAAAGTTCCCGTAACTCCGGGTAGCTAACCAGTTTCAGTTGATGCCGTTCTGCCAGTTTCTCGGCACCCATTCGGGTTCTAGCCAGATCGCTTGAGTAAATCGCCTTAAAAGGTTCTTCCTTCAAGTTCTCAGCCCAATCGCGGAACTGACTTTCTCCTTTAGCCGAAAGCCCCACATCAAAATGACCATTAAAACAAACTTCTTTTGAGTTTGCGGTTTCACCGTGGCGAAAAAGATAGACGCGGCAAGAAGGTTTTTCATTCATGGTTTAAATAGGACCCGAGTTAATGCAAAGTTTGTGTGCCTGAAAACAGACAAAAAAAAATGACAAGCCCTAAAGGCTTGTCATTTTTATAATTCGTTGATCCGTGATTAATGGCCTGTTGCGCCGCCACCACCAGAACTCCACAGATAGAAGAAATCAAGTCCCTGAACTTTCATTAGACCAATATTGATCAGGAAATAATATCCAGCCATACAGACTAAAGCTATAATGAACCAGATAACTGATTTTGGAGTGATAAACTTCTTCTGTTCGTCAGCCGTAAAATCGTTCATAACTTACTTAAACTCCCCCAAAAATTATTAATGATTGGATCTTTCATACCAATCGATTAGCGCCATACGGAAGCAAACCAATAGAAGAACCACAGTGAGAAAATTATTGTCCCTACGTAAATCAGGGGGCCTGCCTTTTCCTTAATCTTTTCTAAATCCATTGTTTGCTCCGGAAAAAATTAAAATAATCTATATTCAAAACAATTAATTCTTGACAGCTTTAAAATCTGAATGATAGGGTATATCTCTTTTATTTCAAAGAAAAAAATTCACCTTTTGAGGTTTTTTTATGGCTAGCAAAGACGGAAAAATTTTTGATACCATCGTTTACATTGGCCTAGGCGTCAATGGTTTGACAGCCCTGTACCTCCTCCTCATGTACTTCGAAATCATATAATCCCGCAAAATTTATCAGGTAAATCGCCAACTGTCAAGGGTAAAACCCTTTTTTTAAAAGTTTTTACCCTTCACACGTTGCCTTCTTTCATTCGCCTCAGGCTAGATGTTTCACCGGGTAAATAAAGTAGAGCATGATATAGGTGGCCGTACTGGTGATCAAAACCAGCGCATAAATCACCATTGTAATTCGGCCTAAAATTCGATGTCGTCTGGCCCCTTCTGGAAGGATTTTTTCTATCACCTTTTCAAGGCTCACAACCAAGGCTACGGTCGCGAAAATCATTCCATATGCTACACTGGCACCAAATGGGTTTTGTCGAACAGCAAGCAATAGAGCTTGATTCAGAGCCCAGCACCCTAAAATAGTAAGCATAATTATTTTGAATCGTCGGGGGTCCATATTTTGCTTCCCCGGTTTCAAGCGATAATCCGCACCATTTTTTTCACTGGCACGAAACCCCTGCGCAATCATATAAAAAGCAAAAACCATCCCCAATGTAACCAAAATGAGATGCGTGGTTAAAACCGGAACAAAAATATTTTCATACACATCATCCGGCCCGCCAAAGCCTTCTCGCCCTTCAAATGAAAGCACCCCCAACTGACGCGCGTAATAATAAGCACAGAAATAAACAATCATCGACACCATGGAGACTAATATCAGGTTGTGATGCCGAGTTCCCTGCGCCTTTTTGGCCATCGCCCAAGAAACCAGAAAAAGCCCGGTAAAAACCACTGCCAAAAGATAACTGACATCTGCCCCCACCGTTCCAGAGGGGGCTAAAAAACCAGGTTGTTCAAGAATGGATTTCATAGATATCTTTATTACTTCAGAGGGGTGAATCGATACTTAAAAAAACAGGGCTAACCTTCCGCCTTGCCCAACAGCCAAGTTCCACCATAAAACTCGGAAACTCCGACCAGCGACCAGATCAATAGCGGCTCCATGCTCATTTGTGTAAAAAACATAAATACCACCGCCGAAATGGTAGCCAAACCGATCAACTGCAAGGTTTTGCCCAAATAATACCAGAGGGAACCCATGACAATCAGCCCTTCAGAGAGGCTTTTACCTGACCGTTTGCTTCCATTAACTTCACTAAACAGTCTTTACCAAATTGTTGCATCGTATCTCGAACCACGGCTAACACTACTTTTCCCGCCGGGGTGAACGCGCTGGCGGTGTCGGGTATTGCCGAGTCGGCTTGCCCGCTCACAACTTTTTCATGACGTTTTGTGACCACATCATTGTCAAACAAATCATCCAGCGGGCATTGATACTTAAGTTTCACATAGTTTCTTTTTTTCTCGGTATCTTTCCTTGAGTCCCAAACGATATTTTCCATTTCAACCGACACAGGCGTGTTCTTGCCTTTGCTCAGAACTTTTTTGATTTGCTCAAAATAAGCCTGCATGACTTTTGGGTCTTTGATTTCATTCTCGGGGATTTTCGAACTGATCTCAAATTCGATGGTGTTATCTTTCAGGTACGGACGACTGATATCGTAGGTAATACTATCGTGGTTAAATCGACGTCCTTTTTTAGCGGTATAACTTGATTGCATCTCTTCAACTAGTGCAGAGAGGCCTTCTGTTGCATATTGATTAAACAATAAACCTTTTAAAGTCGGCATTCATTTTTCTCCAAATCCAAATTTTGATCAAAATTGATGATAGTCACAGATTGTTTTTATACGGCTCGGGAATAGACAGGCTCATTTTCACAGGAAAATACCCTATTTAGAAAAGCACCCCTGATAGCCTTTGAGTGTTAGAGAGGAGCCACTTCATTTGCCGTGGGTGCACTCGCTGTTTTCAAAAAGCTGTTGGAACCGTTCCCTTGATACACATAGCGAATTTTCACGCATCCGGCCTCTTTATTATCACAATAGAAGCTCAAAAACTGAAACTTGGCAAATTTCCCATCTGCAGTCCGCACAGCATAAATATTCTTCTTAGCAGTGAGTTTGTGGCTCAAATAATTATAATTATACCATTTGAGTAAGACCGGATTTTCCGTTTCTGTTTTGGTGGCAATATCTTGAACATATTCACCCGTGGGCACTTGAGTCACTTCTTCAAAGTCGATATCCGACATATCAAAAAGGCCCGCTTTGCCGAACTTACTGGAAGCACCGCCGTTGGATATGATCTTTCCGCGTCTAAAGGCAAGGTCCCACTCTAAGGACGATGGATCTAAAATACGAACAGGCTTGCCAACGGAAAAGTCGAAGTAGACATAGTCCTTCTCGGAAGAAGCATTGATGGTTATCACCTGCGTTGCCAGCATATTGCTAGGTGGCCTTGGTACAGGCGCTACCTTCTCTTTAGTGTCTTTCGCCACCTCACCTGACTCAGGAAGGTTGACGCTTGGAGAACTAAGGAAAGCATCTAAATCTACCAGTTTACTAGGCAACCAAAAAAGGCCTACCAAAAGCAACGAAAAGCAGAGATTGAATAAAAAAAGGTTTCGCCAAAGCTTTCTTTTTTTATCCTTCTCAGGCTCCGGCTCTCGGTAAGCAGTTCCGTCAAAGGGTTCACTCATTATTCAAGTTTTTATTAATGGTTATCCGGTTCAATCCCGGTTTCTGAATTCTTTCAATACAAATTTCATCGCAGAGCGTGTAAAGTCTGCCTTGCTCAACCAACGGCCCTTATGTTGAGTCATATTCTGAAGCCCTGGCCTTTGCCGCCCTACAAAACGAGCCCCCCAAATCACTTCCCGCGTCTGAGGGTCTAATAAAAAGGCTGTGAACTCCAAGCCACTGGCAATGCTTTTCTGAATCTTGCCGTACCGATCTACATATTTATCGGTAAACTTGGAAACCGCTCCCACCATCACCGCATCGACCCGGTCTCCCATCACTAGGGGCTTCGTGTCTTCACCGACTGAATGCGTTGGGTGCTTTTGAACCACAGAGTCAGGAGTTTTAACAATTTTGAACCGCGCATCTTCCATCAACTGCGGAGGAATGATATTGGAATAACTCTTATTCGCTCTCAATTCTTGATAAACCTGCCTGGAAACAACATCACCAGCCGATTTATCCTTAAAAGGCGCAAAGGTCTTATTTTCAAATCCCAGCACCCCAATTCTTTGAAGGCGGCTGAACTTCTCCTGATTGAAAACCTTGCTTTGAACCTGATCTATCGGCTCAATTTTCAATAATTGAATATACGTATCACGCTTAATATCGGTCGGCAACGGATGCGGCTCATTGATACCATCCGTCAGGTTAGGAAACAGGTCCTGATTCAACGGCTGCGTTCCCTTCCATTTAGGGAATACTCCCGTTTGGTTTCCCGCCTGATTCCTGTCAAATTCATCTTCAATAGGAACCGATAACGCCGAAACCGGGAACAAGAGCCCGAAAACTACGAATACCGATAATACTCGGATATGAATGGTCTCAAGTTTTAGCAAAGCAACAATTCTCCAAATCAAATTGGAACGCATGACAGTCTTCTATACGATAATTATATATTACCCCGGCTACGAATAAAATAGCAATTCCCGAATAAAAACAATAATCTACTAATTCTCCTGCTGACATAGGCATGGGATAGCAAAGAAAGCTTTGCAAAAATGGCGGTACGAGTAAAATAAAATTCTTCACCCCTTTCAGGTGAAGTTTTTATTATTTAAGAAGGATACGGGCAGAAGTAAAAGGGGTAACACCGCTTATGAACCAACATATTAACCGTGCTTTTGAGTGGGTCCCCCCCGAATTGCAGCCTTTGGTTCTGATCACTCTCATCATTATCTCTGTGATTGTCTTTGCCCGACACGCATGGCCAAAACTGAATCTCTTGCTCAAAGCTAAGGCAGAAAACCGTCTTGACCAGCCTCTAAAGCGCATTTTAACCACCCTGCGCATTGCCTTTGCACAAACAAAACTGTTACAAGAACCCAAATCGGGGTGGATGCATGCTCTTATCTTCTGGGGATTTTTAATCCTCCTCATCCGTGCTGGGGAATTTTTCATCGTTGGCCTGTTTCCACAGATCGATTCTCATTTTTCCATCGCCGTCCCCTTCATCATTCCCTATTTATGGGTCAAGGATGGAGCGATTTTCATGATCACTTTGGGGGTTCTCTATGCCCTATATCGCAGATTACTGATAAAACCCGACCGTCTCACCCTATCCGGTGAAGGCCTGTTAATTCTCGGGCTTATTCTCATTATCATGGTCAGCGATGTTTTATTCGATTCCGCTTTTCTCGCTCTTCATCCAGATATTAAAGGGTCTGGGCCTCTTTCTGCACTTTTTTCACCTGGGGTCGGTTTGTTAGGAGAAGGGCTGATTGGGCAACTTCATAGCCTAGCTTATTGGGCTCATGTATCTGCCATTCTATTTTTTCTGACACTTCTACCACGAAGCAAACATTTTCATATTCTGACTGCCATCCCAAATGTCTTTTTATCGCGCCTGACCGCCGGCAATGGCCTGAGCAGAATTGACTTTGAAGACGAAGATTCTTTTGGCATCACCGACATTAAAAATTTTAGTTGGAAACAAATGCTGGATCTGCACACCTGCACCCAATGCGGACGGTGCGACCGAGTCTGCCCGGCATTGGCAACGGGCAAACCGCTTGCGCCACAACAGCTCACCGTAGACCTGAGAAACCACCTCAACCAAGAGCCTTCAAGTTTGGAAGTCTCTCCACCTTTATTGGGAGGTATTATTCAAGACGATACTCTCTGGGCCTGCACCACCTGCGGAGCATGCGAATCTGCCTGCCCGGTGATGATTGATTATGTCGATAAAGTGATCGACCTCAGGCGGGGCCTAGTCTTGACAGAAGATCGCTATCCAAAAGGATTTGAGTCGGCATTCAAATCCTTGGAAACCCAGTCCAACCCTTGGGGGTTCCCCAAAAACTCTCGTTCCAACTGGGCCACCGAAGGTCTCAACGTGCCCATCTGGGATAAGTCTCAACCCACCGAATATCTGTATTTTGTCGGGTGTAACGGGTCTTACGATACACGCGGAAAAAAAATATCGGAAGCCGTGGTGAAAGCCTTGAAACAAGCCGGGGTCAGCTTTTCCATTCTCGGCAACGATGAGGGCTGCACTGGCGACCCGGCTCGTAGAGCTGGTAACGAATATCTATTCGATATGCTGGCCTGCAAAAATGCTGAAACTTTTCAGCAAAAAGGCGTGCAGAAAGTCATCACCCATTGCCCACATTGCCTCAACTCACTTAAAAACGAATACCCCGAATTCGGAGCGCACTTGGAAGTGATCCACCATTCCGAGTTTTTGCAAACCTTGATCGCTGATGGGAAAATTTCCACAGGAGAAAAAACAGATCAAAATGTTGTCATGCATGACTCCTGCTATTTAGGACGACATAATGGAGTGTACGATGCGCCCCGCAATGTATTATCGGCAAACGTAGAAACGATTCAGGAAGTTGCGCAAAGCCGAGACAAGGGAACTTGTTGCGGAGCCGGTGGCGCACAATTTTTACTTGAAGAAGACACCGGCACGCGCATGAGCCATCACAGGCTTGATGAGCTGATGGTCACTCAACCCGACACCATCGCCGTCTCTTGCCCCTATTGCGTGCTCATGCTAGAAGACGCGGTAAAAGCCAAAGGCCTACAGGACAAAGTAAACGTCCGTGACATAGGGGAAATGATCAAACCCGAAAAACCCTCTTAAGGTTTTTTATGTCAGCCATTAGGCTTGCAACGCATTTTTCAAACGCGCTAGCGTACCTTCTTTACCCAGCAGAAGAATCACATCATAGATGCCAGGGCTTACAGTGGTACCAGTGAGAGCCACTCGAACGGGTTGTGCCAACTTACCGAGTTTCATGCCTTCGTCTTCCACTGTTTTTTTGAACAGAGCTTCAATTTCTTCAGCCGAAAAATTCTCTAACGAGCTAAGCCCAGCTATAACTTTTTCCAGCAAGGGTTTTGCCTCTGCGGTCAAAAATTTGGTTTTGGCTTTTTCATCGAATACCACTTCCTTTTGAAAATAGAAGGCTGACTTTTCTGCCATCTCAATCAGGGTCTTAGCTCGCTGGTTGAGGGACGGAATGACCTTGGCGATTTCCGCGAAACTCAGGCCGTGACCTTCTGGCAAAACTCCAGAGCGAATGAGAAACGGTTCTAAATGCGGAGCCAGCTCTTCAGGCGGTGTCGATTTAATATAATGCTCGTTCAGCCAAGATAATTTGTCGGGGTCAAACACCGCCGCCGAGGTATGAACCGAATCGAAAGAAAAATGCTCGATCATTTCTGCGCACGAAAAAATTTCCTGATCGCCGTGCGACCATCCCAACCTCGCCAGATAATTGATCAACGCCGCTGGCAGATAACCCATATCACGGTAAGCCAAGGCCGAGGTCGCCCCATGACGTTTACTAAGACGAGCTTTGTCCTGCCCCAAAATCATCGAAATATGAGCAAACTTAGGTCGAGAAAAATTGAGTGCGTCATACAGCAAACATTGCCGAGGGGTGTTAGAAAGATGGTCATCACCCCGTACTACATGCGTGATACCCATATCTGCATCATCGACCACCACCACAAAATTATAGGTGGGAGACCCATCGGTTCTCTGCAAAATCACATCATCCAGTTCCGCAACATCAAACACCACCTTACCTCGCAACATGTCATCGACCACCACTGAGCCTTCAAGCGGCGCTCTAAACCGAACCACCGATGCCGCATCGGCAGGCGAGTCAGCTCGATCACGACAGGTGCCATCGTATTTGGGCTTGAGTCCCTTTTTCTGGGCTTCATTGCGCTTACGGTCCAGTTCGTCCGGCGTGCAATAACATCGATAGGCTTTGTTTTCTTTAAAGAGTTGATCGACCTTCTGTGAATATATTTCCTGACGCTCTGTTTGGCGATAAGGGCCTTCATCCCAATCTAACCCCAGCCATTTCATTGATTCCAGAATTTCTGAAATCGACTCTTCTGTAGAACGCTCGTGATCCGTATCTTCAATACGTAATACAAACTTCCCCTTATGGTGACGGGCAAACAACCAGTTGAACAAGGCTGTTCTCACCCCGCCGATATGCAAAAAACCCGTAGGGCTGGGCGCGAAACGAACTTTAGTAGGGTCAGTCATAAATATTCTCTATAAAAAGGGATTGATGGATAAACTGTGAAGTGGCTTAGAGTAACAAATTCAATGCGAAAAATTAAGCTCAATCATCAAGAGAGGCTCAATGAATCGCGGACTCAAAGAACAAGCTGGCAAAATGGGAACGCTTCAACCCTGCTGATTGAGGTACAGATCGAATTTTCAAAGGAGTATATCTGATAAAGCGGAGTGGCTGTTATTGCATAACGGTTAAAACGAAAAACAGCCGACCTGGGAGGAGGCCGGCTGTTCATCAGGGTAAGAGCAAAACTCGCTGATCATGCTCTCACTAGTAAAGCAATAAAAATTAGTTACAGATAACGGTAACTGGGACAGCACCGGTATTGGTGATTTTTACCAAACCGCTAATATCGCCAATGGAATCTCCACGGCTGAAACCAGGCTGAGAGGTCAACGTTACTTTGCTAACACCCATGCCTCCGCGTGAAGGAATACCAGTTTTGCCATGATCCGTGGCATTTAGAGAAGCGTTATCGTCGTTCTGTCCCATGGTTACAGGAACCGTCGTGAAGTTGGATGATTTCCAAACATTTACGCTGGCCGTACCGCGATCATTGCTGGTGTAGCCAAATTTGTCCGCAGTAGCATTGGCTATTTGGGAGGCTTCCAGAGTAATGCTTTTAGCATCGTTACATTTTGCCATTTGCCCGTTGCTGATCTCTGCAGCGTTTGCAGAAAATGCAAGGCCCGCAACAAACATAACTGTTAAAGCGAAAACTTTTTTCATAATGCTTCTCCTTTATTAGTGTTTTATAAAAATCACTCGTTCAGCAGTGTTAATAGATATTCTCCAGCAATAGGTAAAGAGTTTAATAAAACAATTATTTTTCCGATATCAGTCAAAATCTATTTTTTGAATGGTCAACAAACCCTATTCAAGATAAGCCTTTCTCCCGCAGGCATAAGACAATGACGAAGACCCATAAACAGGAAGGCATAATTCATGGAATAATAATTGCGGCTTTAGATATTAAAATACACAGCGTGAAATAGAATTAGAAAAACAGAATAGAGCGAAAGGAGGAAGTAAAAATCTACATGTGATAGGAGGTCACTGACAAACACAAGACAAAAAAAAACAGCCGACCTGGGAGAGGTCGGCTGTTCTCTAGGGCAAGGGCCCAACTCGCATATCAAACCCTTACAAAATATATCTTAGTTACAAGAAACCATTACAGCATTCGTACCGGTGTTGGTGATCTTAACCAAACCGCTAATGTCGCCAATAGAGTCTCCACGGCTGAAGTTAGACTGGGAAACCAAAGTTACCTTAGATTTTCCCATTCCGCCTCTTTGAGGGATACCGGTCTTACCGTGATCCGCACCGTTAACGCTATCGTTATTGTCATTGGGTCCTAATGTGAGAGGAACTGTGGTGAAGTTTGAGGACTTCCAAACCACAACATTTGCAGTGCCTCTATCATTATCTGTGTACCCGTCTTTAGCTCCAAAAGTGCCGCTAGCTCCGTTGCTTTCAAGCGTAATGCTTTTAGCATCGTTACATTTTGCAGTTTGGCCGGTTGCAATCTGAGCTGCATTTGCAGTCAAAGCCATGCCCGCAATGAAAGCTACTGTCAAAACAAAAATCTTTTTCATACACCCTCCTTAGTTTTGTTTATTAAATACTCAACAATAAGTATCGTGAGAAAACTAAACGTTTATCTGAGGTGAGTGTAATCTATGGATAGGGCCTTAAATATAGGCCTAACACCTTTTTTCGCAGTAGGCAATACGGACTCTAGCGATAGGATATTCGCCCCTGCAAAGGTAGTCCTTTGTCCTACACGCAGAGAGATAAGCTGATTTGAATGAGGCTTTGCTCCTTAGTTAGCCAGACTACTGTAAAAGCCGCTGAGAAATTGCGTAATGAATCAGTTCAGCATTTTTCTTCATTTGCATCTTATCCAGAATCCGTGAGCGATGCGTACTGATCGTCTTGACGCTGAGAGACAGCTCTTTACCGATCTCTGTGGGAGATTGCCCTTCGGCGAGCATCATAAAGACTTGATGCTCCCGGTCTGACAGCCGTTCGTGAGCGGGCCTATCTGACTTGCTGAAATCAAACGCCAGTTTTTCGGTGATTTCCGGGCTGGCGTATTTTCCACCCTCTGCTACTTTTCGCACTGCGGCATAGATCTGATCCGTGCTACTTTCTTTCATGATGAAACCCGATGCCCCAGCTTTGAAAAAGCGCACCGCATAATGTTCTTCTGGATAAACGGTTAAAATCAAAACTGGCAGCTTGGGACGCTCATCTCTCAGTTGCTTGAGGATCTCCAGCCCTCCCCGGCCCGGCAAGGAGATGTCAAGAAGAGCCAGACTCAAGTCCATTCCACGAACCTTTTCTAGCAACTCTTCACCCGTTTCCGCCTCATCGACAACCTCGATATCAGGAGTTTCTGAAAATGCATGCTTCAACCCTCGACGAAACAGTGGGTGATCGTCAGCAATGATTATTTTAATTTTTCCATTTTCCTTTTTTGTGACCATGATCATCCTTTTTGAATTTTGATTGTTACTGTTGTTCCACCCTCGGGAACACCGCGTATTAGCACATTGCCTCCCCAGACCATCGCGCGTTCCCGCATACCCAATAGACCCAGTGATCTCAAGCTTGAAACCTGATGCGATGAAATTCCGCAACCGTTATCTTGCACGCACAAAGTGATTGAGTCGTTGTTTTCGCTCAGTGTAACACAAACCTTTGTCGCGTCAGCATGACGAACAATATTGGTCAACGTTTCCTGAAAAATTCGAAACAAAGTCGTGGAGCGTTCCAAGTCCGGCTCAAAGTCATCCAGTTCATCGACAAATTTGCACTCTATTCCTGTCCGCACCTTGAAGTCTTTGGCCTGCCATGTAATGGCCTCAGCAATGCCCAAATCGTCCAGAATGGGAGGCCTGAGATCCATTGAAATTTTTTTCACCGATTGAATCGCCCCATCACTCATTTCCAACAGGTGCTCGGTTGACTTTTGAATACTAGGATTATAATGCGCCAGTTTTTTACCAAGCAGAGAAAGTTCTAGTTTAATGGTGGTGAGCATTTGACTGAGGTGATCATGAACCTCACGCGCGGTACGGGTTCTTTCTTCCTCACGCACCTGCTCTAGGCGGTGGTACAAATTGCGCAACTGCTCATGCGAGCGTTCACTTTCATCGTGAGCCTGCTTTCTTTCCAATACTCTGCCGAGCTGAGTTCCAATCTGCGCCATGATGTCGAGCATTTCAGGGTCTGGCTCCACAGCCTTGGGTGAGAAAAACTCCATCACCCCCATCACCTTTTTTCCGATCATAATGGGAAAGGCAAAACCCGCTTTGACACCAATATTTTCCGCCAGTTTAGCCCGAGGGAAATTTGAATCTTTCGTCACATCAATGATCCAGGCTGGCTCTCCGCTGATAAGAACTCTGCCTGGAAGCCCAACCCCCTCTTCTAGCGGTGTTGCTTGCGTGATCTTTTGAAAGGTATCGAACTGCCCGGTTTTCTCCACATGCCAGACGTTGGTGGGAACAAGCCCATCGGAGGGGGTCTCTGCCTTCAAATAGAGATGCCCTAAGGGCCACCCGGCAAACTCCCCGACCTGACGAAGACAGAAAGCCAACGTGTCATCAATAGCGCGGGTTTCATTCGATGCCACCGCAATGGTTTTAATCAATTTTGAATATTCTATTTCGGTGTTCAGCCGTTCATTGGTTTCTTTGAATTCCTCGACCCGGTCTTTAATTTTTTCTTCCAACTTGTCATTGGCAGAACGCAGACTGCTCTCCGTTCTAAAAATAACCAGACAAAGCAAGGTTGTCATCCAAATCGTGAAAACCGCCAACACTCGGTTAGCCAGTACTATGCTCCACTCCCCTCCTGGCGGTGAAGCCAAGAAACCCAAAGCATTTAATAGAGAGCCCAAAATCGCCGCATAAATAATAAGAGGTCGGTTTTTTGCCATCAGCCCCAAAAGAACCAGAATGACGTATAACATCCCACCGGCAAATCCAAGCGACACTTGAATATCAATGAGAAAGATCAGCCCCGATGTGGCCAACCCGACCGCTACATACTTCAGTGGGAACGCCCTACTTGGTTTGTTCTCTTGTTCCATAAGTTGATTCATCAGTTAAAAGGTGTGAAGGCACAGAGTTATGAAAAACTCTCGCTTTTGATTATTTCTTACTATCCAATGGATAATTAACAGGGAGAATGCCAGTGATCTGGCAAAACAATGATAAAATGATTTGTGACGATCTGAACCTGATTGAGCGAGTGGTTAGCTCAAAAAGTTTCCAACATATTCAGAACCCCTTTTAAACAGATTTTATGAATATAAAAATTTTGTGGCTCTCAATAATAGTAGCGGTTGGTTTTCCCAGTGTCAATTGGGCAACAGAAACCAAAACCGAACTGGTGCTACTGAAAGAATTTCTCGACCCAGGAAGTCTTATCAAAAAAGGCCGCACCTGCAATGAGGTTTTTATTATTAAAAAAGGACGAGACTACCCAGACCTTCGAGACATGCGTAATAAATTTTGCGAGGGAGAATATTCACTCACTCTGGATGGCCCCCCCGGAACAACGGTCACCGTGTATGGGCAGTTTTTTTTCGGCGAAGAACGAGGTTATTTGACCCTGACCAAAACAGACTCACGCCGCGTCTGGCTTTGGGATCTCGAAGATTTTAAAAGTGAGCAATGGCTGATCGCCGAAGCCAATAAGGACACTGGAGCCTATGAAGTATTTTATCATGCTGGCCTTAATTTCAAAATGAATCTGGGATCGGTGAAATGGGATGAGATTCCCTGACCTTCCTCAGCTCCCAAGCTATACACCGAGAAAATAGTGTGCAAACCAACCTACTGCCAAGCAAGAACATATTGACCCGTTCCAGCGGTTATCTTAAGGAGATATGTTCGCATTCGCTCAACCCTTATAGCGGATGCGGGTTTGGGCTTTCTTCCTGTGGGGTGGGTTGTTATGTCCGTTTCAACCCCTGGCTGACGCGAGGGCGAAAATGGGGAGAATTTGTCGACATTAAAATCAACGCTGAACAATTATATCGTCAAACAGTGACAAGAGAAAAGAACTGGGCCCACAAACGAGCCATCCCTTTCACGGTTTTCATGTCCAGTTCCACCGACCCTTGGCAACCGGCTGAAAAAAAATATCGCATTACCCGTGCCATTCTTCAGGCCATGCAGGACGAACCGCCTGACACATTGATCTTGCAAACGCATAGTGCAAACATTCTGGACGATCAAGAAACCCTACAAGAACTATCGCAACGCTGTAACCTAAGAATCCATATTTCCATAGAAGGCGATCGAAACCGCCTACCCGGTCTACCGCCCCCACCCTCCAGCATTGAGCAACGCATTTCTGCTTTAGAAAAATTATCAACGCAGGGTCTCAAAACCATTGTTTGCCTGTCCCCCCTATACCCATTAAATAACCCTCATTTATTTTTTCAACGATTAGAAAGTACCGGAGTAACCGCTGTCATCATCGATCATTTTATTGAAGGAGATGGAACCACCAGCGGATCGAGAACATTAAAAACCCACCTGCCTTTCGCCATGAGTCAGGTGCAAGAAGATTGCGTTCACCTTCCCTACCGTGACCAAATCATCGATATTGCCCGTGGTTATCTTCCCGTCGGGGTTTCGGCGCAAGGCTTCGCCGGTCACTTCAGCCAATGAATCGAATGCCTGAATTACAAGAACTTGTCCAGCAAATATCATCCTTGGATGGTAAAGGCTATAAAGCGTACAAAACCCTGCAAGGGAAAAGTTTCACTTTCGGCCTGTTTGAATTGACCTTTGAACATGTGCAGGGAGACCCCTTTGCGGATCCCTCTAGGTTCTCTATAAAGGTCGATCTGCTCTCTGCGGGTTTCTCACTGTCACATTACAACACCGCGTTAAGAAAATTGGCTCTCGAAGACCATTTATTGCGGGAGGTGAATGCATGTATCCAAACATGTCAAGGAAAGGTCAAAGGTTCCGGACGAAGTGGAGAAGTGAAAGTGCAATCACCGGGGCAAAAAATAATTCGCCGAAGTGCCATTAAAATCAACCTTGATACACTGACTCTGACTTTTTTCGCTGGACTACCGGGGGATGGACGCAGGGTACTGGCGCAAGAAGGGATTAAACTTTTTTCTGAGACTCTTCCTCCCATCTGGAACGAGTGCTTGTTAGCTCAATCTCTCGACCTGAGTCTACTGCAAAAAGCACTCGAAACGCTGGAAGACTATTCTGCATTGAGCCAATTATTAGATCAGAATCGTTGGGCCAGTTTTGTAGCCGATGGTTCATTGCTCCCTCGTGCTTCAGGCATTAGCGATCTGCCCCTGACAAGTCAGGTCGTCCCTTTTCATGCGCCCGATGAGCTGAGCACCGTCGTGCATCTGCCTCATCGCGGCCCTATACGGGGCATGTCCATTGCACAGGGAATCACTTTGATTGTCGGCGGTGGCTTCCACGGCAAAAGTACTTTATTGAAAGCCATTCAAAATGCCGTGTACCCGCATATAAATGGGGATGGACGCGAGTGCATCGCCACCCAACCCAGCGCGGTAAAAATCCGTTCAGAAGATGGCCGCTGCATTCAGCCCATTAATATCTCCGGATTCATGGATGACCTGCCCGGGGTTGCATCAACAAAATGTTTTTCCACCGTCTCGGCCAGCGGCTCGACATCCCAAGCGGTGAATATTCTGGAAGCCATCGAAGCCGATTCAACACTTTTGCTCTTGGATGAAGACACCTGCGCCACCAACTTTATGATTCGGGATGCTCGAATGCAGGCCTTGATCCCCTCACAACAAGAACCCATCACCCCTCTAGTAGACCGCATTCAGGAGTTGTTTGAGGATTTTGGAGTTAGCACTATTCTGGTAATGGGAGGAAGCGGTGACTATTTTGATTCCGCCGATCAAGTCATCGCTATGAAAGCGTTTCAACCCCAGCTTGTAACTGCAAAGGCAAAACAAATTGTTGCAGAAAACCCCGGTCATCGTCAAGCCAAGGCACAATCGCCTTTACCCAAAACACAATGTCGAAGCCGCAATTTATCTATGTTGGATTTCAGCCGTGGCAACAAGCCCTGTGTGATTCAAACTCAGAAGTTGATATCCCTCATTCTAGGGCGAACAGAAATTGATGTTCGTTATGTCGAGCAGTTCATAGAAACGGGACAATTGGAATTATGCGGCTGGATTCTAAAACAACTTAAAGACTGTCAGGAAGTGGACTCAACGCTATCAAATAAAGATGCGGTAAAAAATATTCTCGATGCGGTGACAAGGGATGAACTCGAATCAATCACGCCTTTCAACAACGGCCTGTTAGCACTGCCCAGACTGCAAGAAATCATGGCAACCTTGAACCGACTGCGCTAACGCCCTGCATTCAGTTTTTACTTTATTGAAAAATCACAGCCTTTGACTCGAACATCAAACATAGTGCCCGTTCCACCTTGTTTTAGAATAAATTCCTTTTCTTCTGAGTCCTGACATTCTTCCTTATATGCGGGAATCTGGCTCACAAATTCAAGAACTGCTTTTCCCCTATTATTTGAGGTGTAATATTTATAAACACCGTTATACGGACCAAGGGTATTAGCAATCAGGACCAAACCCATCAACAATACGCAGAGATAAATCATTTTGACGCTTCGACGAATCAATGGCAGACAGGCAGAAAACAACAGCACCCAAAATAAAACTCGTGCAACAAACAGGTAACGGGTCATCTCCCAAGGAATCATCAATTTTTCATTGTAATTACCCGCCAACATGGAAATGCTTACGGTGCTGACAATCAAATATAAAGACACAAAAAATAATTCTTTCTCTCCTCGTTTTTTCTCAGACCAAAACACTCCCCATAAGGCAAACAGTAAAACCAAAATCATCGCCCCATAAACAGATAAACTGTCATGAATGATAAAAGAAGCGGTTTTGATAGGGCCAAAGATACTGCCAACAACAACCCCTCCCATTAATGCATGGTAAAGAACAGACAATTGTGAAAAATGCATTGCCTTGGGAACCATTCCCAACCCAAAATATAAAATCACCGCAAGAGCAAAGAGCCCATGCACCCATTTGTTTTGGGGGTCCATCCTCAATCGATACAAATACAATGGTAGCATGAGCACGGCTAAAGGGTGTGACACTGCCATCACCATTCCTGCTACGCTATAAAACCAGCGTTTGTATTTAGACTGTGGAACGGGAATAAAATACAGAAGAACTAAGACCAGAAAAATATTCCAGATCATAAAGCTCAGGCTGGTAATAAGATGATGATAGCCCAGTGGCAAGACTACTAAAATCAGAGTAGAGAAAAAGGCAAACCGTTCTTCGAAAAAATTTTGCAACATCTCAAATAAAATCACAAAAGTGATCGCGGCAAATAACATTGCAACCAATGCATAAAAATGGGGTATCAGCGAGGCAGGAAAAAAACTCAGGAGGTAGGCAATGACCTTGGGAACTATATAGAGATAACCATTCCAATAATCAAAAATATAGCTAAGTTCTCTGCCATTATAAAACGGCTGAAATAGAGAAGTACCATCCTCATAAAGAAGGTTCGGATAAAACACACCATTCAGTGAGTTTCTAAGCGCAAAGACCAAAATTCCAAATAAAAATACGACCGTATAAGAACCTAAGCTCGCCTTAGCGTTTAGTTTTCTGTCCATAGGTTCGAAGGCATCAAAAGGTTTTCAAACTTGTTCATGAGGTGTTGAGATCGTAAAGGTCTGCAGTTCCTAACAAATCGATAGTAGCAGAAATCAATGCTTGGCTCCCGCCAAATCCGGACCGAGCTTCGAGCCTTCCATTCAATCAGGTTTTAGGATTTTAGTCATTGATTGACAAAAAGATTTTGGAATGACAAAATCACCAACATTATGGATGAATAATTTAATATAAAAATAGGTTAATCTTATGGCTGACAAGTGGATGATTCACGGCAAAGAGTTTTCTAATTGCAACTGTGCCTTTGGATGCCCCTGCCAATTCAACTCAACGTCTACCCATGGTTTTTGCGAAGCCATTGCCAGTGTGCTGATTGAAAAAGGTAGTTTCAATGATATCTCGCTGGATGGCCTTTGTTTTGTCATGCTTTTAAAATGGCCGGGAGAAATTGCTGAAGGTAACGGACGACAGCAAGTGATCATCGATGAACGTGCCACCCCCGACCAACGTCAAGCCCTGAAAAAAATAGCCCACGGAGAATCCACCACTCCGGGAACCACTCATTTTCATGTATTCAATAGCACCATGTCTGAGGTGCATGAAACCCTCTATGCACCGATTGAAATGTCTATCGACGTAGATGCCCGGCAAGGTCATACAGGCATTGATGGGCTGGTTAAGTCTGTCGGCACACCGCTGATCGACCCGCATAGCAACGAAGAAACCCGAAGAGGCATTCACAACCCAACCGGGTTTGAGTTTACTTATGCTGAACTAGGGGAAGGCAGCTCTACAGCAAGCGCTCATATTGATCTTGACCTGAACAGCAGTTACGGACAATTCAATATTCTTCACATGAATCAGGACGGCGTGATCCGCTGAATAAAAATCAGGCACCTAACTCAATGCAACGCATCAAAACTATGCCCCGGCGAGATTTACTGGCCATAGGCCTATCATTAGGCGGCATAACCCTGCTCTCTTGGCTTTACCTACTATCCATGGCTGAGAACATGTCACAAGGGATGTCGGCAATGCCCACCCCGCTCTGGGATGCGAATTATTTCCTGATGATGTTTCTCATGTGGGCCGTCATGATGGTAGGAATGATGCTTCCTTCCGTTGCCCCCACCGTATTGATCTATGCCGCCATTGCTCGCAAATCCACTGCAGATGGAATGCCCGTTGCCCCAGTAGGAGCTTTTGTTTCAGGCTACCTGGTAATGTGGGTGGCGTTCAGTCTGCTTGCGACCACAGCACAATGGGGTCTCGATCGAGCCGCATTGTTATCGCCGATGATGGTTTTCCGTGACACGGGGTTCATCGCCAGCCTGCTCATTGTGGCAGGAATTTATCAATGGCTTCCCATTAAAGACCAGTGCCTGCATCAATGCCGATCACCGGTAGAGTTTATCACCACGCAATGGCGCAAAGGTAGGATGGGTGCTTTCAGAATGGGCCTTTATCACGGAATGTTTTGCTTGGGTTGCTGTTGGGTTCTCATGACCCTGTTGTTTGTGGGTGGGGTCATGAACCTTTTATGCATTGCCACCCTCACATTATTTGTTCTGCTAGAAAAAATATTACCCCTCGGCGATAAAGGCGGACGCGCGCTGGGCCTGTTGATGGTCGTAACGGGTCTCATCATCGCATTGACCTGAACCCTTCCCACTTACATCCACACTTCTGAGTTCAAGCAAGTTCTTCTGATCTCTGAAATCATAGTCATCGCGAAAACTCCATTTATCTTTTAATGTCTGTTGGATTTCCCCTTATAATTATTGAAAGAAATACCAACCTGACTGACAATCTTTTAAGCTCAGATTTCCATCCCTTATTCACAATATTGTTATTTTTAATTATTTAAAATGTCCGATTGGGAAAAAACCAAACAATACCATCACGGCTCAAAACATAGTTACCACAGATCTGCGCCGGGGCCTGGCTATATGGATTGGGAGAACCAACCCGACCCCTTTCGCCGCTATGATGGAGCTGAAGTCGTTGACTTAATAAAAACCCCTCTTGACACAAAACCCTTTTATCACGAGGCCTTGTCTTGCAATGCCATTTCGCCTCAACCGCTAAATATTGAAACCCTTTCCCAATTGCTGTTTGACAGCCTCGCTATCTCAGCATGGAAGAGTTTTCAGGGCTCCACGTGGGCGCTTCGAGTTAACCCTTCGAGCGGAAACCTGCACCCAACAGAAGGTTATATAATCTGTGGACCCGTTGAGGGACTGAACAACTCTCCCAGCGTTTCTCATTATTGCCCCAAAATTCATGGCTTGGAAATTCGCACACCGCTTCCCATACAAACCTGGGGAAAAATGTCAGAAGGTTTCCCTGAAAATACGTTTTTCATAGGGTTGAGTTCTATCTATTGGAGAGAAGCCTGGAAATATGGATTGAGAGCCTTTAGGTATTGCAACCATGATGTGGGCCATGCCTTGGCGGCAATAAACATTGCATCCTCTGTTTTAGGCTGGCGAACTCAAATGATGGACCAGCTTGGTAGAAACGATTTGAAAATCCTTATGGGATTGACCAACAGTGATGGAGATGAGGTCGAAGTGCCTGACTGCCTCATTGCTATCTCTCCTGAACCCATTATAGAGCCTTTAATGACAAACAATTTCATCGAAGACTTTTCGACTTTGGAGTGGTCTGGGACAAGCAATAACTTAAGCCAGCATCCCAACCTATGGCCCGGCATCCTTGAAATTTCACAGGCTACGCAAAAACCCTCTACCGTGTCCATAAACCATAGCGACTCCAAAAATAGTCTCGCCCCAACTCCTTTGCAACAAGATTCTTTTTCAATGAGAAAAGCCATTCACCAGCGCAGAAGTGCCGTTGCCATGGATGGAGTAACACAGATTTCCCGTGAAACATTTTATCAGTTTATGATAACCAGCAACCCAGACACCTGTCCCCCTGCGTTTCAAACTATCTCTTGGGCCCCACAAATACATTTAGGACTATTTGTTCATCGTATAGACGGTCTTCCACCTGGACTTTATTTTTTGGTACGCAATAAAAAACATTTAAAAGACTTAAAAAATAAATTCAAAAAGGAATTTATCTGGTCCCGCCCCGAAGGCTGTCCTCAAGGTCTGGATTTATTTATATTGCAGGAAGGCGATTTTCAGGGACTTGCTACTTCTGTTTCATGTGGACAGGAAATTGCAGGAAAAGGTTGTTTCAGCCTAGGCATGATCGGTGCTTTTGAAAATGCCGCCGTCAACGAAGATGCCTGGATATATCCGCGCCTTTATTGGGAATGTGGGGTCATTGGTCAGATGTTATACCTGCAATCCGAGGTCAGCAATATTCGCGGTACAGGAATAGGATGTTTCTTCGATGACCCGGTGCGAGAGATTTTCGGTGTTAAAGATTTAAGCTATCAGAGCTTATATCATTTTACGGCTGGCGGTTCGGTAGACGACACCCGGCTCAGCTCCCTCCCCGCCTACCCCGAAGGTTGAACCTGTTTTATTTCTAGTCCAAATACCGCCCCGGTAATACGCATTTAATTAAATGGGTTGAAATTCGCTAAAGGTTTTTGTTCTGGCAAACTAAGAGAATGGCCTTTCCTAAAAACTTTTTGTAGACCGATAGGATTCGATGGCCAGATACCTTTATTTCTATTATCAGGAGCCGTTCCCCCAAATACCAGATAACCGTATTTTCCATAATGCGGTAATTTACGGATCAAACCGGGAATGCTTGCTTCCTTGTCAGCGATGACCCAAGTGAGCGTCCCTTGTTTTGGTTCGATTCGGTTTAGGGTGAAAACAAAACTATGATTTTCCCAAGGGTATGTTTGACCCTGAATTCGAATGCCTCCTTCCTCAACCTCAATGCCTGATTGCTTAAGTTGAGCCGTTAGCATTTTTTTCAGCGGATGGTTGTGCCCAAAAACCCATAATCCGCCGTCAGGATATTCCGTTTTTGCCGGCAAAATATTTTTCGGCTCTGCCACCGCTTGGGCAAATGGCTGGTAGGCAGATTGTTCATTTTCCGACACCGTTGCCATAACCCTCTGCGCCCCATAAGTCTGGCTCAGGCTGGCAGGCGATTCCTCAGCCCCTAAACGGCGTAAGACATCATTATAGGGATCGAGTCGCACGGCTAACGGTTCGCCTGTCAAATTAAAATTAAATGTCTGCCTGTCACGACCTAAGTTCACATAATAAATTTCTGCAACGGGTGAACCCAATGTCCAAATTGCGATGGGAAGCCTCAACTTGAACCTCGGACTGACTTGTTCTACACGCACACTCAGGTCATATCGGCCCTCACGAGCAACATAAGAAGATTCTTTCAAGCTGATTTCAGGAGCCCCTTTGCGGTGAATCCATTGCTCAAAAAATTCACTCAAATTCTGCCCCGAAACCGCTTCAAACACCTTTTCCATATCTGCATAGCCCGCATATCGGTACTTAAAGGTCGTATAAAATTTTTGTAAGCCTTCTATAAAGTTTGCATCCCCCAACTGAGTTCGAAGCATATGAAAAACCATTAACAGCTTGGCATAGCCAATGGCCTGCGAGGACATGCTGTCGCGGTAAGCAAATGCACTCAAAGGAAAGTCGTTCGCCTCATTGACGTAATTGGAAAATTTCATCATCTCCTGAAATCGGTAAGAAGCCCCCTTCCCTTTCAGCTCTAAAAGCAGATGGTCGGCAAGATAGGCTGTCAGACCTTCTGACCAGTTACCCTGCTTCAAATCAGGAAACACCCCATTGCCCCACCAGTTATGCAAAATTTCATGCGGGTAAGAACTGTTCAGGATAAAAGGAAAACGAATAATTCGTGACCCCATGAGGGTGAAAGAGGGCATTCCATAGCCGGTCTGCTGCGAATTCTCCACGAGCGCAAATTTTTCGTAGGGATAAGGCCCGATCAGCTTGGAATAAAAATCAATATAAGCTTTCGCAGTGACAAGGTATTTTTCGGCTAGCTTCTCTTCTGCATCCAGTAAAAAGGCATAGAGAGAAAGACCGTTATGCTCATCTTCATAAATATGGTAGCGGTCACCGATCAAATAGATTTCCTCAGAAGGTTTAGAGGATTTCCATGTCACCGTATTTCTTGCCTGAGAGATGGCCCCCTCAAACCGTTGGCCCTGACTCACCGAATGCCAAGGCTGTGGAAGAGAGACCTGCATCTCAAAACGAAGCAAAGAGGAAGGCTCACTGAACTGCGGATAAAAATAACTATCCCCCGCAATAAAGAATCGACCCGAACCTGCGGTTTCATCAGGAGATAACTCAAGAAGAACCCCAGAATAACCTAATTCCATAGAAAAGGTTTCAGGACAAGGGGTTGAATCGTTTTTTAGAATATCTATCTTATGGAGTCTACCTTCAATATTGTTATACACCGAAGTCTTCATCGTCCAACCTGCGGGGAGTAAATGATGACTTAATTTTAGAGCTGCATGAAGAGTAAAAGAAAACGATTCACAGTTTTTGCGAAAGGGCTTAAATTGAACCGTATCAACGATTGTGGCAAACCTCGTAACAGGCTCCAGCTTGATCGTTAGCCGATGATGAATAGAGGAAGTGGAAGAAGACTCGGCAGGGGGCACAATAAAAAACAATGTCAGCAACACTACGCAAACATTGAACAACCGTGTTTTAAAATCAATATTCATCACCCCACCACCGCATCCAGACCTCTTTGCGCGTTCCCTTCAACTCTCACCACCACCTTGTTAGGTAGGCAGGCTGACAAACGGTCTGCATACTGAATATACCCCGACTTAATGCAAACTTTAAGTTTACAGGGGGAACGAACAATTCTCGCTCGGCCTCGGCTAATCTCAATTTCTGTTATGCCCAAAGGCCCTTGCACCTGCGTCACCCGGTCTGTCATGAGCGGAAATTGAGCCACCTTTTTATTTTCCACTTCAATGACCACCCAATCGCCTTGACGAAACCCAGTGCCAAAATAGTAGAAAAGACCGATATTAAAAAATATCAGCAATGCTATTAGAATTTTATCGCCCCGGTTCATGCTCATCATCACTCGTTCCACTGCGCACCCTGCAAATCTACTTTGGCAGTTTTTTTCGATGCAAAATAAGTATTGAGTGCTTCCGCCCCTGCTAGATAATTTCCTGAGGCAAAATAATCTTCCCCCGGCCCATGATAACGACGGGCAAACAAACTAAGCCTTTGTGCAGTGCGAACCGCATAATTGCGTTTAAAGGCTTCCAGCTCCGAAGCAGGCATCCCAACCACTTTGGGGAACTGGTCTAGCCTATAACGCAGAAGATTTAAAAAACTTTCATCGGTTTCCCACTGAAACGGTGGCATTAGAGAAACGGAAGAAAACTCCAGCAAAGGCGAGTTATCGCTGATCTCACCCGCCCCTTGCAAAAAAGGAGACAGGTCTTTTCCTTGAGTAATAAAAAAATCGGAAAAATCCAGAAATGAGTTCACTTTCATTTCCTGAGCCATCTTCTTCAACGGCTCGTGACTCATCAAACTCTCAAAATGATTTTTATCCAGCGCAATCGATTCTCGGCTTCCTACCAACATCACAATGCGGGTCAGAAAACTGTTCCAAACCGAAAACTCAGGGAATACATTGCGAAACGTATGTGTGATCGATCTGGCATCTTCAGGCCCTACCAAATGCAAAGGAAGCCATTGCACCAGCAAGCCACCTTCATTCAAACGGCTCAAAGCCAATTCATAAAATTCTTTCGCATACAGATTCACCACTCCTGCCTGAAGTGGCGACATCGGCTCCATAATAATGACATCATATTTGGACTGCGACCATTTCAAGAAAGCCCTTCCATCCTGAATGAACATTTTAGTGTTGGATCGTTTTAAAACGTCATGGTTCCAAGTCACAAACCATTTCGAAAATTCCAAAACATTTTTATCAATCTCAACCCCATGCACTTCAGCACCGGGGAATAAAGAAGCCGTCCCAATGGTATTGCCCGTGCCAAACCCAATCACCAAAACGCGTTTGGGGGCAGGATGGAGAGCCATGGGAACAAACCCCATTGCCTGCATATAGGTACTACCCGAAAATGCACTCGATACGGTGGCCGTGCTGAAGCCATCTAAATATATCGTGCGAGCTCGGCTTTCCTTATCTTCCACCACGCTGATGGTTGAGAACTCTCCTTCTTTATAGTCCAGCAGACGAACTCGATCTGGAGGCACATTGATTTCCAAACGGGTGAAGTTTCCCTGACCGGCTTTCTGGGTTTCTATATCAGGAACCCAATAACCTTTCCCCACAACCAGAACCAGGCATAGCCCTCCCATTACCATCATTCTGGAGAGAGGCTTGAATTCTCGCACTCGGGTCAGAATATAAACCCCCAATAATATTAGCACTGCATAGATCACATAAATCGATAAGCGAATACCAAAATAGGGAATGAACACAAAGGGAGTCAGAATGGTTCCTAATACCGCCCCCACCGTATTGACCGAATAAGTATTGCCCAGAGTTTTTCCAACTCCCTCAACGCGGTAAGAATATATTTGATTGGCTAAAGGAAAAAGCAAACCAAAACCAAAAGTGGGGATAAACATGAGACCGAAAGCAAACATCGCCCGAATCAAAAATGTCTTACCAGCAGAAGGCTCCAGACTATAAAAATAGCTATCCGCTAAAGCGGTCCATTCCGTCAAATTCCCCAACACCGGAAGAATGGCAATGCAAAAAATGCCAATCGCAATTTCAATACCGACAAATTTAAGCACCTGATGAGATCGCCCCAACAGCTTGTTTGCCGTCAGACTGCCCAAAGAAATTCCCAATAAAAAGGTAGCAAGAATGAGCGCGAAAGAATACAAAGTGCTCCCTAACGGGAAGACCAGAATTCGCGTCCATAAAATCTCACTCGATAGAGAAGCCATTCCCGAATAGGCAAATAGGGCAAAAATTAAAACTCCAACAGCTGAGGAAACTGTCTCGGGCTTGATTTTTCGTTTTGCGGGTTTGCTTTTTATTTGCCGGGGCGTAGAATCTTGCGCATAAAAAAGCCGCGCCTGACTAAAACAAAGAATAAATACCAGGGCGTTGAGCCCCACAGCAAACCAAGTTGCTCCTTGAACGCCCCAAGTACGGATGGCGAAAAATTGCGTGAAAAGACAGCCAAAAACGGCCCCAAATGTATTCACCCCATATAACCGGGCAACCTGCGTAAAGACTTTATCGGTCTGGTTGTCAGTCGCCCAGCACCCTAATAGTGGCAAAGTAGCCCCCATCAACAAGGTCGCCGGGAACATCAAGAGCGTGCTAAGAAGAAACTCCAGCAAATGCACTGCCAAGCCCACTTGCCCGTTTTCTGGCAAAATGAAAGGGTAGAGTTTTTCCAGAAGATCCAGACAGAAAGGAAAACATAGCGCGTAGAGGCCGATCAACCCCTCCAACACCCCATACCAGCGAATGAGCTTGCTCGGCTCGTTCGATGTCTGAGCCAAAACGCGCCCCATGCCCCAGGCCCCTCCGGCAAGCCCCATCATGAATGCGCACAACACAGCACTCAAAGCATACAAAGTGGCTCCGAAGACCAATGCCAAGTGCCGAAACCATATCAGTTCATACACCAAGCTGGCCGCACCCGAAGCAAAAAGGCAGGCGTAGGCAATGGCAGAAACTTTATTTGAAGAGTGATCGGTCATAAGATGGACGATTTTCCCACAGCATCACCCATTCGTCAATTCAACGAACAGATGTTGCAACAAGATTTCATGAATGTTATTCTTCTTCGAATTCCCTGCACCTGAATTATTGATGCGACTTTAGGAATTTATCGTAGTCCGGCGAGTCACCACGAACCGTGGAAATAATGAGCAAAGCTCATTGTGCTTAAAAATCCATCACGCGCAAGAAAAATAGTTTGCGCTCTATTTTTTAAAAACCTTTTACCCTATTGACGAAATTATGAAAACCAGATTCTTCCTTTTAATTCTTTTTGCATTCCCTCTATTCACCCTCACGGTTCCGGTTGCGAACCCTGCATCGGCTCAATCTTCGACAAAACCGATCACCATCCCTGAAGTGGTGGCAAAAGTCAATGGGGTGGCTATTGAGTCGAAGTACATTGCCTTCAGAATGAATCAGATCGTCAAAAACGTGAAACGCCCTCTGACCATGCGCGAAAAAACAAGTATCGCGAAAGATTTGATCGATAAAGAAATCGTCCGAGAGCTGATTCACCAACAAGGTAAAAAAAGTGAAATAAAGATCGATGAAAAATTAATCGACGATGAAATGGCCGCATTGCGCAAACCTTACACCAGCGATGAGGAATTTGAAACAGCATTGAAAGCAAGAAACATCACCCTCGAAGACCTTAAAAGCTCCATGGCCATCGACATTCATGCGCGACAATTATTGAATGAGCAAATCAAAGGCAAGATCAATATTTCCGATGAAGATGTAAAAAAGTACTATAAAGCGAACGAAAAAAAATTCCTGCGTCCCGAATCATTCAAAACACGGCATATTCTCTCCGCTATCTTTCCGCCTGACATGCTGAAATCTACCCCCGTCAAGGAGCTACAAGAGAAAAGAGAAGCACTGACCCAAAAAGCCGAAGAACGAATTGATGCAATCATCAAGGAACTGAAAGATGGAGCCAATTTTAAAGAGTTGGCAAAAACCAAATCAGACGATGAAGCCAGCCGGGAAAGTGGGGGCGACCTCGACACCATTTATAAGGGAATTTTAGACCCGGCTTTCGATGAAGCCGTTGCAAAACTAAAGAAGGGTGAAGTCAGTGGAAAAGTAGCGACCCGGTTCGGGTTTCACGTCATCCAACTCATCGAAAAATTTCCATCCGAACAGGCCCCTTTTGAAGATATGGAAAAAGCCATTCAAAAACACCTCTTCATGGAAGAAGCCAAAAAGCTAGTTGAAGTTTATATTAACGGCCTGAAAAAACAGGCGAAAATTGAAATGTTCTTTTAATCCACAGACGATTGGGGCCAAGAGCTAATGGCGATTGGCCCCGCGTATAGCAGACAAGTGACCCAACACTTGCTCTTGAAGTTTCGCGGGTATATATTTTCCTGCTAGTTTTTTTCTTGCACTAGCCCCCGCTTCATGAAAACGGCGCATCTCTTTCTCATCAGGCAGGTCCACCCATTTTACACCATTACTATTTAAAACGACCTCGGCTTTTAAATTATCTTTTTGTATTGTCTGCATCAGTTCCTGCAAACATTCGGCGGCGATTTTTTTCACCACCGTCTGATACATAGTCGGAATTTTGTCGAATTTCTTTTTGGAAATTAAAACTCCCCCGGTGGCATAACCCATGCGTAGCCGGGTAATATGTTTCACCTTAGTGAACCATTGCAAAGCCAACGCCCCCTGAGTGGATGAATAAAC
>JABIYR010000099.1 GCA_018702695.1 Nitrospina sp. | reverse complement strand
AGAAAAATCGGCAATTATATGCTGGTGATTTTGTTTTTTGCTCTCGGTCTCATGTCTAAGCCTATGTTGATCACACTTCCCTTTGTTCTCCTCTTGCTCGATTTTTGGCCTCTAGGTAGATGCAGACTGGGTCTAAATAAACAAGCGAATGAGGGTTCGGAAAAGATTGAAAAAACCCCGCAACTCATACGGGAAAAAATTCCATTTTTTGTTATTGCGGGGGCTTTCAGTGCAGGAATATATTCCCTTGCTAAAGAAGGAGGCGCCTTGACGGCGATGGAAGGTTATAGCTTGTCTCTACGGCTTTCCAATGCGGCGGTTTCTTATATGACTTACTTGCAGAAAACGTTTTGGCCAACAAATTTTTCGGTGTTTTACCCTCACCCCGGAAATAATATTCCAGTTTGGCAAATATTTCTTTGTCTGACTTTGTTGGTGATGATTAGTTTTTGGGTGATAAGGCTTAGAAGGGTTGCACCCTATCTTGTTTTTGGCTGGTTGTGGTTTCTGGGTACCTTAGTGCCCGTCATTCAGATTGTGCAGGGCGGGGCTCATGCGATGGCAGATCGTTACGCATACATATCCCTCATTGGAATATTCATCATGGTTGCGTGGGGAGTGTTTGATCTGCTTGATAGGTGGAGGCAAAAGAAAAAAACAGCTTTCATCTTTTCGGCCCTACTGATTCCGTTAATGGTTGTGACTTGGATGCAAGTCAGCCATTGGAAGAACAGCGTCACGCTTTTTGAGCATGCGATCCAAGTTACGGACACAAAATACCCCAGCTTCGCCATCGTGCATAATAATTTGGGACATGCTCTCATTGTTGATGGAAAAAATGAAGAAGCAATTTCTCAATATAAGAAGGCGATTCAATTCGAGCCGGGTTTTGTCAAAGCCCATTATAATTTGGGCCATGCTTTGATTTCTGAGCGCAAGAGCGAAGAAGCCATCGCTCAATATAAAATAGCGGTCCAGCTCAAGCCCGATTATGTTCAGGCACACTATAATCTTGCACATGCCCTGTTCGAGCATGGCAAGACAAAAGAGGCGATTTCTCAATATGAGCGAGTCATTGAATTGCGGCCAAATTTAGCTTCAGCCCATAATAACCTCGGTCTTGCCTTACTAAAGGATGAAAAAAAAGAGGATGCGATTTCCCATTTTATGATGGCGGTCAAGGTTAAGCCCAATTACGCTCTGGCGCAAAAAAATTTGCGCGCCGCTTTGTTTTCACCTGAAAAGGAAGGTCTCGAACCTTCGCCCTGAAATCGTCAGTGGGTGACTTCGACATTTATTTTTGACACAAGCAGAGGTGCTGGTTTCCCTTGTCAGGGGGTGGTAAAATGAGCCAGAAATTTTCAAATTGATCTCATAAAGAGTTTTTATTTTCAGGAGGTAGGGTATGAAGAAGATTGGCGTGGTGCTTTCGGGTTGCGGTGTGTTTGATGGGGCAGAGATTCACGAGTCGGTCATCACTTTATTAGCGATTGACCGGGCGGGCGCGAAGGCAGTGTGCATGGCTCCGGATGAAGATCAGATGCATGTGATCAATCACCTCTCGGGGGTTGAAGCACCCGGTGAAACAAGAAATGTTTTGGTGGAGTCGGCCCGCATTGCCCGTGGGGAAATTCGTGATATCAGTGCGATCAAGGCAGATGATCTCGATGCAATCGTCTTTCCCGGTGGTTTTGGGGCGGCGAAAAACCTATCCAGTTTTGCAGAAAAAGGCGAGGCGTGCTCGGTTCACCCTGAAGTCAAGCGACTGGTGAAAGAGTTCATCGCCAAGAAGAAACCTCAGGCGGCTTTATGCATAGCTCCTGTCATGTTGGCGAAGGTTTATGAAAGCGAAGCGTCCAAACCCAAATTGACCATTGGCAATGACGAAGAGGGCAGTGGCATGGTCGAAGCGATGGGCAGTGAACATCAGGAATGCTCGGCGCGTGATTTTGTGCTGGATGCAGAAAACCGAATCATAACTTGTCCAGCGTATATGGTAGGTCAAAGTATCTCTGAAGTGGCAGAAGGCATTGAAAAAACCATAAACGAACTGATAAAAATGATTCCCTGACCCAGCGATGTTTTGTTTCTTGCACCGGCTTGGCACCTTTTTGGGTTAAGTCGGTTGACCCATCCTTTGCAGAACCCGCATTATTTTTTTCGGGCCCAGAACGGGTAATATGAAAAAAAGGAGGCATGGAAGGCTTCCTCCTCTATAGACTTATATCCATATAATTAAAGGATTTGCGCCATAATTCCGTAAAGAATAACTGGCCCCTTATATATAATGGTAGGGAAACGGATTTCATATAACGCAGGAAAGCTATGAGCGAATCGCAAAAAACATTACTGGTGACCGGGGGGGCGGGTTTCATTGGGAGTAATTTTATCAATTTTACTCAACAACGATATCCCGATTATCGCATTCTATTGTTGGATGCGTTGACCTATGCCGGGAACCTAGACAATATTTCCCCTGAATTGCGCTCAAGCGAACGGTTTGAATTTTTTCACGGTAATATCACTCACCCGGACATTGTCAATAAACTGGTTGCAGAAGCAGATATTGTGGTGCATTTTGCCGCCGAATCGCATGTCACGCGATCGATTTATGACAACGCTATTTTCTTTGAAACCGATGTCATTGGCACGCAGGTAGTGGCCAACGCAGTGGTGAATCACCCTGTTGAATTGTTTGTGCATATTTCTTCCTCTGAAGTTTATGGGACTGCCCTGGAAGATCCGATGGATGAAGAGCATCCCTTGAACCCGATGAGCCCCTATGCGGCGGCCAAGGCAGGGGCAGATCGGTTGATCTATTCTTATATGAAAACTTACGATTTGCCGGCGGTCATCATTCGTCCCTTCAATAATTATGGGCCGTGCCAGCATCTTGAAAAAGCCATCCCCAATTTCATTATCAGCGCTTTGCAAAATCAGCCATTGACCCTCCACGGCAATGGTGAAAGTTCTCGCGATTGGATGTATGTTGAGGATACTTGCGAAGGGTTAGACCGGGTCATCCATGCAGACCGGGATCGTATCAAAGGTCAGACACTCAACCTCGGGACGGGAAGGGACACCTCGGTGGTGGAAATAGCCCAAAGAATTTTGCGTATTATGAAAAAACCCGAGAGTTTATTGCAATTCATAGAAGACCGGCCCGGTCAGGTGACCCGGCATATTTCTTCTACTCAAAAATCGTTGCAATGTCTGGGCTGGAAATCGAAAATAGATTTAGATGAAGGCCTTGCTCGCACCATTGAGTTTTATCAGAACAATCCTAAGTGGTGGGAACGGGTTTTGTGGATGAAGGAACTCTGGGGGCCGAGAGCCTAAAGGAATAGTTTATGCGGGTGACCATACTTCAACCTTCTTATTTGCCGTGGTTAGGTTTCTTTGAGCAGATGAGTCGTTCCGATAAGTTTGTACTTCTGGATGATGTGCAATACACGCGTCGCGATTGGAGAAACAGGAATCGGATTCGAGTGAAAGAAGGCTGGGCTTGGTTGACGGTGCCAGTTCTACAGAAAAGTAAATTTTCACAGAGTCTCCTTGAGACGCGTATTGACAATTCTGTCGCATGGCGCAAAAAACATTTAGAGACTTTGCGCCTGCATTATTGCAAGGCTCCTTTTTTTGCAGATTATTTTCCCCTTTGCCAGCAGGTTTACGAAAAAGACTGGACCTATTTGCTGGACCTGTGCCTGGGAACTATCGAGCTTATCAAGCAGGGGCTGGGCATCGAGACTCTCATTCTGCGTTCATCGGAGCTGGAAACATCGGGCGAAAAAACGGAACGACTTTTATCTATTTGTCGTGCATTGCAAGCCACCCATTATTTAAGTGGGGATGCGGGAAGCAACTATATTTCAGAAACAGATTTTGCCAGTCAGGGTATCGCGCTTGAGTATCAGGATTATACACACCCGGTTTACTCACAGAGGTACCCCGGTTTTGTTTCGCATTTATCTGCGATAGATTTATTGTTTAACTGTGGCAAAGAAAGCCTAAATATTCTGCAAGCGCAAGAGTCAGCGGGTTGTTCATAAGGCTTCCATTATGATGAATTTTAAATCCCTACAAAAAATTCTGCCGCGAATTTATTCGTTTCTACCTTTTTATTTTGCCCCGCGATTCGCCTTGCCTCCCGTGCAGGCTTTTTTCGAGGTGACTTATCGGTGCAACCTGCGTTGCGACATGTGCCATTATTTGGAAATCATAGAAGAAACCGAGTCTCAGAAAACATATGAAAAGGAAATGTCGAGTGAAGAAGTAAAAAAAGCGATTGCCAATCTGCCGCGGTTCTCGCTGATCACTTTCACCGGCGGGGAAGCCTTCATGAAAAGTGATTTCATGGATATTCTCGAGTTCGCAGCGCGCAAGCATAAAGTTCATGTCATCACCAATGGAACGACATTGAGTGAAAAAGTGGTGGATGACCTCATGCGTCTGCGCTTAAAGTCTTCTTGGGGGGCCGGGTTATTTTATATGGGCGTTTCTCTTGAGGGAAGCGAAGCTCTGCATGATGCCATCACCACTATTCCGGGTTCATTCAAGAAGACAACGCAAGGTTTGGAGCGTTTGATTGCCAAGCGCAAAGAATTGAAATCCCGATTCCCGCTCATTCATCTGACCTGTGTGATCAACCAAGGAAATGTAGAAGAGCTGGTTCCATTGTATGATTACTCCAGTAAGTTAGGGGTTGATGTGGCGAATTATGTGGTGAATAGCCCTGCCACTTACTGGCACGGTAAAGACTATGATCAAGACGACCACCTTCAGCGCCCGACGGCTCCCATCGAAGAAATTGAGCCGCAACGTTTGCGAACCGAGTTGCAACGATTGGAGGAAAAAAGCCAAGGCAATAAAACTCAACTGAGGTTTTCGCCGAACTATATTACGCTAGATGAGATTGTTCGTTACTATAGCAATGAAAGTTCGTATAAAGATTATCGTTGCTACATTCCTTGGACGAAGGTGGCGTTTTCGGCTTATGGCGATGTTTTTAGTTGCCCGCATTACCGAGTCGGCAATATTAATAATGGTTCCCCAGCTTGGCAGGCAGAGCGTATGCGCGGTTTTCGCGAAAAATTAAAAGCTGAGGGCATTTTCCCTGGTTGTCTGGGTTGTTGTCAGTCGGAGTATATAGGGCCGCAGGCTTAATGTTTGAAACTATGAATGAGACACCTGAAATTTCAATTGTCGTTCCCGTATATAACGAGAAGGCTCTGCTCGAAGAACTCTGTACGCGTCTGATATCGGTTTGTAAGGGGTTGAACCGTTCTTACGAAATCCTGATTGTGGATGATGGCAGTGATGATGGATCATTTGAGAAGCTCCAGCGTATTAAGGGAGATGATGAAACACTGCGTCTGATTCGTTTCACGCGAAACTTTGGTCAGCAGGCCGCTGTTCTGGCAGGTTTCAGAATGAGCCGTGGAAAAATTGTGGTGCAATTGGATTCGGACTTGCAGAACCCACCGGAAGAAATCCCCAAACTTCTTTCTGTCATGACGGACGAGATTGACTTGGTGACAACCGTTAGTAAAAATCGTCAGGACGGTTTGATACGGGTTTTGGGGTCGAAATTCTTGCTGGGATTTGGACAAATGCTTTTTGGCAAAGCAGTAAAATTAAATTTGAGTTCATTTCGGGTGATGCGTCGAAGCGTGATCGATAAAATTGAAGCCTGTCCCGACCGATCTCGATACATGGCGGTTCTGATGAGCTGGATGGGTCTGCCAAATGTTGAGGTCGAGGTGGAGCATCATGCGCGAAAAGAGGGTGTGACCAAATATAGTTATCTCACTTTGTTGAAGCTATCTTGGGACCTTGTGACCGGGTACTCTAATTTCCCCTTGCGCTTGGTGACGTATATGGGGTTGTTCGGTGCTTGCATGGGTTTTTTGATCATGTTGTTTTTGCTATATCAACGGGTTGTTAATGGGATTTTAATTGAGGGGTTTATTGTTTTGTCGGCGGTGTTTGCTTTTTTTGCCGGAGTGCAACTCCTTTCCATCGGGTTTCTCGGCGAATACCTCGGCCGAGTCCATTCTCAAACACAAGGTCGTCCAGACTATATTGTCGGAAAGGTGGTGGAGTGATGCAGATCAAACCGCTGACCTCTTTGATAATTGAACCGACCAATACTTGTAACTTACGATGCACGTTTTGTTTTGTGACAGATGGCATGACGCGAGCTGAAGGATTCATGGATCTCGACTTATTCAAAAAAGTGATTGATGATTGCCCCGGCTTGGAACATCTTTGCATGCATAATTGGGGCGAGCCGCTCTTACACAAAGATATCTTTAAAATGTTTGATTATGCCCATGCGGCGGGAATCAAAGTTATCGTGATGAATACCAATGCGACTCTGTTGACCGATAAGATGATTGGCAAGATTATTGATAGCCCTTTGAATGTCATTCGTTTTTCGATTGATGGGTCTGCAGAAACTTTTAAGCGCATCCGAGGTGTGGAGCTTGAAAAAATCACCCAAAATATTCTCAAGCTTAAAAGCGAAAAAGAAAAACGCCGACCGGAGCTGAGTATGGGGGTGGTGTTCACCGTCGAAGAAGAAACTCAAGATGATGTGGATTCTTATATTACCCAGTGGGAAACAATTGTGGACCATGTTCGAACCCAGCCCAAACTGATTCAAAGCCCCAGAGAAGAACCCTGCCCAGAACCTTTTGGCAAAGACTATGGCAAACTTGTGGTGTTATGGGATGGCACGGTGATTCCCTGTTGTGTCGATTATAATGCTACTTTGAAGTTGGGGTCTGCCTGCCAAGATAATGTTCAAGACTTATGGCAAGGTCAAGAGATTGCAAGATTGCGTGACCAGCATCAAAAAGGCGACTACCCGGATGTTTGTATTAACTGCAACGAATGCCAAACATCGAAAACAAGAAAACGTTTCTTTTTTGAAGAAGTCGTTCTTTGATGGAATCAACAATGCCACCTCTTGCCAGCAAAGAAAAGGTGTTAGAAGAAAATCGCCGGGTGCATGCTCTGGAGAACCGACACTACCTTTCCCGTCATCCCGAGCAGACTAATTTTTTTCAAAAATCTATTCTGGAAAAAACCCTCAACGCGGTTTGCCAAACTCTCAAGCCCGAAGCTAAAATTTTAGACCTGGGTTGTGGAACGGGTTATCTTTCTTTGGGTTTTTTATCACGCGGTTATTGCTTAACCGGTTTGGACCTATCGCAGGAAATGATTGCGGCGTTTGAAGATTCTCTGCCAGTCAAATTGAAACCTCAGGCCGAATTGATTGTGGGGGATGTGGAGGAATTTCTCTCGCAGAACCAAGATGAATTTGAAGTGGTTGTGCTATCGGCAATTTTACATCACCTTTTCGATTATGAAGCCGTATTGAGAATGATTTGTGCAAGGCTGACTTCTGGACAGAAATTGCTGGTGTTCTTTGAACCGCTCAAACAAGACGTTCAGTCGCCGTTCCGATTTGCTCTGCACCGGGCCTTATCTTGGCTGGATGAAAAACTATACCGCTCTGAGATGAAGAGACGCAATATTCCTGTGCTGGATGATGAGTATCACCACTCCGACTATCAGCGTCAGTTTGGGGGTATCGACCCGAACCGGGTGCATACAATTCTAAAGGCTGAGGGTTTGGAAATTGTGAAGACAGAAAAATATTGCGCCCGACGTTTTGGCATCCATGCTTGGTTGGCAAACCGAATATTGCGAACGCAAAACACTTTTAATTTGCTGGCGATGCGACCTTAACTTGCCAGGTTTGCTTTGAGGTGAATTTGATGGGTGGGAATTCCAAGATTCTTTGCCAAGGTCATGGCGACCTCGCTTCCCTCCGTATCATCAATCTCCAGAAATGAAACACCGATATCATAATGGTCACTAAATTGTTCGACCCGCACAACATGAGCCACTACGATGATTGGCGTATCTATATTCTGATCGGAAATTTGTATTCGTATTTGCGTGCCGATTGCAATGGCGACAGGGCTTTCGAACAATAATCCAGAATTGCTGAAATTCTTTCCCTGAGCTGTGATGTGTTTGCTTTCTGGATCGATTTCGTGAATCTGAACTTTGCTGGAAAAATCGATTCTTAAATAATAGCGTTTATCTTGAGTGTGCAGAATGATTTTGTTTTTACCACTTTCCTTCGCTTGATAAAGCGCAATATCAGCGGCACGGATCAATGATTTTGCGTCTTGTGCATCGGTGGGAAAGGAAGCAACACCTCCGCTTAAAGTGACTCTAAAAGAATTTCCTTCAAACTCAAGTTCCATTGTTTCGAGATTTTTCCTGACTCGTTCTGCAATAACCAGTGCATTGAATTTTTGGGTTTCAGGAAGAACGAGAACCAGTTCTTCTCCTCCATATCGGCAGGCAATATCCTCGGTTCTTTTTTCTAATATCATGACCTCGGCCACTCTTTTCAGTGTTAAGTCTCCTGCTAAGTGACCTTGCGTATCGTTTAATATTTTAAAATTATCGAGATCGAAAAATATCAGCGAAAAATGTCCCTCATACCTGATGGCGCGATTGATTTCTCCTTCCAAGGATTCATCAAAGAAGCGTCGGTTGAATAGCCCGGTCAGAGCGTCTGTGCGAGAAACTTTTCTAGTTTCCTCTAGTACCTGCAATTCAATCATTGTTGGATTGTGCAGGTTTATTGCAACCTCGCTAAAATAGTCGCATATGGTGGTTATCAACTTGACGGGCCTCTCAAGTTTTTTTTCCATTGTGGCTTGGTGTTGGAGGATGCGATTCCAATTTGTTTTGGCATCTTCATCATTGAACTCAAGGTGGGTCAATATGTTGAGTAAGATGGAATACGTCTTCTCTCCTTCATCTTCAACCAGACCCCGAACTGTTTCCAGAAAATCAGAATTATCCAGTGTACAAGTAGTTAAAGAGTCTATGATAGTTTGTCGCAAGTCATCCATGGTTAGGCTTATATGGTAAGGTTTACATCATTGGATTCTATGTAATTATATCATTGGGGACTAAAAAATCAACTGGCAGACAGGGGAAAATACGATATATCGCCATGCCGGATATTAGTGAGTCTTGGATATTTGGGTAGGGTAAGAAGGGCGAGGGTCAAACAATTTCCAGAATTTTAAGATGAGTCAGAGCGGTGGATTTTTGCAGGGCGTCTTCACCTTTTGGGCTGAGTTTGTTTCCGGCCACATTTAAAAAATGCAGGTTGGCAAGATGGTGAGAATTGGCAAGGTATTCAGCCCCTTCATCGCCAATGGCGTTTAGGGCCAAAACCAGACGGCGCAGGTGGGAGAAATTTTTAGATTCAGAAATGGCTTTGATGCCTTGTGCGTGAATCCAGTTTTCATTTTCAAGGTATAAAGATTCCAACTGAGTCAGAGTGGTAGATTGAGCCAAAGCCGAAGCGCCTTGATCGGAAATATTGTTGTTGTTCAGGCGCAGTGATTTTAGGCGGGCGCAATGGGGAGATTGGGCCAGAGCTTTAGCACCCTCATGCCCGATTTTATTTTCCCCCAGATCCAGCGTTTCGACGCCTTTCATGTTTTCAGATTCTGCTAAAGCGATCACACCTTCTGCACGAAGGTCGTTATTGTTCAGATCGAGAGTCAGAAGTCGGGTGATGGTTTTGGAGCGAGAAAGAGAGAGGGCGCTGTCAGTGGTCAACCCATTATTATGCATGATCAATGTTTCCAAATTCTGAAACATAGATGACTCAGTCATGGCGTAGACGCCATCATCTCCAAGGTGATTGTTATTCAAGATCAAAATTTTTAGATTGGGGAAGGCTTTAGAACGCGCCAAAGCTTCCATCCCCTCTCCGGATAAAGCATTGTCGGATAGATCGAGGCGGACAAGTTTTTCAAGCGGGGCTGTCTGCGCTAAAAATTTTAAACCATCATCAGAAATGCCAGTGTCGCGAAGATTAATGTCGGTCAATTGGCGAGCTAATGGCGAGTCGGCAAACGATTTAATGCCCAATGGTTCCAGCCGGTTGTAGGAGAAGTTCAGCTCCTCTAGTGTTCCCATGCCTTCTGCTAAAGAAAGAACTTTTGCTCCCAGAGATCCAATTTCATTGCTGGATAAATTTAAGCTTCGAAGGCAAGTGAGTGCCTTGCATTTGGAAAGAAAGAATATTGCTTCATCATCAAGGTTGTTATTGGCCAACGAAAGGTTTTGCAAATTGCTAAAACAATCGGAAGCACTGAGGGGTTGTAACCCGCCTGAGTTCAAACCAGTTTGATCGAGAATGAGTGAAGTAAGAAATTGTAGTGGGCCAAAACCGGCAATAGACTTAAAATCTTCTTCCTCCAATTGACTGCTTAGAAGGTTCAGGACTTTTTTATCGCCACTCAATTTTTCCTGAATGAGAGTGCCTAGGTCAGGATTGTGGGTATTTTTTTCAAAATAGCGCAGAAACTCTAAGCTATCGTCGATGTCTTTTGCTTCCGGCATAAACAAAATGAAGTTGAATTAGAAACGTCCATTGTATCACGTCAACTCGATTCTGTCCTTTGTGAGCAAAGTAGTAGGCTAAAAATTAGAAGGCGAGGTTACTTAAAAAATGACAGATGGGTTATTTGAAGTGCACCGAAACGGCTTTCGAGATACCCTGCTCTTCCATGGTGATGCCATAAAGCGCATTGGCAAAAGACATGGTTTTTTGATTATGAGTGATGATGATGAATTGTGTCTTCACGGCCATTTCTTTGAGCATTTCCTGAAACCGGACTACATTTGCTTCATCAAGTGGGGCATCCACTTCATCAAGCAGACAGAATGGGCTGGGGCGCACTTTGAACACCGCAAACATCAGGGCGATGGCGGTCATGGATTTTTCTCCACCCGACATGAGAGATAAGCTTTGCAGACTTTTGCCCATAGGGTTGGCGGCGATATCGATTCCTGAGTCGAGAGGGTTTGACTCATCGACCAACGTCAGGTGTGCTTTTCCGCCTTGAAAGAGCCGTGCGAATATTTCTTTGAAGTTTTGATTGACCAGTTCATACGTGTCGAGAAACCGTTGTTGGGTGGTGAGGCTGATTTTCTCAATGGTTGAGTGAAGTAGCTCAATAGACTCTGCTAGGTCGTCCTGCTGTTTTTTCAAAAACGTGTAACGTTCATTGGTTTTTTCAAAATCAGAGAGTGCCGCGAGGTTGACTTCTCCCAGCTTTCCTACCTTTTCTTTGAGTTCTTTAACGCGCTCTTCGGTTTCATTTTCATTGATGGTTTCATCGTAGGCTGATTTGAGTTCTTCTTGCGTGGCATTGAAATCTTCGTAGGCACGTTCTTCTAGGTGGACGATTTGCAGACGATTTTCTGAGCGTTTGATTTCTATCTGAGAGAGGGTTTCGGTGATTTCTTGCATTTTACGAGCCAGTTCACGCGTATCCTGCTCCATATTTTTTAAGTCTTCTTCCTGCTGTCGAAAGGACTCCTCTTTCTGAACGGCTGTTTCACTCCACTGGTCTTTTTCGCGAGACAGTTTGAGAACAGATTCTTCTAGAGCTGAAATTTCACTGGAAAATTGAGTGATTTTATTTTGATTGGAAATGCGGTCGGTTTCACGTCTGTCAATTTGCTGTTTCAGGTTTTGTTGCTGAAGTTCAACTCGCTTGATTTCTGTGAGTGTGTTTTCGCGCCGACCGATCAAGGATGCGATTAAAACTTTAAGTCGGCTGATCTCCGAAGAGGTTTTCTCAAGGTCAAACCGACTTTGCTCAAGCTCTTGTCGGTAGCGAGCGAGAAGCTCTTCTTCCTGAATATTATTTTGTTCAGCCGAGGCTAATTGCTCATCCAGCCCAGTTTTTTTTGCGATCAGTTCATCTCTTTCGGTTGCAACTGTCAAGACCTCTCCCGCTATTTTAGAACCTCTGCTTTCGAGACGTTCTGCCTCTTTGCTCCATTGCTCTAGGTCGCGGAGTTTGTTTTGGGTGGCAAGCTCGGCCGTCAGTGTTCGTTGGTCTAATTGTATGAGCTGGGCTTCTAGTTCTGTCAGGCGTTGTTTTTTTTGGTCGATGTTTTCCTGTGAGGCATCTAAATCTTGCTTGAGTTGTTGGACGCTGAGGTGAAGTGTGTCAATTTCACGATTTCGAGCCAGTAGACTTGAAGATTCATTCTCCTGTGAGCCTCCGGTAATGAACCCGTTTGAATCAATCATTTCACCGTTTAAGGTGACGACAGTGCCCAGAAAATTTGCATCCTGATGTAGATGCAGAGCCGCATCCATATCTTTTGCAATAACGACGGTTTTGAGCAATAGCTCGATGATGGGTCGGTATTCTTCTTTGCATTGGATGAAGTTGAGGGCTTCGCCGACGATTCCCTGAGAGCCATTCAAATTTAGTGGCGCGGAAGGGCTTGACTTTGGATTGAGAGGAACGAACAAGCCGCGACCGGAATGATTATCTTTAAGATAACCAATGGCCGCCATTGAGTCGGAGTAAGTATTAACAATCACGCTTTGAAGTTTTTCGCCCAAGACCGTTTCGATGGCGACTTCATATTCGGCCTGAGTTTGTAGAACATCGACCAGCACGTCCCGAATTCCAGGAATCCGCTCGCCATTGGGATTATCCATGAGCGATTTAATGCCCTCGTGAAACCCCTCAAATTGATTGCGCAGTTTTTCTAGCGAACTCAGCATCGAAGCTTTATTGAAATAGTCTTCCTTTTTAGAGCTATGACTGTCTATCTCCGCTTGTAGCTGTTGTGAGAATTGAGTGGTCTCCTGCCTTAAAGATGTCTGTTGTTCTTTTAGACGTGCCAATTCTTCTGTGTTCTTCTGGTGCTCAATTTTTGCTTGTTCCAAGACAGCTTGATTTTCTTGGCATTGGGAGCCAATTTCTGCTTTTTCGGAATTCAATTTTTCCTGACGAGCTTCTAAACCTTGAACCCGTGTCTCGATAGCGGTCAGTTGGTTTTTAGAGTGGGCGGCTTGTTGAAATAAGTTCCGGACATTTTTTTCGCTATTAGAAACTTGTTCCTGAATGGCTTGCAACGCTTTTCGTTTTTGTTCATCATCTGCTTTATGCTGATCCAGTAGGATTTCTTGCTCGTTGATTTCGGTCGAGGTCGTAGTGAGCTGTTGTTTTTCGTTTTCGCCTTTACTCGCCAGATTCTCGACACTGGCTTTCATACGAGAAATTTCCCCTGTGGAAGACTCAATATCCGTTTCTGCGGCTAATTGCTGTTCTTTTTTGAAGGTGATATTTTGCTCGCTACTGCCAAGTTGAGACTTCAGTTGGTGAACGGTTTCGCGCGCTTCATTCAATTGGCTCAGCGATTCTTCAATTTGAACATTGAATTGGGTGATTTGGTTTTCAAAGGTGGCGTGGCGAGCGCTCCACTCGGTTTTTTTCTGAGTCTGCTCCTGAAACTGTGCTTCGATGGTTTCCAGTTGTTGCTGGTAGCGGCAAACTTTAACGGAGAAAAGCTTCAAAGATAGTTCTTTGATTTCTGATTTAAAGTTTTTATAGCGTTCTGCCTTGGCGGCCTGACGTTTTAGTGATTCAACCTGTCGACTCAGTTCTTGAACAATGTCGGCTATCCGTTCCAAATTCTGGCGTGAACTATCGAGCTTACGAATGGCTTCATTTTTGCGCTGTTTGAATTTCAGGATGCCAGCGGCTTCTTCAATCAGAATCCTTCTTTCTTCCGGTTTGGAAGTGATGATGTCCTGAATATGGCCCTGCTCAATGATGGTCAATACTTTTGGGCTGATACCTGCATCCAGCAAGAAGTCCGTGATATCCTTCAAGCGGCAGGGAATCCGGTTGATATAAAATTCACTTTCGCCGGAGCGGTGATAACAGCGGGTGACTTTGACATCTTCGGAAGCGTTTGGAACTCCGGCGATTCTAATTCCCGCCGGGACATTGGACAGGGTCAGAGAGATTTCAGCTCGGCTCACCGGTTTTCGGCTACTGCTACCATTGAAAATAAGATCAGTTATGCGGGCGCTACGCAGAGTTTTGGACCTCTGCTCACCGATGACCCAACGAATGGCATCGGATACATTGCTTTTCCCACAGCCATTTGGGCCAACGATGGCTGTGAAACCATTTCTAAATTCCAAGTTAGTGGGGTCAACAAATGATTTGAAACCCTCTAACTCTAAGTTTTTCAGGTACATATGCGGTTCAGCTCCCGGGATTATCGGATCTTTAAATTCTTATGTATTGGCAGGGAGATTATATCAATCAAAGACGATTGTAAAGTTAAATTATACCATAATTGGTATGCTTAGAATTCCAGTCCACAATATATTGTGGTATGGTCAGTTTGTCTTGAGGCCGTTGGTTCCGATATTTCAGGGCGGAACGGATCTTTTTAGAGTAAGGTTTTTGCTAAACTCGACAAAGCTTAAGATGTCAGATGCTTAGACATTCCCCATCGAGGTAACAAGGTGGGTTTGGAGTGAAGAGGCCGGCTTATTTTGTCAGGCTAAAATTACTGTGGAATCTCACTGTTCTATTGATTTAACTTATGTCAGGGCCTCTTTCTATTTAGAATGGAACTGCGGAATTTTAAAAACTGAAAAACAACTCGATTCATGTGTGAGGAGATTTTCCTATGAAGTTATATTCATATAATAAATGTGGTACCTGCCGTAAGGCGATTCGCTTTCTTGAGGAGAAGAACATAAAATTTGAGTTGATCGATATTACGGAAAAACCACCGACCAAGCAGGTTCTCAAGGCGGCAATTAAATCCAAAGGGATGAAAAAACTATTTAATACCAGCGGAGTTCAATATCGAGAATTGAAGATTAAGGATAAAATAAATACCCTAACCGAAAGTCAGGCTGTGGATTTACTGGCTTCGAATGGCAGGTTAATCAAGCGTCCCATTGCGGTCGATAAAGATTTGATCACCGTAGGGTTTGACATCGAAGAATATAAAAAGGTTTGGTGAGGAAACTGACGACTCACAATAAAAAGCAAAATGGATCTATTTTTAGTCAAGCATAATTTAGAGAAGAATTATCCGGTCGTGCAAGAGGAAACCCTGCCACACCCTCAGCGGGCGGCGGTGATGGTCATGCTTTACCCTAAGCCTAAGAAAATTCATATGTTGATGACTCAAAGGGCTAGGCATCTTAAACACCATGCCGGGGAAATGAGTTTTCCCGGTGGCGTGTTTGAAGAGCAGGATGAGGACCTCATGTTCACGGCTCTTAGAGAGACAGAGGAAGAACTTGGTATTCGAGTGGAGCCTGAAAATGTATTGGGAAGGCTTCCCATTGTTAATACCAGGCTGGGTTTTGAAGTCACCCCTTTTGTTGCGGTTCTGCCTTCGGCCCCTGAATATGAGCCAGCTGAAGAAGAGGTGGAAGAAGTTTTGGAAATTCCATTCACCTCTTTGTTTGCCACGCAACAAAAAGAGGTTGGTAGCAAGTCTGTTGATGAAGGGGTGGTATACTGGTTTCGGCATCACAGAATTTGGGGAGCCTCGGCAAAAATTATTAAGCAAATCGGTCACCTCTCGATGTACTAAATAAATGAATAGAAAAAGAAATTTTTAAAATGCGAACAATGAAAATACTATTTCTGGCATCACATTGGAGAGTGACTCTGGTCAGGGCGTTTCAAGAAGCAAAAGCGGGGTTCGAGCCTGCCGTTGAATTGTTCTGTGTGGACAGTGATGCGTTGGCACCTTCTTTTAAGGAGGCCGACCATTCACAGGTTTGCCCTCTTTTCTCAGACCCTGAATGTTTGCAATGGTTGATCCGGTTTTGCGAAGCGCAAAAGATTTCAGCCTTGGTGCCGCTGACCAACAAATCCATTGAGTTCATGCAGGCACACCGTCAGGAATTGAGTGTAAGCGGTTGCCGCCTGTGGATACCGGAAAACCATGCCATCGAAACCTGTCACGATAAATGGGAGTTTTTTGAATTTCTAACAACGGCAGGCTTTGTCACACCACAGACTTATTTGTCGGGAAACATGGCAGTCACTCCGACATTTCCGCTCATTGCCAAGCCGCGTCGAGGCGAAGGCAGTAAAAATGTATTCCGTGTGGAAGATCAGACCGATCTGGAATTCTATATGAAAAAATATCCTCAGCATGTGTTTCAACAATATGTCGCGGGGCAAGAATTTAGCGTGGATTGTTTTTTTGATCAAAACGGTTTGCCTCGGCTCATTGTTCCGCGTGAGCGGTTGGCGGTGCGGGGTGGAGAGGTGATGGCGAGCCGCATTCATATGGATTCTGCGATCATTGATTCAGTAAAATCTCTGGGGGTTAAACTGGGCTTGACAGGCCCCTGCACGATTCAGGGCATTCTTGACAAGAGCGGTAAATTTAATTTCACCGATGCCAACCTGCGCTTCGGCAGTGGTTTTGTGCATACGATTTCTGCCGGGGGGGATGTGCCTTTGCAGATGTACAAGGAGTTGGCTGGACAAGAGCTAGGTTCTGTCAGGTCAAAGATCAAAGCGCATTCGATGATGACCCGTTTTCCTGAGAATTTTTTCTCTCATGAAAATTTGGGATCTTGATATACTCCGCTTAAATAATTTTAATGATAGGAATTGCATGAATCCTCAAGACCGACTGATCTTTGCTTTGGATGTTCCGAGCGCAAAAGAAGCGGAACATTATGTCAAAATGCTCGATGGGGTGGTGGGTTGCTTCAAGGTCGGTTTAGAGCTGTTTATCAGCGAAGGGCCAGATGTGATCAAGATGATACAAGATCATTCTTCTGCCAGTATTTTTCTAGATCTCAAGCTTCACGATATTCCTGCGACGGTAAGAGGGGCGTTGCGATCTGCTGAAAAACTGGGAATCCGGTATATCACCCTTCACTCGACAGAAGGAGAAGCCATTCTTGAGACGGCTGAAGAGGTCAAAGGTTCTGGTTTGGAGGTGTTGGCGGTAACAGTGCTTACCAGCACGAGCGCGTCTTCTTTGGCAAGTTTGGGGATTCGTGAAGACCTCAATGCGGCGGCTCTGGTTTTAGACCGTGCGATTCGAGCGCAAAACTCCGGTTGTGCGGGAGTGGTGTGCTCAGGAGAAGAATCAAAATGGGTCAAACAAAAATGTGGTGTCGAGTTCAAAATAATCGTTCCGGGAATCCGCCCGCAATGGGCTTCTGTGGCGGGTGACGATCAAAGCCGAATTGCCACTCCGTCTCAGGCGATACAAGACGGGGCTGACCTCATCGTTGTTGGCAGGCCGATTCGTGATGCAAAAAACCCCAGAGAAGCGGCGCAAAAAATTATTAATGAGATCCAATCCATTCCTGACCTGAAAGAATAAGCGTCGATTATGAGTTCCACGTTATTAAATTTTATATATCTACTGAGTCTGGTGTGCTGGGTAGGCAGTATTATCTTTTTTTCCTTTTTTGTGGCTCCGGTGGTTTTTAAAAACCTCGAGCGAGAAAAAGCTGGAGAACTGATTGGCATCATTTTCCCTCGATATTATAAAATCGGTTATGTTTGCGGAGCGTTGGTGTTGATGGTTCTATTGCTAACGGGAATAGAAACTGCGGGTCTTAAGGGATGCGCCTGGGGCATCATGATGTTGGGGACGCTTTGCGCGGGTTTGGCTGTGAACCCGAAAGCAAAAATAATCAAAGAAAAATTACGAGAGGCCTCCGAATCAGACAAACCTGAGTTGGAAGCTCGATTCAAGACTCTACATTCTTTATCTGTCAAACTGAATGCGGCCGTTCTTTTCGCTGGGCTTTGGTTGCTCTGGTTGAGCTCGATAAACTTCAAACTTTAACTGTCATCACTATTGAATATTCTAGGAATCTCTGCCTTTTATCATGACTCGGCGGCTTGCTTGGTGCAAGACGGCACCATCATAGCGGCGGCTCAGGAAGAACGCTTTACACGCAAGAAGCACGATGCATCTTTTCCCCATAAAGCGGTGGCGTTCTGCCTTCAACAAGGTGGCATCGAAGTCTCAGATTTGGACTATGTTGGGTTTTATGACAAGCCGTTTATTAAATTCGAGCGCATTCTGGAAACCTACCTGTGTATCGCTCCGAAGGGTCTACGACAATATTTGTCGGCCATGCCAATCTGGTTGAAAGACAAGATTTGGACTCGGGCTAATATCCGCAAAGATTTAGGCTATAAAGGGCCTGTTTTGTTCAACGAGCATCACGAGTCGCATGCGTCCAGCGCGTTCTTTCCTTCTCCGTTTCAGGAGGCGGCCATTCTAACGATGGATGGTGTGGGCGAATGGGCGACAAGCAGTATTGCTCAGGGCAAAGACAATAAAATCGAATTGTTGCAGGAGTTGCATTTCCCCCACTCCCTAGGTCTGTTGTATTCAGCGTTCACCTATTATCTCGGCTTCAAGGTGAACAGCGGTGAATATAAGGTCATGGGGTTGGCGCCCTATGGGGAACCCAAATATGCAGACCTGATTTTGGACCGCCTGATCGACCTTAAGGAAGATGGCTCCTTTAGAATGAATATGGATTATTTTGATTATATGGGCGGTATGACCATGACCAATAAAAAATTTGCCTCGGTGTTCGGTCACCCGGCGCGCAAATCTGAAACGCAGTTGACTCAAAAAGAAATGGATATCGCGGCTTCCCTGCAAAAGGTGACGGAAACGATAATGATTAAGATGGCGCGGCATATCCGAGAGTTTACGGGCATGAAAAACCTGTGTCTCGCCGGAGGAGTGGCGTTAAATTGCGTGGGTAATGGCAAGATTCTTAAAGAAAAAATCTTTGACAATATCTGGGTGCAACCCGCGGCAGGCGATGCTGGAGGGGCTTTGGGAGTGGCGCTGAGTATCTGGTATCAGATGCTGGGAAATGAGCGCGTAACAAATGGCAAAGACTCAATGCGCGGGTCTTATCTGGGGCCAAAATATGAGGACGATGCGATCCGAAAATATTTGGACGAGAACGACATTCCTTATCAATACTATGAAGACTCGCAATTGGCTCCGGCGGTTGCGAAAGATTTGCAAGCCGGAAAAATAATAGGCTTGTTTCAGGGAGCGATGGAGTTTGGCCCGCGTGCCTTAGGAGGGCGGAGTATAATCGGCGACCCACGTAATCCCAAAATGCAGTCAACGATGAACCTGAAAATTAAATACCGCGAATCATTTCGTCCCTTTGCTCCCGCTGTCCTAGCGGAAAAAGTGCAGGAATGGTTTGATATTGAGGCAGAAAGCCCTTATATGCTGATGGTGGCCGGGGTGCGCGAGGACAAACGGTTAGCGATGAATGAAGAGCATAAAGGTTTATTCGGTATCGACCTGTTGAATATTCCCCGATCGCAGATACCAGCTATCACCCATGTGGACTATTCGGCTCGCATTCAAACGGTTCATGCTGAAACCAACCCCAAATTTTATGAACTGATCAAGGAGTTTGAAAAAAATACGCAATGTGCGGTTTTGATCAATACCTCATTCAATGTTCGTGGCGAGCCGATTGTTTGCACGCCAGAGCAAGCCTTTCGCTGTTTCATGCGCACAGAAATGGACACGCTGGTGCTAGAAAATTTTGTGCTCGATAAAAAAGAACAGAAACCTCTGGCAGAAGACAGTAACTGGAAAGATGAATTTGAACTCGACTGATCATTAGGTATGAGGTCAAATAGAGCGATACCTACAGAGTGCTGATTGCGGTGCGGCTGAGATTTTATCGTTGAAATCACACTCGATACCTTAAGCGCAAAAATTCGTGAACGTATTCAATGACTTGTGAAATATTATAATATTGGCGGTACAATTTTCTTGATCACAGACGTTTAATGCGTGATTCTGGTATTAGAAAGATATTCATTTGTATCGTGATTTTGATTTAGGAAAGGGGGCAATGTGAATACTCTAAAAAGTTTTTTGAGTGGAACCATTCATAGCGTTTCTGAGCAGGCTCTGGTTCAGGAAGTCATCGACAAAATTAATGCCGACAAAGTCAGCGCCTGTCTGGTTGAAAAAGAGGGTGAATATATCGCAATTGTCACCCGAGAAGATATCATTCAAAAGATTACGGGAAAAAAAGACCCCAAAACTACGAGCGTGGCGGAAATCATGTCCTCACCACTCTATCCAGTTGACATCAATATGTCTCAAGCAGATGCTTGTATTAAGATCTCAGAGATTGGACGGCAGCATTTGGTGATGGAAGAAAATGGCTCGATCGTAGGCATTGTGTCGGTGATGGATCTGGTTCCTGAGGAGCTGATTAAGAAATCTCGCAATGGTGATGAGCTGTTCATTCGAGTTGGAAATTACGGTGACCAGCTCATTGCGGATGAAAAGGCAAAAAAATAATGCGTTGTAATTCACCAATTAACTTAAGAGAGGTTGGAAATTTTAATGAAACTCGATACTCAGACTCTTAGACAAATTATTGACCAAGTAAAAATATCTGTTTCAAGAAAGCTCACCAGCATTTGCCAGGAAGAAGTGAAGTTTGAAGGGGTTCGTAAAGATTTTAATAATGATTTGCTCGGAATTGTTTCCTTCATTGGAGATGTGAGTTTTATTCTTCTGATCATGCTGACCGATGAGCAGATCAAAAAGATCTCCATGAAATTCGTAGGGGTAGAGATGGACTCGAACAGCGAGGACATCGGCGATCTAGTCAGCGAAATTGCCAACATCGTCTTTGGCGATATTGATATGGATTTGAAAACGATCAACATGAGAACCGAACGTTCGCTTCCCACCATTCTCAAAGGTAAGGACATGCAACCGGTATTGAGAAAGAAAGCGCCCTCTATTATACTTTCCTTCGGTCAAGATAATATTCTGGTGGAGCTGATTGGTACTACAGACGATACTTTACACAAAAAACCAGGGTCCTAGAGCCTCTGCGGTTTTTCGTCATGAGCGAATGAAGGCTGAATATTTCAACTCTCTATCACCGCAGAAACTGGCGGCTATCACTATTCTGCGCTGGGTTTGTTTTTATAGGGAGCCAGATGGTTGAAGATTTTTATGAACTGTTTGCCTGACTCGGGAATGGTTCCAACTTGATTGGCAAGCAGAATAGCCTCTGCTGTTAAAGGTTTTCCATAATAAGCTTGGTTGGCATCGACATCTGAAGTGATGATTGTGCCCTTTACCGAAACCCCGCCAAAAATACCCTTGCTTCGAGAGTAGGAATAAATTTCACCTTGCATGAAAACATCGGCAGATGCTTCGGCATGACGGCCAACAGGGCCGACGGCTACGGCGATGTCTCCCCCCAACGTGAATTTTTCATTGAGCAGACCTTCTAATCCTCTCTGTGTCATGACAAGTAGAATCAGGTCGACCGCTTCGGCCCCAAATTGAAAACCAAAACTGCCGCCTGCGGTATAAAGAAAAGCGGGCAAGCCCCATTCACCCGTTTCTTCAGATCGGACTGAGGCAAAACCTTTGCCGTATCGAGCGCCAACAAAAAAACCGGCTTTCACCATTGTGGGGAAAACAATAATCGCTTTGGCTTGAGAAATGAGTTTGTTGGGAATTTTATGGTCGGGGGAATTTTGAACTTCTTGCAGAACCCATTGAGCGGTTCGCAATAATTTTCTTTGTTTAGAACCATCCTGATTTTGCGCCCAAAGGGTGGAGGTGCATAGCAGGGATAGGACAATACTGAGAAAAAGGCTTTTCATGTTGGCTCCGGTTGAATGAACTCTCTCTACTATAAAGGAAGTCATCCTGACAATTCAACCCCGCTTGAAGAACGGAACGGAGTGTGAAAAAAACTATTTTAGTGGAAAGGCCATTTAATTTTGCGCTTTTTAAATTGTCCCCGTACCATGCACGGTCATGACTGCAAAGAGAGTAGAAAACTATTTAGGAAAAGAAGGCATCTTGTCTTCGCAATTTGAAGGGTTTGAATATCGTTCGCAACAAATGGATATGGCGGGTGCGGTGGAGGCCGCGTTTGACAACGCCAATCATCTGATTGTGGAGGCAGGAACGGGGACTGGGAAAAGTCTGGCTTACCTCATCCCGGCTATTTTATGGGCGGTAGCAAATAACAAAAAAGTAGTGATCTCGACGTATACCAAAACCCTCCAGCATCAGATACTAAATCACGATATTCCTTTTCTTCGCGATCAGTTGGGATTGGATTTTCGTTATGCCTTGTGCATGGGCAACGAAAACTATTTGTCACGCAGAAGGTTGAAACGTTCGGCTCAGGCTGGCTTGTTCACTCAAGAAACTGAAGAAAACCAATGGGAAGGTATTTTTAATTGGGCTGAAGAGACCGAGACCGGGTTTCGCAGTGACCTTCCCTTTGAGGTTCTTCCGCAGGTATGGGAAGAGGTGGGGCGGCAGAAAGATCTGTGTTTGGGGAAAAGCTGCGAAACGCATTCGTCTTGTTTTTATTTTAAAGCGCGCAAGAAATGGTTTGGGGCGCATCTATTGATCGTCAATCATCATTTGTTTTTTGCCAATGTTGCCAACGCCGGGGCGGTGCTTCCGGCTTTCGATGCGGTAATCTTTGACGAAGCACAAAACCTTGAAGAGGCGGCGACTCAGTTTCTTGGGCTGGAGGTTTCTAATTCTAGCTTGATTTATTATCTGGATCGCCTGCATAACCCGCGTACTCGCAGAGGGCTGTTGACGCGGATCGATCACGACTCCGTGCCACATCTTCGCAAATTAGTGATGGCGGCGCGTCAGGCGGCTGAAGCCTTTTTCAACCTCCTCTTGGAAGAGCATGGAAAGAATGACCGAGTTCTGCGGTTCTACAAACCGCCTTTATTAGATAATAGTATATACATTCCTCTAGAAGCCTTGCGTGAAGGGTTGAAAACTTTAGAAGGGGCGTTGCATTCGGAAGAGGATCGGGTGGATGCTTCAGCCGCCGCTGAGCGCTGTTTTGAATTCAATAATTCGCTTTCGGCTATCCTCAACCAACATATGCGGGGGTATGTGTATTGGTTGGAAATTTCATCAAGAAAACGATTTCCGCGTGTAGTCTTGCGAGGCGTTCCCATTCATGTGGCGGAAGAATTGCATGAGCAGGTGTTTAAGAAAATAGATCGTTTGGTGATGACCTCTGCAACATTGACCACGTCCAAAGGGTTCGGGTTTATCAAAGAACGCATTGGTTACGAGCCAGATGATGAGTTGGCACTTGAGGCACCCTTTGACTATCCTAGGCAAGCTCTGCTTTATGTTCCCGATGATCTCCCTGAGCCGGGGGATGAAGCGGGTAACTATGTAACGGGCATCGCTAACCGATGTCGGGAGTTGGTGGCCGTTTCGGGAGGAAGAGCATTTATTTTGTTCACCAGTTACGCACTTCTCAATCAGGTTTATGAAAGGCTGGATGATCAACAGTTTCAGTTTCCGCTTATCCGGCAAGGGGAAATGCCAACGGGGCTGATGATAAAAAAATTTAAAGAGAAACCTTCTGTTATTTTTGGAACCAATTCTTTCTGGCAAGGGGTTGATATTCCTGGTGATGCCTTGCAAAGCGTCATCATCACCAAACTGCCTTTTGATGTGCCGAAAGAACCCTTGACGGAAGCTCGTATCGAGGAACTAAGGCGACAGAACATCGATCCCTTTAAAAATTATCAAATACCCAGGGCGATTATTCAGTTGAAGCAGGGGTTTGGACGATTGATTCGAAAGAAGACCGACACGGGTGTGGTTTCAATTCTTGATTCTAGAATGAGGCGACGCGGCTATGGGAAACAATTCATTGCTTCGTTACCCCCTTGTCCTGTGACATCCCAATTGGATGAGGTGCGAAACTTTTTTAATGTCCCCGAACTCTAAGAGCGTATTATTTTGCTCGACCCCATTTTTGGTACATCAGGTAGAGGGCGAAAATATTTGCTCCGATGGCAGTGACCAGAATGAATATGTCGAGTTTGTCGATAATGGCCATGAATAGCAGAAAATAAATAAAGTCTCGATTGGCAACTTGATCGGTCAGACTGTTTTCAGAAGTTTTTCCTTGCCCAGCCTCGTTCTTCTTTTTAATGATGATGCCACCCAAAATTATAAACGAAACCAAACTGCCATAAACCGCCAGTCCACCATAAAGTTTGTATAGAGGGTCCCCGGTTGAAAAAAACAAGCCCATGCCGATAGAAAAAAATACAAAAAAATGGACGATGTTATCGCAGAATATATCGAAACGTGCACCCCAAGGTGTTTCCATAAACTTTAAGCGCGCAATTTCCCCATCGGCGCAATCCACCCAGGCCGAAACCAGAAGCATAATTGCCCCAGCCAAACCTGAAGTATAAGTCCCCTGAAAAAAGCACCATGCAGCACCCAGCCCGATCAAGAGACTTAGAAACGTAATCTGGTTTGGCGTGATCGGAGTTTTCAAAAACAGGCGGGTCAATTGCCTAGAAATAAACCGTGTTGCGAGCTTATCCATCATGCTGTCGTTACTCAGGCCGACAGATTTTAGAAGATTTTTTTCGGCGATCAAAAAATCATCTTCATGCGTTAAACGTGAAGAATCATCGGGAGGAACGATTTTCAGTAGGTCGCTTTTCTGAGATTCTGAAAGTTGTTGAAGGACTTCAGGAAAATAATGGAAACGGGAAATATCGACTTGATCCTCTGTTGATAACGTCATCGCTTGCAGAATTTTAGATTTTTCCAATAAGGTAGAACCGTCCAGAACCAGAGCTTGTGTGGAAGGAGGTCGGTCGGTCCATTCTATTTCCAGCTCAATACGCGAGTCCTGCATAAGAGTATTGAGGTTGCCACGTTCTCTTTCTGTAGGGTCTTGCATCCAGATGCGTAAATTTTTAATACCCACTTTCTGCAAGGTGAGCGCATTTCTAAGTAGAAAGGGAACCCCGGCCAGATGTCGTGATTGCCGATGCGATTCGTTGGGTAGCAATAAAATAGCCGTCAGCATTTTTGACTCGCCCGATGATGCGGTGTCTTCACTCATAAGATAGGGACTTGGAGGAACTATTTTTGAAAATCAGAGTGTGCTCACTCTTTGCGGGTGAGAGCAAAATGACTGCAAGACGAGGAGTGCTCATAATAATTCAGCGTGTGATAGGTCTAAAATTAGGCGTGTAAACAAAATTAGCCTGAATGCTTAATTTATTCCGCTGAATATTAGCCGGGAAGGGATAAAAAGGTGCCGCTTCTTTCACGGCTTTGAGAGCGGCCATATCCAAAATTTCATAGCCCGCAGAATTGATCAACTGCGCTCCAAGAAGATTTCCGTCTTTGGAAATGGTGAACGTTAAATTAAGATCTCCGCTGATTCCCCGTTGTGCCGCATCCGAAGGGTAAATCCAGGCTTGCTCAATCTGATGTTTGATTCTGGCAAAATAGGAGGCATATTTGACCTCCGTGGTATCGAGAGAAACGATCTCATCGTCATCGGTGTTTTCAAGAGCCCCTGTATCGAGAGAGGCTAATTTTTCAGCATCGAGCCCATGCAGAAGGGCCAAGGCACTTCCTATCCTTGCTTTGGGTTTGTCTAAAGATGCGCGAGCATTATCTTTCGTGACAGTTTTAAACCTTCCCGTCTTTGATTCGGGGAGAGGTTTTTTTCGGGGTTGCATGGAAGTAAGATTTTTGGGTTTGCGAGCGATTTTCTTTTTTTGAGTCGAGGGACGCGCTGTTTTTTTTACAGAACCCTTGGCTTTTGGCACCACTGTCTTTTTTTGCTGATATTTCTTTGACGGGTTGTTTTGGGTGTTGGAGTGGGCGCGACTGTCAAATTTAGCCAGTAAATCTTTGCTTCTGGCTTTCTCTGTTTTTTTTGGAGGGTTGGGGGCATCGATGATTCGAGCCACTTTATCGGCCTGCTTTTTTTTAGCTGGAATATATTTAACCTGAATAGGAGGTGGCCCCTTAGTTTTTTCTTCACGAACGGGCATCGTCATCTGCACGATCACCACTAAAAAATGAATGACCAGCGATATAATGATAAACCCGGACAATTGGGTTCTATTCAGTAAACTATTTTTTATCCACATATTTGACATTTGATATCAGCTTGTCATCTGTTTTAAGATTGAACGCGCCCCATTACACCTCTGATTATAGCGTTATTTCCCGTTTGCAGGAAGGGCTGGTGTATTCGAGGTGTTTTTAAGTGCTGGCTTGTCCGTGGGCACTCAGGCCTTCGCATTTCTGTTTATACCAGCGGTAGGCAAGCGCCACTTCTTTCGAGTCGGCATTGGGTGAGACATAGTGACCCTTTTTGTCAAAAGGCTGGTAACCCATTTTGAGTGTTTCATAAATAGAATTCAGATAAGCGGGGAAATCTTGAAACATGGGGATTTCTTTCTTTAACTCTGGCATGCCTTCATCACGAAACCGGATTAAAGCTTCTCCAAAGGGGTGAATATTTTTGAGCCCTTGTTGGTCATGCATTTTTTCTGCAAAATGAGTGAGCGACTCAAAATCTTCCCAATCTTCCAATGCATCGACATCGGAAACGAAGGCCGGATCATTATGGAATGTGGTCGTTAAAGGCGTGCCGAGTAATTGCGAGATTCCCTTGTGAAAATTATTACGTGACATGCCGAACTGATATCGGTCGCCGGGTCGAATGCGGTTGATATTTCTGCGAAACGTCAAGAGATGATTCATGATATGTGGAAGCGTTTTGAGCAGACGCAAAGGCTTTTTTAAGGCGGTTTGAATGCCTGCATGGATGATTTGTCCATCCTTGCGCGAAGAGTGCAGACTGTCAATGATATCTGAATCCATCATTGAAAAATTTAAAGGATATAAATTGGGTTCTTTAAGGTCTTGCAGGCTGTCTGCCTGATCATCGAGCGATCGGTAATGGTAATTGCGTTTGACGAACTCAGTTTCGGGTGTTTTTTCAAAATCGGAAAACATCTTTTGCCGCGAGTTTAGCCACAGTACCAAGTTGTGATGTTTGTTTTCGGGAGAATGCAATACCTTTTCAAGGTCATATAAGAAAGGCAGATCGCCGGGTTGAAACAGAGTCATCTCGTCGTGAGACGGAGAAATCAATGCCCTTCCCAGATTGATGGTATGAACCAGACTGAGGTTTTGCGGGTCTTCCTCCGCAAAGCGGATGCTTTTTCCGCAGGTTCCAACTACCTCTAGAAAGCAGTCCATGACCTTTTTGACTTCCTTCGAACCCACGACCACTATTTCTCGCAAAGAGGAATTCAGTAGATTGCCCAGCGCATAACACATGATGGGAATGCCCTGAATCAAGAAAAGGAATTTTAATCGATCGATGTCATCATTATCAGCTCTCAGAATAAGGTGGCTGACGCCCTTTTTCCCCGAGCTGATTTCACGTTCCGCCTTTGAAATGCTAAAAATATCTGCTTCCTTGCGGGTTGGATACCTGTTGTGGCTGAAACTAATGATGCATTTTTGGATAGGAACTTTGTTGTTTGCCGAAATCATAGAGCTTTACAATTATTTTTACAGATTAAATTCAAATGAGAGGGGCAATGCCCGTGGGTTTTGCTGTGCCGGGTCGGAATTCGGTAAAAATAGGTGAAAGTTTTTGCGACCACTTTATAGAAAGAACCATCCTAATATAATGGCAAAGTTTTCTCTACTAAACCTTTGAGAAAATTGACTTGATTTATAAAAAAAAATGAACATACAATTGAGGCTTCTCATCAAAATAAAGGACTGATTCATGGGAGATTCGACCCATATTATAGAGTTGATAGACCAAGTTTTAAATGAAACTCAAGATCGCCCCCCTGTACAAGAAAAGATTCTTGATCTAAGGGATGCCTTGTTTCAGGCTCAGCAATCTGCCCAGCAATATGGGCTAAAAATTAAGACCCTTGAAGAAGCCATCGAAAAGCTGAAATCTCCGGCTCATCGTATCGGAACCATTCTGGGGCAGGCTGAGGCGGGTTTAGTGCGTTTGGTTTCTGGGGGTACGGAATATCAGGCGGCAGTGGTTCCAGAGCTGCTGGAAAATGAAGGCTTGGAAATCGGTGATCAGGTGGCATTGAATGAAGGGTTTGTGGTCATAGCCCGGTTATTGTTTCCCACTCAGGGGCCCTTGGCTAAAATTTCTGGAAAACTTGCAGGTGGGCAATGGTTGGTGCAAGCGGCGACTGGCAATACCGAAACGATTGTTCTGGCGCGAACAGGCCTAGATGAAACTGACCTCAAAGAAGGAGTGGAGATTTTTCTCGATGCAAACCAACGGGTGATTTTGGGCAAACTGCCCCAGCGAGAGTCTCGCACCCTCATTGAAGACGATTATGAGCAGGTCGAGTGGTCTCATGTAGGTGGGCAGGAAAAAGTGAAGGACGAAGTCCGCAAGGTTCTCGAATATCCGCTCCTGCATCAAGAAATCCTCGATAAAATGGAATATCAGGTTCCCAAAGGGTTTTTGTTTTATGGCCCTCCGGGTTGTGGCAAAACCCTCATTGGAAAAGCTATTCTCACCGAAGTGATCCGTAAACTTTCAGAGAAAGAAGAATCTAAGCTGGAAGGTCGGTTCATTTATGTGAAAGGGCCAGAGATTCTTAATATGTGGTTGGGGGAGTCAGAACGTAAAATCCGCGAAATCTTTAAAAAAGCACGCGACTATAAAGAAAAGGGCCAGATTCCATTTATATTCATCGATGAAGCCGAATCTATTTTGGGAACACGGCAAGCTTGGCGTGGGTCAAACATCTCCAATACCGTGGTTCCGATGTTTTGTGCCGAGATGGATGGTATCCAGTCGCTTCGCGATACGGTGGTGATTCTTGCGACCAACCGTCCCGACTTGATCGACCCGGCAGTAATTCGACCGGGCAGGGTGGATCGCAAAATTAAAGTATCGCGGCCGAATCGGGAAGAGTGCAAGGCCATTTTGCGCGTTTATCTGAAAGAAGAACTTCCGCGTGAACATGAAGGCTTTGATGCTATGGCAGAACCGTTTCTGGATAGTTTGTTTAAACGAAGCTCTGACCAAGAAGTGCTGGTGCTGACCCTGCGAAGCGGCGGCAACCGAAAAATGTATTGGAACGATTTTATTTCGGGTGCGGTGCTAGAAGGCATCATGAAACGAGCCAAGGAAAAAGCCATAGAACGGGCCATCACGGGTGAAACATTGAGCCTGACAGTGGACGATTTATTGGTTTCATTAGAGACTGAATTTAAAGAAGGTAGTTTGCTTCCTGCCGAATCAAATATGGAAGACTGGCTTCAGCTTTTGGATGTGGACGCAAAACATGTCGTGCGAGTGAGACGGCCCGATGAAGCGGATAAGGCGACCGAAAACACCCTTCGCAGGTCTATAATATGAGTGTTCCCCTTCTGGGTTTGGAGACCGAGTATGGAATTATCCGAGAAGATTTGGAGAATTCAGACCCGGTCGAAGAATCTATGAAGCTGTTGCAAGCCTGTGAAAGAAAAAGTGTTTTCTGTAAATGGGCATATTCGCAGGAGAATTCGCATCAAGACCTACGAGGTTTTCAAGTGCGCTCTCTCGCTCAGGACGAAGAAGAAGACGCATTTTGCGCCGAAGACAGGAAAAGGCCCTATTCGTATTTAGATATGAAATGCGATCGGGTTTTGACGAATGGGGCGCGTTTTTATAATGACCATACCCATCCCGAATACAGCACGCCGGAATGTCGTTCGGTGATGTCACTGGTGGCGCATGATGTTGCGGGAGAGAGGATTGTTGCGGAATGTGTCGCTAAACGCAATCGCGAATCGAAGGGTGATGGGCTACAGGTTTTCAAAAATAATACGGACTACAGTGGGCACAGTTATGGGACTCATGATAATTATCTCATTCCCCGAGAAACCCCATTTGATGACGTGGTGAGCGGTCTGGTTCCTTTTCTGGTAACCCGTCAGCTCTACGCTGGGGCAGGAAAAGTGGGGTCGGAAAATGCCGGGACCAAAAATTTTCAAGGCTTGCAATTGGCCCAGCGGTCAGATTTCATTGAAACCTTATTGAGCATTGAGACCATGACCGAGCGTCCCATTATCAACACTCGAGACGAGCCGCATGCTGTGCGCAACCAATACCGGCGTTTGCATTTGATTTTGGGCGATGCCAATATGTCTGCCTATGCGACTGCCTTGAAAGTGGGAAGCACTTCTCTGGTGCTCAGTTTGATTGCCAGTGGGGCGCAACTTCCTGAGATAGAATTGCAGGACCCGGTGGCCGATGTGTTGAGCGTGTCGATTGGTAGAACGGTGGCTTTGAGTCGTAAATCAGGGGGCACGATCACCGCTCTAGAAATTCAAGAGGCTTATTGTGAAGCGGCAGAAAATGCCTTTGCTGGCAAGGATGAGGAGTCAGACTGGATTCTTGCAGAATGGCTAAGAACCTTGCAAGACCTCAAACACCGGCCTGAAAAACTGTCTGACCGTATTGATTGGGCAATTAAAGAAAAACTGTTTAGCGAGTTCATGGAATCGGAAAACATTGGCTGGCAGGATCCATGGTTGAAAAGTTTGGACTTGGAATATCATAACCTCGACCCCGAGCGTGGGTTGTATCGAGGCCTCCAGCAAGAAGGAGCCGTTCATGACTTGCTGAGTGAACATGAAATCACTCAGGCAATGGAATTCGCACCCGTCGGGACACGCGCCCAGATAAGGGGGCAGATGATAGCGCAGAATGCAGAAAATATAAAAAGTATCCATTGGACGGGAATTGAATTCTCGGATGGAGAGACCTTGGATTTGACCGGAGTCATTCACTCCGAAGACGTTGAAAATATTCTTACCGCTGGGAACAGCTAGTTATTGTTGAGGAAAATTGAAAATGTTTGAAGAACCTTATCGTTGGATGGAGGCGGTCTCGACCCGTCATAGTTATGTTCAGGAAAAGCTGAAAAAGGGTCAGCCAGTATTGTCCGTTCCTTACGATGACGGAGTGCTGATTATGGGGTTCGCGCCCCAGCCGGGAAAAATATTTGAAATCTATGATCGCATTGCCTTAGGTGGTGTGGGACATCCGGCCGATGTGGAAAAATTGCGCATGACACTTTTAGAGATGGCGCATTTGGAAGGATTCAACCGTTCGGCTCAAGATGTGACGTTGGCGAGGTTGTTGCAATTTGGCGTGGCCCCGGCTCTGAAACAGAATTTTGAAGAAATTCAACGAGCTCCTTATATCCTTCGGCTCTTGCTAGTGGAACTGGAACGCGAAGGGAATCCGAATTTTTTTCGCATCAATTATGATGGACATTGGGAAACCTTCAAAAAGGGAACCGTGATTGCTGGCAATGAAAAAATCATGGACGAGATACAGAAAGAAATTGAGTCCCTACCTTTTGCAACATTCAGCCTGAATAAAGCGTTGGAAGAAACCTGTCGGCTGTGGATTGAAAGTAAAAAACAAGAGGAGGAAGAAGGCATCCCGCAGACTTTAAAAGAAGTCTTCGACCAATGGTATCTCGAAGGGGCTGTGTTGTCGAAAAAAGTAGAGCGGAGAGCTGTTTATCGAGCGCTCACACAGGAAGAAATAGATCTGTTGAAATCATCGGTGGTTTGATCTCCTCAAAACAATGAGGTAGAACAACCCGTTAAGAAAAGGAGTGTACCCCATGGAAATGAACGATCCTTTAAGAAAAGAAGAAAAAAAAGAGTCTCGCCCCGACCGTGATGACTCTGGCCCAACCAGCCCAGAACCTTCACGGCCCGGCAGGGACAGTCTATTAAAGCGGATGAAAAAAGTAGACCCCAAGCAAACAGAAAACTATAAGCAGAGAACCGGTCAATGAGCTATCAATCGGACCCCAAAAATTCACCGGGAGATTTTTTTGCCCTCTTGGAAAAATCCGGCTACCGCTGGCAAGCGTTATGTGATTTGTCGCAGGTTCGCAACGATGTGACCGTGACGCATGGCACCACCGTTTTGGCTTTTCACTTTAAAGATGGTGTTCTTGTTGCCGGTGACCGCCGTGCCACGGCGGGCAACAGCATCATGTATGAACGGTGTGACAAGGTCATTCCCATAGATGATTATTCACTGATGGCCATTGCCGGAGTTCCCGCGACGGCGTTTGAGATGGCCCGAGTGCTGACTCATAATTTTGAGTACTTTCGGCGATCACAAATGCAGTCGATGAGTGGCGAAGGGAAAATTCGTGCTCTATCGAAATTATTGAAAGAGAATGTTGGCATGGCGGTTCAAGGGCTGGGAGTGGTGAGCCCCATCTTTGCGACCTACGATGTACAAACTCAAAAAGCAGCCATCCATTTTTACGATATGTTGGGAGCTGACTTTCAGATCCGCACCCATACCTCGACCGGATCGGGGTCTCCGACCATCCGGGGAATTCTCGAACATGAAGACCTTTGGGGCGAACAGCCCTTGGCAGAAAGGTCAGAGAGCAATGCCGTCACTTTGGCAATTCGATTGTTGCAAACGGCGGCCCGGTTTGATTCTGCAACGGGTAAAGCCCGCCCTGAGGATGACATTTTCCCCACCGTGGCTTTGATCACTGAAAAGGGATATCGGTTCATGAATGATGAGGAGATGGCAGACGTTTGTATGACCTCTCTGAAGCGGGGATAAAACTCATCATTTGGTAATCGTAATAGAAAAACTCTAATTGGAAGAAATTTGATGAGCGACTGCGCCCGGTAAAAAATATGGGTCGGCGTAAATGATAATTTTAATGACTCTTTAAAATGAAAAAACGCATCTTTGGCATCGAAACAGAATATGGTCTTTTGATCAAAGATAACCAGAATTTTCCGTTCGACCCCACCGAGGTGGCTAATAAGGTCAAGAACCATGTTTTTTCAAAAAAGATGGGGGTTTTGGACCTTCATTACCGAGCCAACGATGAACCTCCTGGAAATGGCGGGTTTCTGCTAAATGGCGGTCGTTTGTATTTAGATATGGGACATTTGGAATATGCTTCCCCAGAATGTTCCAACTTGATGGACCTGGTGACCTACGATCGTGCTGGCGATACGTTGATTCAAGAGGCCATCGAAGAGCTCGGTTGGGCGGATCAAGTTTCGTTTATCAAGAACAATGTCGATCTCGAAACCAGTGCCACGTTTGGTTGCCATGAGAATTATTTAGTCGGCAGAGGGTTTCCGTTTGATGAACGGGAGAACCTGAAAATACTTTCTTCCTTTTTGACAACACGGCAAATTTATTGCGGTGCGGGCCGCATCGGTTCATGCGATCCGCACCCATTTCGTGATTGGGAGGGGGGTGCACCGGATGAAAGTTCGGGCGATGAAGTAGACTTTCAAATTTCACAGCGAGCGGATCACATACCCAACGAGTTTTATCGGTGGGTACAATATAACCGGGCGATTGTGAATACCCGGGACGAGCCTTTATCGGACCCCAGCAAGTATCGGCGCATCCACCTGCTGGTTGGAGACTCAACCATGAGTGAGTTTGCGACCGCCATGAAGATGGGTACAACAACGCTGATGCTGGAAATCATGCAGTTGGGCGTTGCCAAACAAGAGTGGATTCTAGAAGATTCGGTGCAGTCCATGCGTTCCATTTCCCGCGATCCAGATTTTAAATGGCATGTGAAACTGGCTTCAGGGAAATCATCCAATGCTTTGGAGTTGCAATGGGATATCTTAAACACTTGTAAGGAATATTTGACCGGAAAAAATCGCGAGACAGACTGGATTCTGGAGGGATGGGAATCGGTCTTGACCGATTTACCCAAAGGACCGGAAGCGGTGATCGGTCGGGTCGATTGGGCCAGTAAATATTGGATGCTCACCGAGTTTAAAAATGAAGAAAACCTAGAGTGGAATGATCCTTGGCTTAAAAGCCTAGACTTGGAGTACCATAACCTGAATAAAGAGTCAGGTCTGTTTTGGGGGTTGGAGGCGAATGGCGAAGGGTACAGAAAAACCACCGATGCAGCGGTAGATTTTGCAAAGATCAATGCCCCACGAGGGACACGGGCGCAAGGCCGGGGTGAGTTGGTTAAAAATCTTATCAACGAACATTCGCATATGAGTTACCTCATCGACTGGATCGGTTTTCGTTTGAGTAAGATAGACGAACCGTTTCTGATGCTCGACCCTTTTATCTCATACAAAGATGAAATCATGGCATACTTCAACCCGTTTGGATCTCTGTCCGATCAGGAAAATAACACCGATGATGAAAGCAACAAAACGGAAGGTTGAAAAATAAATCTTATGAATGATTGCCTGTTCTGTAAAATAAGCGATGGAAGGATTCCTTCCGATAAAGTTTATGAGTCCGACACTTTTTTTGGTATCAATGATATCAATCCGCAGGCTCCCACGCATATCCTTATCATCCCTCGTCTTCATCAAGCCACGTTGCTGGACGTTGAGGAGAAGGATCATGCGGTGATGGGTTCTGTGGTCAGCGTAGCGAATGAACTGGCAAAAGAAAGAGGGCTGGATGAGTCAGGCTTCAGGTTGGTTGTCAACTGTGGGGCCGGTGCGGGGCAATCGGTATTTCATATTCATTTTCATCTTTTAGGGGGCCGCGCCTTGAATTGGCCGCCGGGTTAGAGACATGATTACAGCAGAAGAATTATACGGAAAACTTAAAGATATTCAGGTAGGCAACCCCGTTTGCCAATTTACCCCAGAGCATTGCGAGCAATTGCTCCCTACTATTAAAAAGATTGAGGATCTCAAGAGAGAGAAGAATGCTCTGATCCTTGTACATAATTATGTTGCGCCGCAAATTTTTTATAGCGTTGCCGATCATACGGGTGATTCGTATGGCCTGTCCAAAATAGCCAAAGAATCAAATGCCGATGTTATCATTTTTTCGGCGGTCCGTTTTATGGCGGAAACCGCCAAGATTCTCAACCCTGAGAAAACGGTGCTGGACCCCAACCCCGATGGCGGTTGTTCTTTAGCCGATGGCATTACCGCAGAAGATGTGGTCCGACTGCGTAAAGAATTTTCCGATTATACGTTTGTTTGTTATATCAACACGACAGCTGAAGTGAAAGCAGAGTGTGATGTATGCGTTACCTCTTCCAATGTTTATGCCATCATTGAGAAAATCCCCAACGACAAGATTTATTTTTTACCCGATCGACTCATGGGCGAAAATATAATCGAGCATCTTAAATCTAAAGGCGTGCATAAAGATATTCAGCTCTGGGATGGCTCCTGTTATGTTCACGAAGAGTATCAACCAGAAAGTATCGATCAGGTTCGGAGGAATTATGAAGGAGTGGAAATTCTTGTTCACCCCGAATGTAGCACTGCTGTAGTGGGGAAAGCAGATTATGTGGGAAGCACCAGCCAAATGCTCAACCATGTGCGTGAATCGAAGCGCGATACATTCTTTTTGCTTACGGAATGTGGTCTGACTGGTGTTTTGCAGTCAGAATTCCCACAAAAAACATTTGCCGGGAGCTGCACACTTTGTAAGTATATGAAGTCGAATTCTTTAGAGCATATCTTAAAAGTTTTAGAAAACCCTGAACCTGATAGTGTGATCACCCTTGATCCAGAGGTTCAGCGTCGCGCTCTTCAGTGTGTAGAACGCATGTTTGAGTATTCGACATAAACCTGATAATTTGATGAACCCCAATGCTTCGTTTTTACAAGGGAGAATAAAGCATTTTTGAGTGGTTATTTTAAGACGGTCTTTGAATAGAATGAGCCAAGAATTAATCGAAAGTTTTGAGAAAATTTCCGAACAAAACCCTAACCCGGTATTCAGCGTAAGCAAAGAAGGGGTTGTTTTGCACGCCAACCGGGCTTGCCTGAAAGAGTTGGACGATTGGGGGGTTGCGAAGGGGAGCCCCGCTCCTGAAGGTTTAAAAAGTCTGATCGAATTAGCTTTTGAGTCCACTCGCGCACAAAAACAAAGCCTGTCCTGCACCGATTATTTGTATGATTTCGAAGTGACTCCATTTGGAAGGCAGGACTTTGATTTTGCTCTGATTTATGGGAATGCTCCCAAAAAATCACAAGAAAAAAGATTGGCAAATATCAAACGTTTAGATAACGCTCTTTTCAGCGAGAAAAAGAATCGTCTGCTGGTGGAAAAGGCTTTGGATGGAATCATTACCATTGATGACAAAGGCGTGATGCTGACTTTTAATCCGGCGGCAGAAAAGATTTTTGGTTACACGGCCGAAGAGGCGGTAGGAAAAAATATCAGCCACTTGATGCCCGAGCCAGTTAGTAGTGAGCATGATGGTTATCTCGAAAAATACTTTAAAACCGGGATTAAGCATATCATCGGGTTTTCACGAGAGGTCATGGGTTTGAGAAAAGATGGGGTTTCGTTTCCTCTAGAGCTCAATGTCAGCGAGATGATCTGGGAAGGAAACACCGAGTTTGTCGGGATCGTGCGTGATATTTCTCAGCGTCGACAATTAGAGGAAAAATTGCAAAGGCTGTCTATTATAGATGGATTGACGGAAATTGATAATCGCCGTTCCTTCGACGAAACCTTGGATAAGGAATGGAAAAGAGCCATGCGTGATCAGATTCCTCTTTCATTAATTCTGATGGATATTGATTGTTTCAAATTATATAACGATACTTATGGGCATCAGGCGGGGGATACCTGTCTGAAGCAGGTGGCCGCAACACTCAAACATTATGTTCAACGCCCTGCCGATTTGGTAGCCCGTTATGGCGGCGAAGAGTTTGTGGTGGTGCTTCCTGAAACTTCCGCCGAGGGAGCTTTAAATATGGCAGAAAATCTGCGCTTGGGCATTGAGGGCCTGAAAGTAGAACACGATAAAAATAGTGCCAGCCCTTATGTTACCGTCAGTATGGGTGTCTCGACCCTGATTCCAACTCGCGAGATTTTGTGCGAGACAATAATTGCAAATGCCGACAAGGCTCTTTATCAGGCCAAAGAAAATGGTCGCAATCAGGTGAAGGTTAAAAACGACGACGCGTAAATTCTTTCCTGTTTTTCTATACAACTCCTCACTCAAAACAGAAATGAAACCCGTAAATTCATTGCTAAAAGTTTGCGGTGTGTCTTTTTCCAGAGACGGAAAATTTATTTTCAAAAATATTTCCTTTGAACTTTTTGCCGGGGAGATTCTGATATTGTTAGGACCTTCGGGTTGTGGCAAAACCTCCTTGCTCCGTTGTCTCAACCGGCTTGAGTCGGTGGCAGAAGGCGAAATATTTTTGCAGGGAGTTCCGATCAGTCGTATTACCAGCCCCGATCTGCGTCGCAGAGTGGGAATGGTTTTTCAAACTTCCGCAGACCTTCTGGGGACTGTGGAAGAGAGTATCTCTGTGGGGCCAAGTTTGAATCAGCAGAAAATATCTGCGCACGCGGTCACGTCCTTGATGGAAAAAGTAGGCCTAGACACTTCGCTAAGAAACCGAAAAGTTTCGGGCCTATCTACAGGTGAACATCAGAGGTTGAGTCTGGCTCAAGTTTTGGCCAATGAACCTCAAGTGTTGATGCTTGATGAACCCACGTCAGGCCTTGACCCAACAGCGGTTCTGACCGTGGAGAATCTGGTGCAAAAATTAAATGCCTCTCTCAAGACGGGAATCCTTCTCGTAACACATGATATCAATCAGGCCGTGCGTTTTAATAGCAGAACGTTGGTATTGGCCAATGGTGAAATTCTCGCTGATGGGAATATTCAGGAGTTGATAAATTCAAGTCAGAACCTACAACTGCAAAAATTTTTCCAAGGACAATTTTGAACGAATGGAAACGGAGCTGAAAAATGGAAAATCAAGCACTGGTATTTTCTTATATTCTTGTCATGGGGACGATAGGTCTTTCTTGGTTAAACCAAATGCACTTGGAAAAAGAGATTATTTTAAGTTCGTTACGTGCGACGGGTCAGCTCATTGTCGCGGGGTTTTTGCTGACGGTAATTTTTGAAATTGAGCAAATAGAAATTTTTTCTTTCATCCTGCTTTTCATGTGCCTGGTTGCGGCTAGAATCTCTGGTGGACGGGGGAAGGAAATTCCCAGCTCCTACTCCATAGCCTTTGTGGGAATACTGATCGGTTCATTGCTTCCCTTTACTCTGCTTTGTATCGTGGGAGTCATTCAGATGGGTGCCCGATTTATGATACCGCTGGGAGGAATGGTTATCGGTAACTCGATGAAAGCCTCCTCGGTAGCACTAAACAGGTTGGTTGCGGAGGTCGGTCACCAAAGAAGCCAGATCGAAACTTTATTGTCATTAGGCGCTTCTGTCCGGCAAGCCGCCAGAACGGTTATCACGCCCGCGATCAAGGCCGGTTTGATTCCCACTCTGGATACCATGAAGTCGGTGGGTCTGGTGCATTTGCCTGGTATTATGACGGGTTATATCATAGCGGGGGGAGACCCTATGACCGCCGTTAAGTTCCAATTAGCCATCATCTATATGTTGGCAGGTACCAGTGGTTTGACTTGTTTGGTGGTGACACTGATGGCTTACAAAAAATGCTTTAACAAGCAGTTGCAATTGCGTCTTTTAGAAAGTTGAACAATAATTCCATCATAAAGCCTTGGTTTTTCGTAGTTACCCAGCTTTGAAAATAAAAGCTCATGCAAATTTTCGCTGTTGCCGTTAAGGATTCAAAGGGCATTAAACAGCCCGGTTAATAAAACTCTATGGTGGAGGGCGACTCAATGGTCGGAGGCACTGGAGGACTGGGACCAACTATTCTCAATAGTTTTACCCAGCAGGTTTATCAAAAATTGCAGAAAGAAGATACCAATCGCTCAGGCGGGTTGGACTCCAATGAAGTTCAAAAGAAAATAGATGAGACCGGAAGCGGTAAGGATCTGCAAGCAAATTTTGACTCAATTGATACTGATCAAAATGGAGAATTATCGGCTACCGAACAGATTGCCTTTCGTGGCAAGTCGCTAGAAGGTCAGAGCGAACTTGCTACGCAACTGGAAAATATCTTCGAACAGTCGGGTATCTCTGCAAATAGTATCACGGACTTTTTAAAGGGTCAGACCAGTCAGCAAACGGATTTGAGTTCACTCTTGCAAGCGGGAACCGATTTGGATGCTTTGATAGAGTCTCGAGTTCAGGAGATCTTGACCGGATCAGGTGTGTCTTCGGATGCTTCTTTATTGGATTTCAACACCACTATTTAGTCAATCATTCTAATTAGTGAGCAATAGGAAATGTGTTTTTCTGATTAGCCGGTCAAACTAGGCGGTAACCGCCATGTTTTTCCATCTTGGCGACCACCAAAGAGCCTTGGAATTCTTTTTGCGTGTCTTTCCTCATAACTTGATCTTGCGGGACACTCCACATCCCCGTGGCAGTGATATGAAAACTCATGCTATGGCAGATGTCATACAGGCTGGACTGCTCGTTCACTTTCAGAGAAACTTCTAAATCAGTGGTAGTTCTTGGACCGACCCGCCGGGTCAAAATATGAGCTAGGCTTGTCTCGCTGAGAACCCCATCGTAAAAGTCTTCAAAGTTTTTACCAATCAGATCAAACACATCAAACCCTAAAATGCTGATCGCTTTATTGGCGAAATTGATTTTCCCCTCTTGATCGGTCTGAATGATCAAGTCGGAAACGGAGTCGATGACCTTACGGTATTTTTCTCGACTCTTCCTGATCTCTTGGTAGCTGTCATCTATGACATTCAGATCCTCCCGATTTCGGGCAGAAATAGTTTTTAAAATCTCCCAAACTACTTTCGGGTTGGAAACAAAATATTTGAAGAAGGTTTCTTTATTGACCTCCAGCACTTTTGCTTCGGTGAGTGCGCGGACACTGGCAGATCGAGGTTTTGACTCCACCAATGCCATCTCTCCCAAAAAATCGCCGGCTCCTCGTACTGCGATTTGTTTATGCTTCTTATAAACCTCCACCGTACCAGAAAGAATGATGTATAGAGTTTCCTGAAAGGAATTTTCCTCAAAAAGAACTTCGTCCTTTTTGAGGAAAATTTTCTTGCCTGATTCCAAGATACATTGTAATTCCGTGTCGAGAAAAAAACGAGAAATGGCAGTCTGGCTCAGAGAATTTGTATCTTT
>JABIYR010000015.1 GCA_018702695.1 Nitrospina sp. | reverse complement strand
CTACAAATGAGAGCTTATGGATTTATTTCCCGATTATGAAATAGAGACGAAAGGCCCGCCTCCCCCTTTGGCAGATCGCATGCGCCCTGAGAGTTGGGGCATGTTTACAGGGCAGGAACATCTGATTGGGGATGGTTTGCCGCTTCGAGAGCTGGTGGATTCGAGTTCGCAATTATCCTTTATATTATGGGGGCCACCGGGTACGGGCAAAACGACTCTTGCACGCATTTCAGCTCGCTTGACTGAAAGCGAATTTCACGAAATCAGCGCGGTGAATGCTGGGGTGGCTGATATTCGCAAAGTCATTGACTCGGCTCGTCGAGTTTGGAAATCCAAGGGTAAGAGAACCGTGTTGTTCATTGATGAGATTCACCGTTTCAGCAAATCCCAGCAGGATGCGGTGTTGCCTCATATCGAAAACGGAACAGTTCGTTTGATTGGCAGTACTACGGAGAACCCTTCCTTTGAGGTGATTCCCGCACTTCGTTCACGCTGTCAGACTTTTAGGTTAGAGTCGTTAGGACGTGAACAAGTCAAGGCCATTTTGATGCGTGCTTTGAGCGACCCTGAAAGGGGGTTGGCTAAATCGACTCTGCAAATCACTGATGATGCGATGGATTTAATTGTCAGCCACTCAAATGGAGATGCCCGCCGAGCTCTCAATGTTCTGGAGGCCACTCATGATGTGGCTGTCAACCGAACTGACAAGAAGATTGGCGTTGAAACTGTTGAAGGCATTATTCAAAAAGCGGCAACCTTATACGATAAAAAAGGCACGGAGCATTATGATCATGCTTCTGCATTTCAGAAAAGTCTGCGCGGCTCAGATGCCGATGCGGCGATATACTGGCTAGCAAAAATGATCGCGGGAGGAGAAGACCCGCGTTTTATTGTGCGTCGACTTTTAGTCACCGCCGCGGAAGATGTCGGAAATGCCGACCCGCAGGCTTTTATCTTGGTGCAAGCTGTGGCCAATGCGGTCGAAAAACTAGGGTTTCCTGAGGCGCGTATTCCACTTGCTCAGGCTGTGATATATGTGGCTCAGGCTCCTAAAGACAACTCGGCCATCGTGGCCATCGACGATGCTTTGTATGATGTTGAGCGGAAAGGGTTGTCTTTTCCGGTTCCGGTACATTTGAAAGACACGCATTATAAAGATGCTAAGTCAGAATATGGTTTTGGCGTGGACTATAAATATTCCCACGATGACCCCTCTGGTAAGCAGGAGTTTTTACCGCAACCCTTGCAGGGTAGAGAATATGTTCCTAAACATAAGGATAGCCAGTCATAACAATGTGGGCTCTTTTGCGACATAACTATGGCAGAGATTATATGTCTTGAAGTCTTGTGGTTGCTGAATGGCTTTCTTCATGCTATAGAAAGCATCCAACCCTATGATGAGGGCTTTATATTTTAAGGAAATATGATGAACGAGAACTCCCGGTTTGAAAATGTTGAAGCGATTTTTGAGGGGCGACTACGTGGTAACCAGCTGATGCTCAGCGGCAAAGGGCTCAACCCTGAAGAGGCGCGCCTTTTATGGCAGGCTCCTAAAGTGCAGGAAGTCAGTTGGCTGGATTTGGATGATAATAATCTCGGGGATTTGGGAGTCAAAGAGCTGATAGAGTGCGAGTATTTGGAAAATGTCCAGTATTTAAACCTCAATAATAATAGTCTGAACGATGAGGCTTTGAAATTTTTAGCGATGGCTAAACATCTGGGGAAGCTCAAACGCCTCCATTTAAAGAACAATTCCATTCAAGGGGAAGGTGTTATCGCTTTGTATAATTCAACCACACTGACAAATTTGTCCACCTTTCAAGTCAATGATGGTTGGACTTGTAAAAAAAGGGAAGGGTGGCGTTATAAGCCACAAGCCTGAACCATGCCCCCAACTTCAAGCCAACTGCATATTCATATCTCAGCACAAGACCGGCCCGGAATTCTGGCTGAAGCCTTGGACTTTATTGTCAACAATGGTTGGAACGTCGTCGACATCAAGCAGTTCGTCTTCAACGGTTTGCTCAACCTTTCTATTCTGCTGGACGACTGTGATGACTCTTGCATCGATTCATTGCGTGAAGACTTGGCGAGTTATGCCGAGAAAATGAATTTTAAAGCCACCATCTATCCTTGGGAGACAGATACACGGCCCGATGCCACCTATGCCCATCAGTCGGTTGTGACCTTGTTATGCGACGTATTTCCCTCCACAGGATTTCAAGAAATCACTCAAATTTTTGCCGATCTTGACATAAATATTGTACGTATTGAGCAATTAGATTCGGGCGATATTCATGCCCTGGAGTTTGTGATTGGGACTCGTAAGGCTCATTCTTCTGAGGAAGTATTGGATGCCTTGGTCAAGTTCAAGGAAAAATATAACGTCGATATCGCGGTGCAAGAGGAAACCTACTTCAGGCGCAACAAAAGGTTGATTGTTTTGGATGCGGATATGACCTTCCTGCAATGCGAAGTCATCAATGAGTTGGGAAAACTGGCCGGAGTGGGGGAGGAAATGGCAAGAATCACCCATCAAGCTATGAGTGGGGAAATTGATTTTAAATCAGCCTTATTGAAAAGAGTACGGCTTTTAAAGGGGCTTCCGGTAGAAAGCCTACATCAATTATCGAATTCTCTGCCGTTGACACCGGGTGCCGAAACCTTGGTCAATATTCTGAGATATTTGGGTTATAAAATCGCTCTGGTCAGCGGCGGGTTTCAATTTTTTATCGACAAAATTTGCGATAGTTATGGTTTGGATTATGGTTATGCCAACCATTTGCAAATAATCGATGGCAAGGTTTCAGGTGAATTAGAGGGGCAAATTGTTGATGCCGAGGCCAAAGAAAAGATATTGCTTTCGCTGGCAGAACAAGAAAGATTTTCCCTGCGTCAGGTTGTGGCGGTTGGCGACGGTGCTAACGATATTAAGATGTTGGCCCGAGCTGGGTTGGGCATTGCCTTCAATGCTAAGCCCATTGTGCAACGGCATGCACAAGCTAGTATCAATCATTCAAATTTAAAATTAATCCTTTATTTTTTGGGTATTAGCGGTAGGGATCTTAAGGAATTAGGTGAGGTTGTGGGTGGTGATAAGGATCAGGCATGGCCGACAAATCTATGAAATGCGGGCGCAGAATCGAACGGCTGGGCCGTGGCAATTATTGGTGATAGATCAGGTCTTTAATCGATAAAATCCCTGCCACATCGTCACCCTCCATCACCGCTAAATGACTTATTTTATACTCCTTCATCAACGAGCTTGCATCAGCGGGAGATGCGCTGGGAGCTATCGATAAAATAGAGTCTTCCATTATTTTCGATATAGGAGTGGTTTTAGGGTCCATGCCTTCGCTGACCAATTTGTAGACCAGATCGCGTTCCGCTAAAATGCCGACATAACCTTCGCAACCTTTGACAAGCAGAGAGCCAATGCCTTTTTCTTTCATCAGCTGAGCCGCCTCTTGAGCGGTGGCTTCTGAGTTAATATTAATCACCGGGGTTGTCATTTGAGAACGTATGGTTTCCATAATCACGCATTCCTTATATTGAGTTAATCCTAGCTTTTTATTATATTTAAACTATCTTCGATTGTAAATTAAAAGAAGGGGTTTTGGGGGATATTCTGAATGGGTTGATGCCGATTTCATTGAGATTATTATAAAGGTTGTGCGGTGGATTTGGGTGTGTCGAGATCTTAATGGAATTTTTTCATTCTAAAAGTACCATGCCAATGGCATGGGTTGGGGTGCAAGGGGTTTGTGGGCCGAGGTCATCCCAGCCATTATTGTGGATGGTTTCATTCACATCGATGCCGCAAGACTGCAACGTGGGGCGGGCTTTATCGGGGTGCTTGCAGTTTGTTGAAAAGGTGCAAGGCTCACACAGGCTACAAGGTTGCGCCCCCAAAGCAAAAGCCTTATTAAAGCCTTTTGCTTTTAAGTAATTTTCTAGCTGGATGATGATCTCCGCTGTATTTGTTTCTGGGCTGGCATTGATGAGCAGAGCCTTCTCGTATTCGGGGAGAATATCGTTCATTTCATCGACACTTGGGCTATATGGTGGGCAGGTAAGGCACACTCCGTAACTTGAGCACCCATACTGGCAATGCAGTTTTACCCAGTTTGCCATGGTTATGGTTTGGGTTAAAATTAGCTTTGCTTTGCTCGCCCCGAGTTTGAGGGCTTCTTGAATCAGTTCTTGGTTGAAGCGAATATTTTTGGGGAGTTCTTTTATTTTTTCAAGAGCCATTATTTTTCTATTCCTGCTATTTCTTTATATGAGTCATCATTATTTAATGAAACGGATTGTAGGTCAAGGCTAGAACTTGATTTCGATAGTGAAGGTCATCAGGTTGATGCTCTGGCCCCCAGAGATTCTCTGAAGTTTATTGTTTCATATTGATTCATAAAGGGTTATAGTTTTTTTATTGTTGATCTCAAGCACTCAAACCTTACCAACCAGAAAACAGCAACAACGAGTCATAAATGGAATTTCCGTATAAAGCGATTGGCTTCGACTGGGCTCATACCCTGGTTGACCTAGGCGAAGAAGATGACTGCCGTCCCCTGAAAAAGGTTTTTGCATACCTGCAGGAAAAAAACATCCCCCTCCCTGATTTTGATATTTGTTTAAAAAAATCCAGAGAACTTTTTAAAGCCATGATCGCGCTTTCTCGAACCACGGACCGAGAAGCAAGGTATGAAGAGGTCTTAGAATATCTGTTGTTATACTTTAAAATTCCATGGCAAGGGCAAGCCTCTTTTCATGAAATGATTGAAGCTTATTTCACCGAGGTTTATCGAGAGAGACAGGTTTTTCCGGAGGTTGTTTCGGTTTTAAAGCAGTTGAGCCAATGGGGCGTGCCTATGGGGATTGTTTCCAATACCACCAACCCGGTGTCCATGAAAACGTTTGAACTGGAGGGATCGGGGTTGAAGGAGTATTTTGACTTCTGTCTTTATTCCTCAGGGTTGCCTTTCCGTAAGCCGCATCCTACTATTTTTCAGCTGGCGATAAGTCGGTTTCAGTTTCAACCCTCGGAAATTCTTTTTGTCGGAGATAACCTGTGCGCAGATATTTTTGGTGCGCACCGAGTTGGCATGAAGACCGCATGGATAAACCGCAATCAATCCGAGGCTCCTGACGATATTTCTCCCGATCATGAGTTAAGCTCTCTGGGAGATTTGTTAGACATTCATGCGGTCAATGCATGATCTCGCGGCATAAGTTTTTCGTAAATAAAGAGCAAATTGCCGACAATAAGGTGACTTTGACGGGGTCGGATGTTTCGCATATCAGAACAGTATTAAGGTTGAAGGTGGGTGATTCGATTCAAGTGATCTGTGACTCAGACCAGTGGCTCATCGTACGACTGGTTGAGGTCAAGGCAAAAGAGGTGCATGGCGAAATCATTGACTCGAAGACTGTTAACTTGGAGTCTCCCTTAACGGTTCATTTAGGGCAGGCGATGATCAAGGGCAATGCCTTTGATGTGATTTTAAGAAAGTCGGTGGAGTTGGGGGTGCATTCTGTGACTCCTTTGACAACCGAGCGATGCGTGGTAAAAACGCCGGAAGGAAGTAATAAAATAGAGCGGTGGAAGAAAATTGTTTTGGAAAGTTCCAAACAATGCGGTCGGTCGAAAATTCCGCAGGTAGCAGAAATGGCGAAAAGTTTGGACATCTTTTGCCGCAATAATAACGATCGAGATCTTAAGCTGATATTTTGGGAGCAAGAGCCCAACACAAGACTTAAAGATATAAAACTCAATGTCACACCCCGTTCGGTTGCTATCTTAATAGGCCCCGAAGGGGGGTTCAGCCAAGCTGAAATTGAGACAGTTCGTGAATATGGGTTTCAGAGCGTGAGCCTGGGGCCGCGAATTCTTCGGGCAGAAACGGCGCCTTTAGTGGCTTTGTCGCTTTTGCAGTCTCTCTGGGGCGATTTGTAGAATTAAAGTTTAATAATAAAAACCTTGAAGCCATAACCCGATTATGACCTATCGCTGTAAGCTTGATATTTTTGAAGGCCCCTTAGATTTGCTTCTTCACCTCATTAAGGAGCAAAAGATGGATATCTACGATATTCCCATCTCCGTTATCACCCGACAGTATATGGATTATATCGAGATGATGCGAGAGTTGAACCTTGATATGGTTGGAGAGTATTTGGTCATGGCCGCTGAGTTGGCGCGTATCAAGTCAAAAATATTGCTCCCAGCGCCTGAAACGGAAGACGATTGGGATGCCGGAGGCGGTGAAGACCCTCGGGCCGAGTTGATGCGCCGGTTACGGGAGTATCAGCGTTATCGCGATGCGGCTTTTGAATTACGCATGAAGGAGCACGATCAGCAGCAGATTTTTGTGCGAGGTTCTGATATTCAAATTGAAGAAAGCTCTGAAGAAAAGGAAATGGTGGAGGCCACGGTTTTCGATTTGCTAAAAGCTTATCAGAAAATTTTGGATACAAAAGAGTTTGAAAAAGACTATGAAATTGAAATCAGTGACATGTCAGTCACGGATCGAATTCAGTATATTATGTCCATTCTTAATGCTTCAGAAAGCATTACGTTTGAATCGTTGTTCACCGTTTTAAACAGCAAGCAGGAAATCATCGTGACATTTCTAGCCGTTCTTGAACTGATGCGTCTCAAATTACTTCGCATTCAGCAGACCCGTCATTTTGATACCATCCGTATCTACAAGTCTGCCGATCAGGAGACTCAGGACGAAATTCTTGCAGATTATCATCGTACGGTTGAGGCCGAACCTTCCGATCTCTAGCTATTTGTGCCGGTCTTTTTTCATGACGATAGACCTTCAAACCAACTTGACCTGAGTTGTCAGTCTGGAACTATTTGGAATGGGGGCTTTGCGTCTGGTCTAGGGTGGGATATACTAAATAAACAAACAATGGCTTACATCCCACACCGAAAACTATGCTTGGTCAAATAAAAGAAGATGTCCGGGTTGCTATGGAAAAAGATCCTGCCGCGAGGAATTTTATCGAGGTATTGATTTTATACCCGGGAGTGCATGCGCTGATCGGTTATCGGCTTTCTCATGGCTTATGGAACAAAGGCTTTAAGTTTCTTGCCAGAGCCTTGGCCCAGTTTTCCCGTTGGATAACAGGCATCGAAATTCACCCTGCCGCGAAAATAGGGCAACGGTTTTTCATTGACCACGGTATGGGGGTGGTGATCGGAGAAACCGCAGAAGTGGGTGACAATGTTTTTGTCTATCATGGCGTGACATTGGGGGGCTTGGCTACCAAAAAAGCCAAGCGACACCCTACTATCTGTGACAATGTGGTCATTGGGGCCGGAGCGCAGGTTTTAGGACCGATTCTAGTGGGTCGCAATACAAAAATAGGCTCAGGTTCAGTGGTTCTTCAGGAAGTCCCCGAGTATTCCACGGTAATTGGAGTTCCTGGGAGAGTGGTTTTTTCTGGTATTTCTTCCGACATGGAAGATGATGGGCTTGAATCTTTTCCCGACCCCGTAGCTCGCGCCATCGAATGTATGTTGGAGCGATTGCCGCAAATGGAAAAAGAAATTCGACAATTAAAGGAAACCCTTAAGCAGAACAATATTGAGCCGACATCCTCAAAGCCAGCATCTCCAGATGCTCCCAGCATGGACCCGGTGTCCGGCCAGATAAAACCCTGACTTCGTCCCATTTTTTTTATTTTGGGTTTGGTCAATTTCTTTTGAAATTCACAATCCTTTAATTATATTCAGCTTGTTAATTCTTGCAAATTCTCGGTACGTAGCACTTGGATAAAATTTACCTCGATCATAATGCCACCACTCCGGTGGCTCCAGAAGTTCTGGATATCGTGACCTCTGTATTGCAAAACCAGATTGGCAACCCGTCGAGTGTTCACTCTGCTGGCAGGTCGGCCCGTGTTTTGGTGGACGAGGCGCGTGAGCAAGTCGCTTTGCTCATCGGAGCTTCACCTTCAGAAATCGTTTTTACAAGTGGTGGCACAGAGGCCAACAATTTTGCATTATTGGGAGTGGCTTTCGGCATGGGTAAACCGGGGGGCCATATTATAACCAGTCAGGTTGAGCATCCTTCAATTTTAAACCCCTGTCGTCAGTTGGAGAATTTAGGTTTTGTTATTGACCGTTTGAAAGTCGATGAGCGTGGGCATATTGACCTGCAAGATTTGGAAGATGTTTTGACAGAGTCAACTTTGCTGGTTTCCCTGCAACACGCAAATAGCGAAACAGGGGTGATACAGGATCTTCAAAAAATCGCCGAAATAACCAAAAAAAAAGGAGTCTTGTTGCACACGGATGCAGTGCAAAGTGTGGGCAAAATACCGCTTTGTTTGCAAGATGTGGCGGTTGACATGCTGTCTTTGTCGGCACATAAATTAAACGGTGTGAAAGGGGTGGGCGCTCTATATTTGCGAAATGGAAGCCCCGACTTGTTTTCGCCTCAGTGCGGAGGAGGGCAGGAGAAAAAAAGACGAGGAGGGACGGAAAATGTTGCCGGAATAGCAGGTTTCGGAAAAGCCTGCGAACTGGCAAAGCGGCGTTTGGAATCACAAGAACCTTCGCGCCTTGCCTCCTTGCGTGACGATTTCTATCAATTGATATCAAGCCAGATTTCAGGCGTGGAAATTTTTGGCGACTTAGAGAACCGGTTGCCTAATACTCTGAATGTGGGGTTTTCAGGGGTGGAAGGCGATACGCTATTGATCGCTTTGGATATGGCCGGGGTGGCTGTTTCTACTGGTTCGGCTTGTAGTTCCGGAAGCGGTCTGCCGTCGCCTGTGCTGACTGCAATGGGCATTCCTCACGATAAAATCAACGCATCGATTCGATTTAGCTTGGGTTGCAGTAATACAATAGAAGAAATTGAGCAAGCCGCCAAGGTGTTAGCCAGCATGATTTTATTAAACCGCAGTCAGGCAACTTCGAGAGGCACAATAAAAAATTAAAGAAATGCCCTTAAAATTCGATTAATAAAATTATAGTAAATAGAATAAACGGTTCGTTTAGGAGGTTGACATTAACAGGTCAAACTCATATAATTCATTGATTATTAAGGGATAACATTCCTTTTAGGACTCTGATGGAGAAAGATATGCCGCCCGCCAACATTTTTACCCGCCTCATTTTAGTTTTAGTTATTATCTTTTCTTTAATTTCAACCGGCTGTAGCTATCTGCCCTGGATGGTTGAAGATGATGATGACTTGGCCTTTGAAGAAGATTTTCCTTTCGAAGATGAGGGCGACACCAAGCGGAGTGGAAGAAAACAACGAGATAGTAATAAAAACAGCATTTCTGACGAAGATGATTTTTTTGCCGAAGATGGTGAGTTTTCTGATTTGGATGATGGTGAAGACGGTTCCTTTGCTGATGAGCCGGATGGTTTTTCCAGCATCGATCAGCGTACAGATAAAAGTGAATTAAAAGGCGATGTGGAAAGCCTTCAAAGTCAACAGGAGGCTTTGATCAGCAAGGTTCGAGAACTTGAAGAAATTTTGAGCACGCTTGAGCCTAAAATCAATGCCGCGAGTGAGAGGCTGGAAAACAGTGTTTCATCGGTGACCGATTCCTCTGATTTTCTCACGCCGGAAGTTGAAGATTTAAAGGCGCAGATGACTCTTCTTAATGAAGAGATCAGTCGAATAAAAAGGCAGAAGGCACAGGCTGCACCGGTACATAAAAAGAGAATGCGTCGGACTAAGATGAAAAACCCGACGGAATATGATAAAGCCCTCGCCGCCTATAGAAATAGAAATTATGATGAATCCATTTTGTTATTTCAAAGTCTGGATCTGAGCAACCCTCCCAAAAGTCTCAAAGATAATATTGCTTTCTGGATAGGCAGTAATTATATGGCGTTAGAAATGTATGATGACGCGATTCTGCAATTTGAGACTGTCTTAAATAAGTATCCCCGAGGTAATAAGGTGCATGATTCCCGTTATATGTTGGGGCTGACCTATTCCAAAAAAGGTGAGACCAGTCGCGCCGTTGAGGTTCTAGAAGGAGCCTTGAAGAAAAACCCTTCCGCAGAAGTGCGGGGTAAGATTCTTGCTCAATTAAATCAGATTCAGTGAGACCTTTTTTGGCAGTTTTTTAATTTTCTTAGCCGACTTATCGGTTGAAGCCAATGAGGTTTTGAGTTATTCTTTTTCTGAGTAAATTGTGTGCAGAGGCTCTTTTTTCAAAGAATCCCTAACCTGAAAACTTGGTTGGCTGTGTTTCTTTACGATCCCATCTCTTCATATAAAACCCTGTGTTAATCAAACGACACGATTCTTGAATTCTTCATTTCTCTGGGAATTTTATATTCCAGCCGGAATGATAAAAATAGAATGAATCGAACCCTTTTGCCATTATGATTAGGAAACACGGTCAGCTATATCTAACGGCATTATTTTGTTTTGATGGCTTGGCTGTAACGCTTGCATGGTGGTTTTCTTATTTAATCCGCTTCAAATTAGAACTCATTGCGCCTTCAGGCCTGATCCCTGGTGAAAATTTATATTTGATTTCCATCGTTCCCATTTGGTTGGTATTTTTTGTTAATGGGCGGGTGTTTGGGTTTTCTTATCAGTCGATTAAGCAGTCGCCGCTGGATCATTTTTTCAGCTCTCTGAGGTTGTCAACGGTCTCGATATTGATTCTCATGGCAATCACATTTTTCTTTCGTGAGATTACCTTTTCACGATTACTGGTTGTTTATTTCTGGGGCATCACCACCATTTTGTTGTTTTTCTCTCACCAACTGGCAAGCTTGTTGGTTAAGGAGATGTATCTGAGAGGGGTGAACCTCAAAAAAGTTCTGGTGGTGGGTGCGGGTGAACTCGGGCAGAAAGTTGCACAACGCTTGGATAAACATCCTGAAATCGGTTTTTCAATCGTGGGTTTTTTGTCCAGCTCAGCAGAACAAACAGGCGAGGTTTTACAAAACCATAAGGTCTTGGGTATGTATGACGAAATGGTGCGCGTCATACGTGAAAATGAGGTGGATCAACTATTTATTGCATTGCCCTTAAAAGAGAATGATCGTCTGGAGAAAATTTTGAGCTCCATGGGGGAGGAAACGGTGGATATTAAATTGGTCCCCGATCTCTTGCGCTATATGGATCTGCATTCAGGAGTGGAAGAGTTGGATGGAATTCCATTGATTAACCTCTCTGAATCTCCTTTGTATGGCTGGAATATCATATTAAAGCGCGCCTCAGATATTGTCCTGTCATTTTTGGCCATCGTCATTACGTTTCCAATAATGCTTATCCTTTCGGTCATCATTAAACTGGAATCGTCTGGGCCATTGATTTATAGACAGGAACGGATGGGCTTGGATGGCAATGTTTTCTGGATGTATAAATTTCGATCTATGAAAATAGCGGCAGAAGATCAGTCGGGGCCGGTATGGGCGAAGGAGAATGATGATCGGCGCACGCGCATCGGAACGATTTTAAGAACTACCAGTTTGGATGAGTTGCCACAGTTTTATAATGTTTTAATAGGGCAGATGAGCTTGGTGGGACCTCGCCCTGAGCGACCTGTTTTTGTCGATGAGTTCAAGAAATCCATTCCCTTTTATATGTTGCGATTGAAGATGAAAGCGGGTTTGACCGGCTGGGCGCAGGTAAACGGATGGCGGGGAAACACCTCACTGGAAAAAAGAATCGAATTCGATTTATATTATATTAAAAACTGGTCTTTATTATTTGATTTGAAAATTCTTTTCATGACTTTATGGAAAGGCTTGATAAACCGACATGCCTACTGATCCTAAAGTATTGGCGGTTATCCCCGCGCGCTGGGCTTCTTCGCGTTTTCCCGGAAAACCTCTCGTTTTGATCAAAGGCAAACCCATGGTCCAATGGGTTTATGAACAGGCCAGTCAGGCTAAAACGGTTTCTGAGGTGATTGTTGCCACAGATGATACCCGTATTTTAGATACTGTGAATGGTTTTGGCGGAAGAGCCGTTATGACCGCTATCGAGCATGAGTCGGGCACAGACCGTATTGCTGAGGTGGCTCAAGATCGAGACTTTGAAATCATTGTCAATGTGCAAGGTGATGAGCCACTCATTCCTCCTGAAAATATCGATAAAGTTGTTCGGCCTTTATTAGATGGGGCCTCGGAATCGATTGTGACATTGCGTATTTTAATAACAACGCAGGAAGAATTGCAGAACCGTAATATAACCAAGGTGGTAGTGGATCACTTCAACTCCGCCTTGTATTTTTCTAAGGCTCCCATACCTTGGGACAGAGATGGCTGGGGTTCGACCGCTAATTCATCGTTCGACCCGTCGCAGTCTTTCTGGTATAAACATATTGGATTGTATGCCTACAGAAAATCTTTTTTGATGCAGTATGGCGGTTTACCCGAATCGCGTTTGGAGAAGCTTGAAAAGCTGGAACAACTACGCATTCTTGAGAGCGGGTATAAAATTAAAGTCGTCGAGACGGAACTAGATTCCATCGGCGTGGATTGTGAAGCAGATTTGACGTTGATAGCAAATCGTTTGGCGACGGTTTTACCCTGAAATTGATGAGGAGTATTGAGTGAAAAAGCGAGCGAATGGAAAAAAAATAAAATACATCTTCGTCACAGGTGGGGTTCTATCCTCTTTAGGCAAAGGTATTGCGGCGTCTTCCATTGGTAGCTTGCTGGAATGCACGGGCTTGAAAATCACAATTTTAAAACTTGACCCTTATATAAATATCGACCCCGGTACGATGAACCCCTTTCAGCATGGAGAGGTGTTCGTCACCGATGATGGAGCCGAAACAGATCTCGACTTGGGCCATTACGAACGTTTTACGCAAGCAAAAATGCGCAAGGCCAACAATATTACCGCCGGTCGTATTTATCATAATGTCATTCAAAAAGAGCGCAAAGGTGAATATTTAGGGGCCACTGTTCAGGTGATTCCTCATATAACCGATGAAATCAAAAATCATATTCGTTCTGTGGGCGGCGATGTCGATGTGGTCATCTGTGAAATCGGCGGCACGGTAGGAGATATCGAGAGCCTGCCATTTTTAGAAGCCATTCGCCAGTTCAGGTTTGATGTCAAACCCAAAGACGTGCTTTATGTTCATTTGACACTTGTCCCCTATATCAAAACCTCAGATGAATTGAAGACCAAACCGACCCAACACAGTGTGCAAAAATTAAGAGAGATCGGTATTCAGCCCGATATTCTTCTTTGTCGAACTGAAAGAAAACTATCCAAATCCATTAAAGAAAAAATTGCCTTATTTTGTAGTGTGGAGACCAACTCGGTCATCACGGCTATGGATGTCAGTTCGATCTATGAAGTCCCCATTAGCCTAGAGAATGAAGGCATCAGCAAAATCATCTTGGCAAAATTAGGCATGAAGGCAAAAGAACCCGATCTGGAACGCTGGCAGAAAATTAATCGGATTTTGAAAAAACCTGAGGGTGAAGTCAAAATCGGCATCGTGGGCAAGTATGTTGACTTGAAAGAGTCTTATAAGAGTCTCACCGAAGCATTGATTCATGGGGGAATTGGTAATAATGTAAGTGTCGTTTTCGACTGGATTGACGCAGAAGCGCTTGAAAATGACGATGGCGTAGCCTTACTGAAAAAATGTGATGGTATCTTGGTCCCTGGAGGGTTTGGAGACCGAGGAATTGAGGGTAAAATTAAAGCCGTCAAGTTTGCCCGAGAGAATAAAGTTCCATTTTTTGGAATCTGTTTGGGCATGCATTGCGCGGCAATCGAGTTTGCCCGACATGTTGCCAATCTTAAAAATGCCAACAGCTCCGAATTCTCAAGCAAATCGCCTTATCTGGTCATCGACCTGTTGCCCGATCAAAATGCCAATGGCGATATGGGCGGAACCATGCGTCTGGGGGAATACCCCTGCCAATTAAGAAAAAATTCCAATGCTTATAAAGCATATGGAAAAAGAGAAATTGAAGAAAGACATCGGCATCGTTATGAATTCAACAATACCTACCGTATCCAATTGGAAGAGGCTGGGTTAGTGATCAGCGGATTTTCTCCCAATGGAAACCTGGTTGAGATCATCGAATTAAAAGATCATCCTTGGTTTCTGGCGGGCCAGTTTCATCCCGAGTTTAAGTCCTCGCCGATGAACCCTCACCCCCTGTTTAAATCGTTCATCGACTCATCACTGAAGAACAGAAAGAATGGGCAGAGCTGACTTTGAGGTTCGAGCCATCCTATACAGCGTTTAATATTTCTTTTTCTGACAAGTTCTGAAAAAAAACATTTGTTAGGTTGTTTCTAAGAAATATTCATACTTGATTTGTTCTCGCAAATTATAAAGGCCATCACTCATAAGAGTGATGGCCTTTATAATTTGTCAAAAATGTTCAGCTCTCTACCTATAAAGTGGCCTTTACAGCAGCTTCCCAAGCACTTAAAGAAGCCTCATCATTTTTTGATTTCTCTACTCGTAATTTCAACATTTCTTTAGCTGTCTTGGCAACCCCCGTAGCTCCGGCTAAGACATTTGAGCAATCTGCATTTGCCAAACGCAAGCTTTGATTTTCCAAACGCTCACAGTCAGGGTCGCGGTTCTTAAGAATAACTTTCATGGCCGAGTTATCGGCAACCGGTGGATTAGCGTTTAAATCAAATGATTTTGGGCCATCCAACAGATCAACATTGGCATATATATTACTGACCCTTTTGTTTATTGCATTCTGTTCACTCATTGTTTCGATCGCTTCGGCAGCTTTAGGGAACAGGTTAGGGGTTACCTGACTGCGAATTTCTGGAATGGAAGCTAAGTGGTTTGCCGCCAACCCAGTTGCATAAAACTGACTGAAGGTCAAGCTAGTCTCTTCAAGCGATGCAATTTTAGTGCTAAGCCCAGCAGTGGCCATTAAAGAAGCTAAAGCAACTTCGCCATCCTTATTTGCAATTAAGGGTACATAGGCAAGTTCCTTCCTCTTGTACCCTAAATGAACACTGTCCGGTAGACCGCCTGTTTCAAGGCCAAAATTCACCTTAAATCCAAAGTTGGTATCGGTTCCAAAAAAATACCGCTTCTCATTACCAGACACTTTAGCGGTTTGGGCATTAACTAATAAAATTTCCGATTCATCAATTGTAGCGGTTGTGGCAAGCTTAGCTGGAGAGAACATATATTTTGATAAAATATCTGCGGCTTGTCCTGTTGCAAAGCTTTGGCCGATTGCCTGACCCACAATACCATCTTTGGTTTTAAAACTAGCTACCTGTGATAATACTTTCCCATCTTGAAATGTTGGGGAGATGGTTCCTTCCTTGCGGTCATAACCAATTTCAAGGGTAGGCGGCTTTGTGTCAACATCAACACCTAATGATGTTTTGGTCATGAATAAAATATTATCCTTGCCTAAGGTAGAACAACCGGTAATAAAAATAAGAGATAAAGCAAATATGTTAACGAATTTTAAATGATTCATGGACAGCATAAATATTCCCCCTTGTTTTTTAAGATTTGACCCATGTTTTGATATCGAATACTTGCTGGGTTATCAACATCCATTTTTAAACTTCCGGCGACATGATCATCTACTTTCAAACTAAAATCTCTTGTGTAACCAAAGGAAATGCCTCCACGTTCATCAAAATGTTGTATGGCAATACCCCATGTGGTTACTTGTTGCATAATAACGTCTGAATCTTTTTCAGGAATCTCTCGGGTCACACTATGAACTAAACCCCATGAGTGATGGTTCCCGGTTTTTTTGTCCACATACGATAAAGAGCAACCTGAGGACGTAAAAATTAATGCTAGTAATAAAGCTACTAGTTTTGCCGAACTATTTAAGTGACCTCTAAACATAGGCACTACCCATAATTTAATATGTTGAAAAATATTGTTAGATCGACAGTTGTTGATTTGACATGGGGAAATTAAAACACATAACCCTTGTAATTTCGGATTAATATTAATTCCTTTTGCCAAATAAATCAATCAAATATATTTGATCTGGGATTATTTTGCGAGCGCGATTTATATAAGTCGATTTAAATCAGTAGCTTGGGGATGGTGTTCGAGGCACGTCGACTGGCAGTTATTGCAGGGCTTAACTCAGTGCACGGATGACATCTTTTTTGCCGATGATGCCTACTAATTTATCGCCATCCAAAACGGGGAGGGTGTGGACATCATTGTTGGCCATTATTGTGGTGATTTCGTTGAGCTCTGCATCCATGGATATCGTGATGGCATCGACCTGGTAGATGTCTTCAATGATTGAACCGGTTAGTTTTTTTACGTCATTTTCAAATTTCTTTTCGCTATCTATAAATAGTACCGCGTCAAATAATGCAATAACAGTGGGAATATGAAGGTTTTTGTTCTGTTCAATCAAGTCACCTTGGGTGACAACCCCCGCCACTTTACCAGTATCGTCGAGAACGGGGACGCCATTAAAATGGTTCTTGATGAATAGTTGTGAGAGATCGCTGATCGGTTGATCCTTTCTCACTGTCACTACATTTTTGGTCATGATATCGCGTGCTGTTTTCATTTAACTCTCCTTTTGGATAGATTTAGACTTTAGCTCTGCCTTCTTTAGATTAGATACTTTACGTAGCGAGTCTATTCCTTTTAGAGAAGGTGCGGTTGTTATGATTCTATTGGTAGTCCTGAGTTTATTTCGCTTTCCAAATTTTGCCCAGCCAAATATTATTTTTGCATAATCAAATATAGTTAGCAGAATATCGATAAACCGTTCCATGAGGCGAAAAGGCAGTTCTTTGTGCATTTTATAAATCACATAAATGACTACTGTGATTAATATTATATTTGGAATCCATACAGAGGTGTAGGAATGTAATTTTCCTATTCGCCCCAGGTTCTGAGTCAATATCAGACCGACATAATAAAGCATGATGACCGCCAGAGTAACACCAAAACTGCCTGATTTTCCTGACCTGCTAGATTTTATCCCCAACGGTGCTCCCAGAAAAGCAAAAAGCAGGCAGGTGAAAGGAATGGAGAATTTTTTACTCAGCTCAACCTCTGGTCCGGAGGTCGGTAGCCCTTTCTGTTTCATTTCAACAATCTTCTCTCTGATTTGCGTGAATGATAATTCGCGGTTTCCAACCAATGCTTTTTTTTCTAACCGCTCTGTATCAGGGAGGCTGAGGTTGATATCGTAGCGATCAAAGTTCAGGGTTTGGTAGTCTCCCCCTTCATTGCTCAATTGGTGGATGGTGCCTCGGTCCAGTTTAAGTTGGATTTTTAGCGTTTTCGGGTTAGATAAGATGACTCCTTGATCCGATGTGATAATTTGCGGTGAACCTTCTTTGCTGGTATCGGCGATGAACACCCCTTTGAGCAATGAGTTTTGCTGATGTTCTTTGACCAGAAGAATCAGGTTTTTAAAATCGCGGTTGAAAACATTCGGTTTGATGTCAACATTAGCCCGGTTTTTGATGATGTCATAGACCAGAACTTTATAAGATTGGTTGCCCCAGGGAAGCGCCCAGAACATGATTATATTGGCCATTAAATAGGCGATCAACGAGAAGAATAGAACAGGCTTCATCAATTGTATAAAACTGATGTTGCAAGCTTTCATCGCCACCCATTCATTATTGGCAGAAAACTGGTTGAAGGTGACCACCGATGCCATGAGAACGGCCATCGGGATGGTAACGGCTAGAAATGCTGGTGATATATAGACCATCATCAGCACCAGTTCCAGAAATGAAACACCCCGGTTGACGATCATTTCAGCCATAAAAAGGAATTTGTCCAGATAAAGAACCATGGTCATGGCAAAAATACTGATGAAAAATATCTTCAACAATTCCGTAAGGATGTATCTATCTATGATTTTGAAGAACATTTAGTGAAAATAGCCTTTTGGATAATGCGCAATGGGCTGGAATTTTAGATAAACAAACGAATGGTTTCTTTTTATGAGCGGCATCATTATACTATATCTTGACTTCGAGAATATACCTTGCCTTTTCAACTGTAATGTCCAATATCACTAATAATTATAAACATAAACGGCTTCCAGCTTGGTTGAAGACCCGGCTCCCCAAAACCCGTAAATTTTTTCAATTGAAATCTCTTTTAAGCGAGAGTGGGTTGAACACCGTTTGCGAGTCGGCATCGTGCCCTAATATTGGCACTTGCTGGGATGCGGGGACTCTGACTTTCATGATTCTGGGAGATACTTGCACCCGGGCGTGTCGGTTTTGTGATGTCCCAACGGGAAACTTAAATCAACCCGACCTCAATGAACCCAACCAAGTTGCACGGTCTTTATCAAAATTAAATATAAAATTTGCCGTCATCACCTCTGTGGATCGTGATGACTTGCCAGACGGTGGGGCAGGGCATTGGGTTCAGACGATTCTGGCTATTCGCAAGCATTGTCCGAATATCAAAATTGAAGCATTGATTCCTGACTTTCAAGGCAATTTAGCTCATATCGAGCAGGTCTGTGAAGCCCAGCCTGATGTGTTGGCTCATAACTTGGAAACGGTGGAATCTTTGCAAAGACAAGTTCGTCCTCAATGTCGTTACGAATGGTCGCTTCGCACTATAGAAACAGCGGCAAAATCCAAAGGTGTCATTGCCAAGAGTGGGTTGATGTTGGGTTTGGGTGAAAAAAAGCAGGAAGTGATCCAGTCCTTTAAGGACCTCGTTGCGGTGGGGTGTCAAATCCTTTCATTGGGGCAATATCTCCGGCCCTCTCCGGCGCATACCGAAGTTGTCGAGTTCATTCACCCCGAACTTTTTGCAGAGTATAAGGATATCGGCGAGTCATTAGGTTTGATACATGTTGAGGCTGGGCCTTTGGTGCGCAGTTCCTATCTTGCAGACCAACAAGCTCGTGCCGCCGGTCTGGATTGATTGTCCCTCTTATTTCAAGGTAATAGATGTTTTTTGGTACAAGTTTTGCTCATATATAGATAAACAAAGGCGTTGCGTCAAATATCTGTCTTGAGGGTTATCTATTATGTTGAGCTCTAGTCTACACTTACTAAATTCGAACAAGCTCGATGCTGGGTTCAAACCAGTGAAACAGCAGAGTGTAGGGTATTCGGATCCTTTTTATTCAGTTTTACTCAAGCATCAGATGGATATGGTTCGCGCTTGGAGTTCTTCTGAATCGGAATCTGATAACGGTATAGACCCCTTTGCTCTTTCGAATGCGTTATTGAAGTTAAAAGGTTTTACTTCTATTCCAGATAAAGCCTCATCCTTCTTTAGCTCGACTCTAAATTCTAAAAGAGTGTCGCAGTCTTATGAAACGGCTAAAAGTTTAAATGTTAGTGAAAAGGGAGCAGAGAATTCACTCAAAGTTTTGACCGAGAACATTGCGGTTAAAAATAATATTCCTGAAAAATTATTTAAAAAATTAATTCAAACTGAATCGAATTACGACCCTAAAGCATTAAGCCCACGTGGGGCGATGGGTCTGGGCCAAATCATGCCGGCAACCGCACAGGAGTTGGGGTTGGTGGAGGGGGATGCTACCACAGTGGGGTCTGTCTGGCATCCTGAATCAAATCTGGATGCCTCGGCGCGTTATTTGAAAAAGCTCTATAACAAATATCAAAAAGAAGGCATTGATGATAAGGAGGCTTGGTCATTCGCGGCGGGTGCTTATAATGCTGGTATGGGAAATATTGCCAAGGCGATGGATATTATTTCGAATGCACCGGTTACAAAATGGGATCAAGTAGCAAACGTGCTTCCTCAAATCACGGGAAAACATTCTCAAGAAACGATTCGCTATGTGAATCGTTTGCGGGTTTAAACCGCTCTCATCATTTGATCGGCTTTTTCGACAACCTGCTCACTCCAATTAAAAACAAATCGCCTTCTATCATCCATTGATGCGAGGCGAAGGGCTTCCAGTTTAACGCCTGAATCCAAGACTTCCTGAATCATTTTAGTGAGGGCTTCAGGTTGGTCTGGATGAAAACGTTGTTCAGGACGGCTTATGATTTCACTGTTTTCAGGTATATCGCTGACATAACAAGGTAATTGGCACGCCAAAGCCTCGAGAATGGAATTTGATAGGCCTTCAAGGTAGGAAGAAAATATAAACAGGTCACAGCCTTGTAAAACCTCTAGCACATCATCCCGCCAACCTGTGAAACGGGTTTTTTCTTGCAAATTTTGCTGTTGCGACAAGGTCTGTAACGGTTCGCGCAAAGGGCCATCACCCATCAAAAGCAATACAACTTTATCTGACTTTAAACCCGCGATCGCATTGAGCAGACAATGTTGGTTTTTTCTGGCAATCAATAATCCTGTGGAGACAATCAAGAATGTATCATCTTGCAGTCCAAACTCTTTTAATATTCGATTTCTAAAGGAAGTTTTATCATAGCGTCGGTCATCAATATTGTTGTAAAGGATCTGGATTTTCTTGTGGGGTTGACCCCGTTTTTCCAGTTCATCTTTTATGGATATGCAATTAGCGACCAGCGAATCCGATAAGGAAACACCGATTTTTTCCATGAAGCGTTCTAGGGTGAAAATGGTTTGTGACTGGCCGAAGGTGAATTCTTTTTTCACCTTCATGGTACGTATAAATGTGAGAAGCGGAGCGCCGGATATCCATTTAGCTGGGGCGCACAAGCAAGCATAGGTCAAAGAGAAGATGGAGATGAGGTTGACTTTTTCGCGCCACGCAACCCAAGCTGTAAACCATGGGACCAAAGCAAAAAAATAACCCCAGAATATTAAGGTATTATGATGTTTAAAGGGCGTGGGGAGAATATGAGGGGTCAAATTAGGGTGTTGATAGGGGAACGGTTGCACAGCAATATAATGAACCCGCCAACCCTGCTCCAGATATGCGTTGATCTTCATTTGCAGACGTTTGCAAAATCCGCCGGGTTTGTGTTTGTAGTATATTGTGAGAATGCTTCTATCTAGAGACATTTATTTTGAACTCGATGTTAAAAAGACTGTAATCAAGATAACAGATTATACGTCCAAGTAAATTTTACAACGATAGCTGATTGAATATTTTATGCTATTTTTCCAGGAATAGAATGTCAACCAACGATCCAGACATTAGCGCCAGTTCTTCTCGACCTGATATAACCATTCTTACCACATCCTTTCCAAGATTTGCGGGGGATAATGCCGGAAGGTTTGTCTATAATTTTTCGTATGCGTTGAGTCAGTCAGGTTGTACTGTGCAGGTCATCGCACCGGACGATTCAGAAGTGATCCCACAATCGTTTCCCTTTACGGTTAAAAATTTTCCTTATTTTTTTCCGCGCTCACTTCAGTCTCTTGCATACGGAGCAGGGATGGCGAGTCGCATCAAGCGTAACGGCTGGCGTTTATTGCAATTGCCTTTTTTTGTAATGGCTTTTTTTTTCGCCGCATTAAAGAGTGAGGGCAAAATTCTTCACGCTTATTGGACGCTTGCTGGTTTGGTGGCCTTGGCAGTAAAATTTTTTACCGGAAAATATGTCGTCATCAATTTGTGGGGTTCAGACATACTCTTCACAAAAATTCCGATTCTATGGTATTGCCTCAGTAAGGCTTTCAACCGTGCCGATGCCATCATCTGTGAAAGCCAGGATTTTGCGGATCAACTCATTGCAAAGGGACTTACGCGCCAACGAATCACCGTGTTGCCCAATGGACTTGACCTGCAACAATTCAAACCGATGGATCAAATAAGCCAGCGAAAACAATTGGGGTTGCCAACAGACCGCCCTTTATTATTGAGCGTTGGCAATCTTTCGGAAAGAAAAGGGCATAAATATTTATTACAGGCCCTCTCAAAGATATTGCAATCTTATGGCCCTGTGCTGGTGGTGATAGTTGGTGAAGGTGAGTTTCGTTCTTCCATAGAGGCAACCATTGCAGACCTTAAGCTAGAAAATTCTGTCCATTTAGCGGGTTTCCAAAAAGGAGAAACCATCGCAAATTGGCTGAATGCGGCAGATATTTTTATCTTACCCAGTTTGCTTGAAGGCACACCTAATATTCTCTTAGAGGCCATGGCTTGCCAGTTGGCAGTGGTTTCCACCCGTGTTGGGGGTGTCGGTCATGTTATTGAGGATGGAACTAATGGTTGTCTTGTTCAACCCAAGTCAGAGATAGAAATTGCTGATACGGTGGTTTCTCTTTTGCAGGACCCGGACTTATGTCAACAATTAGGCAAAAATGCTAGAGAGACCATCTATTCAAAATATGGAAGTTGGAAGGAGCAGTCGCTTAAACTTAAAAATCTTTATGCAAAAATTCTTGTGAATACAACCCGCAGTATTTTTTAATAGATACAGACCCTTACCCTAACTACTCTGGCGGCTTATTCAGTGAAGTTTTTGCAAGCCTAGAGTCTCTCTAAATAAATGGGTGATTACAAAATATAGGTTTTCTTTTTTCTCGCTCAGTCGACGCAGGGTGTAGGGCAACCACGCTTTTCCGTAAGGAACATAAATTCTGACTCGGAACCCTTTGCGCTGGAGTATTTTTTGCAAGTCTCGTCGGACACCATATAACATCTCAAAATAAAAAGAATCGCTGTGAATCTTTTCACTCTCGATAAATTTTAGGATTTCTACTAACAAGTTTTCGTCATGGGTTGCGATTGCTGTTTGATGGCCGTCTTTCAATAAGGGGTACACTAATTTCAAATATCTTTTTCGTACTTCATCCATTGATTGAATAGCGATATGTGAAGGTTCGTTGTAAGCCCCCTTGCAAAGCCTTACAGAAATTCCTTCATCAATGCATCGCAGGATATCTTTTTCCGAACGAAATAAATATGCTTGGATCGCTTGCCCCAATTTGGGGTGGTTCTGATGCACGGCGGCACAAACTTCCAGCGTACTTTGTGTGTGGAAGGAATCTTCCATGTCTATACGTATTGTATGGGGACCCGAAGAATTTACCAGAAGTTCCAAGTTTTTCTGGCAGATATCTTGATCCAAATCTAAACCTAACTGTGAGAGTTTCACTGAAATATCAAAAGGATGATTGAGTTCATTGAGCGTTGTAAATAATTGCAAATATTCGTTTGTTGCGTTCTGAGCCTGAAGCCGGGAAGAAACATTCTCTCCGAGAATATCAATGCTGGCAAAATAGCCAGATTGCACAATTTTACGGATGGCGAATAAGGCTGTTTCAAGGTCTGGCCCTGCTATGAAGCGTTTTGCAAATGGGTAAAGGAGTTTCATCTGTCACCTCCTTAAATAGCATGTGTTACTAAAATATAGAGCCGAAGCAACCGGATATCTAGTTTTGAAAGGATTAATTTGAGCTTAACGGTGAGATATATTGCTATTTGGGTCATTTTTTTTATAAACTACATAATGTCTTTAACTGATTATTTGAGAGGTTGAGTTTATGAATTTAAGTTGTATTTTAACCTTTGGTCTTATCGGGGTTCTTGGTGTTACCGTGATATATTATTTTTTTACTGAATGGAACACAGATTAATTTTAAACAAGGGTTGTAAAAACTGGGTTATTAATCGAAAAAAATGGACAGTATGTTTTCCCCTTAAGCAGGTAACTTCAGTTTATTGAACAACCCTGTATTCGAGTGAGGCCTATGGATCAACCAAATACCCGCCTATCTATAGCCTCAGGCTGTTTTTGTATTCTGCTCGGCCTTATTGTTGTATACGGTTGGAACCGTCAATCCCTTCCTGTTATTCAAATTCATTCATCGTTTGCCCCAATGCAATATGTTACTGCATTGGGGTTTTTATTTTGCGGAATTAGTTTGGTTTTATCGAATTTCAAAAAACATTTTCTTGCATGTATTTTGGGTTTGCTCGCTTCTCTCATAGGCGCAGTGACTCTTGCTCAATATATTTGCGATGTGAATACCGGGCTCGATGAATTATTTATAGATCCTCAAGTTTTAGCCAATGTCTCCTATCCAGGTCGTATGGCACCCAATACAGCCTTGTGTTTTATATTAAGCGGACTGGCTCTTTCACTTAGATGTTTGGCACAAAAAATTAAAAATTTATTAAATCAGGATAGAAATTTAGAGACATTAGGGTTTATCGTCACTGGTTTGGCGTTGGTTTCATTGCTGGGGTATCTATTTAATTTGGAATCTGCGTACGGTTGGGGGAGCCTAACAGGAATGGCGATTCATACTGCCATAGGATTTTTGATTCTTGGCGTGGGAATCATTAAGGTTAGAGGACCTAAAAGCTATCAGAGCTTGGCTCTACAGTTTCCCGTATTTTTAGCTATCGGTCTTCTCATGATCGCAATCATATTTTGGAAATCTCTTCTGGATGAAGAGGAGAAAAATATGAGAAACCTGATGCAGCAAGAAGTTGAGCATATCAAGAGCATTCTTAACCATTCAATCAGTCAAGATATTCTTGCTTTGGAGAGGCTAAAACTGCGGTGGGAGGGAAGACTGTACTCAGAAAAAAATCATTGGTTGCAAGATGCGGGGAGTTACGCCAGAGATAAAAAGGAACTTTTGGCGGTTGAATGGGTGGATGAAAACTATATCGTTCGTTGGGTTGAGCCGCTGGTAGGAAATGAATCGGTCGAAAATTTAGATTTAAGCCTTGAGGAGAACCGAAAGCAAATACTGGATTTAGCCAAAGCTTCAGGGGAGACCCAATTAACAGATATTATTGAATTGGTGCAAGGGGGCCTGGGCTTTATTTCAGCTTCTCCCTTATTTGTCGATGGCAAGTTTGAGGGATTTATTTTAGGCGTTTTTGAGATAGATGAAATATTGGCTCCTTATATAGAAAGTCAAATAGAAAGAGGTTTAACCATTCAATACTTCAACCTTAAGACTCGACCTGAAGGATTTAATCTGAATAAATTGACAAAACAACAGCAGTATCAAGCAGGGGTGGGTTATCGAGGAATCAATTTTAGAATGCTGGTAACCTTTGAGGATAAATTCTTTTCAAAAGAAGAATTTCGTTTCCCACATGTCATTGGACCG
>JABIYR010000167.1 GCA_018702695.1 Nitrospina sp. | reverse complement strand
TCCAGGCGAAATAATCGTCATTTCCCTGACCGCTGCGATAGAGTGCTTCCCCTTTCCATAACCAGTCACCAGCGACCCGTGACAGGTCTAAGCTGGTTTGGAGGATTTGTTCATAACGCGGAATTTTTATGGCCTTGCCTGCTGAATCGGTGCCATCGAGTAGTGTCGGGTTGCGGCTGGTGCCAACAAATTGAGAAAGGCCAATATCCCAATCTCCGAAGGCATGGGCATAGCGCACAGCCCAGTCGCTATGCCATTCTTCGGCAGAGCTTTCATATTCGGTGCGGTCTGTGTCAACGATTATGGACCCTCGCAACCTACCTCCGATGCCGGCAAAGGTCCTCTCACGAAAATAAGGCAACCAATAAAGATCCAAAGTTCCCCAGTCGCGCGAAAAGGAAATATTAGCCATGGGTTGCCCGAGTTTGTCTTCCGTATCGATATTTTCTACCAGATCGGTCTGGTTAATGATATCAACCAAATGAAGAACTTCGGTGGCGCCCCAGAACACTTTTCGGACCCCCAGTCGTAGCTCAAAATCGTCCTCCAACCAGAGAAAGGTGAGTTCGCGAATATCAAAATGGGTGCGTTCTGTATCGGCACTATCCAGACGGTAGAACGGGACGAAAGTGAAACTACTGCCGCTCTCAAACTCATGGTAATACTCAGGTTGAAATACCAGCGAGGCCGATTGGTCTTCCTGACCGAGGTGCAAGGCGCTGTTAGGAAACAATCGTGCTTGCGACCCGATATAACCCGAAAACTCGTGCGCCTGACAAATCGATACGAAGGTCAAAAAACTCGCTAAAATGAGAAGCGAGTAGGTTTTATATTGAAACCCTAAAGGGAGAATGGGCATGTTCAGCGAGCGCGTTTGAGGCTGTTCTTGTTGAAATTTTTGTTGCTCAATCCTGTGTTAAATTTATAGTCTGACCAGGTTAGCAAGGTGCTTTTCCCCGTTTGATGATTTACCATATGCATGTTTTCAGGGTACCAGTATGCATCGAGGTATTGGTGGAAGTCAGATTGCGTTAATGTTTTTAATAGCGTATTTTTGCGGTCGTAATAATCAATTTTTAATATCTTGTACTCAGCTTGATCCATCCACACGACTTGCCGAGTATACCCCGAACTTTTGTAGACGGGGTAGCGTTCAAAGACAAAGCATTTTTTTGCATCGAGATTTTCATCCCGAAGCCATTTGTAGGTGTATTTTTCTACTTCTTGACTGGTGACATCCTCATAGGCAAACTCACTCCCCATAAAGGAACCCGATTTGTTTGAGGAGCTAATGCGCTTGACTCGCTTCAAGGCAGGCAGATACAGCCATTGGTCATCAGTGCCGACCTTATGCGTAAAATTAAGCAAGGCCGTGCCTTTCACATCACGGGGCCGGTCAAAGATGGAAATCGATTTGTCGCCATCTCCATCGACCTCCAGAGTTTTATTGCGGATATGACGGGTACTGGTTTCGCCCTGACGGTTTTTTAAGACCATTACCATGTTGGCGGTAAAATCGTGGAATCCATTGTCTCGACGATCATCTTCCTTGGCGATAGCCAACCCTTTATCTTCTGCTGTTTCTGCGCTGGCTAGCGGAGCATTGAAAAATAATGCCAAGAATAAAATACGAATAACGGGTTTCATTGATAAACCTCCTTTTCTAGATTGCTTTGGTTTTGCGTTGTGGCGCTGTCTAATTTCATTAAAAGAGTCGGCAGAAACAAAAAATCTGCTAGTAGAGCGCAAATAATTGAAATGGCCGTCATGAATCCGAGTTGAACATTCATGCGAAAGCCAGAGAAAGTCAGCACCAGAAAACCGCATACCAGAATCAGCGAAGTCAGAAACAAAGCCGTTCCCACAGTATGGAACGAATAACGTACGGCCTCTTCGGTGGATTTGCCGAGTTCAACTCGGGCTCTGCGGAACTTACTTAAAAAATGGACGGTATCATCAACGATGATGCCAAGAGCCACCGGTGCAACGACCGAAACGGCCAGGCCGATTTCTCCAACCCAGAACCCCCAAATTCCAAAATTCATAAACATGGGAACCAGGTTGGGAACGGTGCTGATGGCCCCCAACTTGAAACTGCGTAAAACCACTATTAGAATCGCGGAAATCAATAACAAGGCGACTGCCGTACCACCCATCATGCTGTCTATATTACGTTGAGCGATGTGGGAGAACATGATGAGTGGACTGGCCCCATGTGAGGCCATTTCTGGTGGCGCATTTTCTTTGAGCCATTTTTGCGCGTTTTTTTCCAGATCGAGAATATGGCGAGTCGATACACTTTCTAGAATGGCAGTGAACCGGGTGGACGATTTATCAATATTGATCTGGTTGTTCAGGTCCAGCCCGAAGGGCAGGGATAGCTCGTATAGCAGTAAATATTGCGCAGAAAGATCACGCTCGTTTGGTAGACGATAATAAGATTCGTCATCGCCATGCATGTTTTTATTCAGCCGCTTCATGGTGTCGGTCAGAGTTTGAACATACATGACTCCGGGTTGTTGGCGATACCAATCGGAAAACTCATCCAGCTTTTTAAGATACTGCGGGTTGCCGATGCCTCCCGATTCTCCGGCTCCAAGAGAATATTCTATGGACTCGAACCCGGTCAGGTTTGCTTCCACATAATCATTGTCGCCACGGAATGGATAACGTGAATCAAAGTATTCATTGAATTTTTCATCAATAATGATTCGAGGGATCTGTGTTGAGAGAGCAATGATGATAAAAATCATGCTCCAGTAAATCAGTTTGCGATGAAAAATGACCCAGTCGCCAAAACGCTCAATGAGACCATTTTTCGATGTAGAAATCGTCTTCACCCGTAGGGGTAGAATCGACATCATGGCGGGCAGAAAAAATACAGAATAAACATAAGCCGCCATCACTCCGACTGCCACCATGTTGCCCAGATCACGAAAGGGTGGCGAGTCGCTAAAATTCAAGCTGAGAAAACCGATGGCGGTAGTGAGACTGGTGATAAAAACGGGCTGATGATTCACACGTAGTGATTCCTGAATGGCCTCGTATTTGGATTTTCCATGCCGCATTTCATAAAACAGGGTGACGAGAATATGAATGCTGTCGGCCACCGCAAGGGTGAGGATGATTGTCGGCGCATTGGCGGAAATGGGAGTCAAAAGAATTCCCGACCAGCCAGCCAGACCCATTGCGGTAAGAATGGAAAATGCCATGATTAAAATGGTGGTGAAGGTTCCCCAGAAGGTCCGCAGACTGAGAGCCATGATAATAAGGACGATGGCATACATGAGCGGAATGAGGGTTTTCATATCTCCTTCTCCCGCTTCGTTGAAGGTGTTGTCCATGAACACCACTCCGGTCAGATAGATTTTAATGTCGGGATATTTTTTCTCAAACCGGTCTTTCATTGCGCGGGCAAATGCTACGATCTCCGGTGTTTCGGTGTTGGTTTTCTGGGGACGGTTGATGGTGACGTTGATGCCGGTGATATTTGCTTTTAGGGTGATCAGTCGATCCAGCAAGAGGGGTTCGGCCAGAGCCACAGCCTGAATTGTATTGAGCTGGGCATCGGTTAGGCCCGAGGCATTTTCTACCAGATCCTGAACCACAAGATCGTCTTCTTCAGACCAGGTGTATTGAAAATTTGTGACGGAATCGACACGGATGGAGTGAGGGATTTTCCAAGCAGCCTGAGTGATGTCTTCGATTGCCGCAAGAGTTTGACGGCTGAAGACTTTGCCATCTTTAGGTTCCACGGCAAACAGAACATTGTCGTTTTTGGTGTACGTATTTTGTAATGTTTCAAATGCGAGCAGTTGGGGATTGTCTTTGCTAAAAAACACACGGTAGTCAGTGGAAAAACCAAGGAAACGTGCGCCCGATGCCGCCGCAAAGACAAGCAAGAGAGTTGTGAGGATGATCGCCCAGCGAAAGCGGATCACCCAACTGCCAAAACTATTAGATGGGTTTGTTTTCATGTCTGAATATTGAATAATTTTAATATTATTTACCGTTGGGGTAAATTTTTTTACTTCTTTAATCCTTCAATCAGCATAACGGTTACGCCGAGAGCCTCTTTTTTTAATTCTTCTAATGTGAATGCATCCATATATCTTGGAGCGATAAACTTTATTAGAGCGGCTTGAATCCATTTTGCAGTTTCCAGAACATCCGAAACATTAAAGTCACCGCAACGATTGCCCTCTGAAAGAATTTCTGAGATCAGAGACCTTTCTTTTTCCATGTATTCCAAAACGATGTCCCAACGTTCGTGAGAAATCACATCGACGAGTTCCATTAAAGCTGGCTGGTCTGAGAACTGATAATGCATATAGTTGAGGACTTCAGTGGAGAAGGCCTGAAGTTTTTTATCAGGTTTTAGGCGTGGGTTGCGCACAATATCTCGCACTATATCCAGTTTTTGCTGCATACAGCGTTTGGAACAGCCTACACCGATTTCAGTCTTGCTTTTAAAGTATCGGTACAAATTTCCGGGAGACATGTCGCAGTCTTTGGAAATCTCGGCCATAGTGGTTTTGCCGAACCCTAAATGACCAAAACGGGCATAGGCCTTATCAAGAATGATGTTTTTAGTTTCTTCGGTGGTTTCTGGTGCCAGTTTCATATCGCGAGTAAGTAAATATTTTTAACAATATTTACTATGATGTCAGGGCTAGGGCGGTCTGTCAATATTTTATTTTGGTGCGTCGACTTCTCATTTCTTTGTTACAACTGAGGAGAGAGTAAAGAAGAATTTGATATTTGGGCTGAGTGAGGGTTTAAAGAATGGGTTGAAGAAGGCCGACGAAGTTTGGTTGGGTCAAACTGTAATCGGCGTGGCACCGATGCTTTTATAAGCTTCGAGGGAGCGTTGGTGGCAAGTGAGAACGATGACTTGCCTGTGTTGGCTGAATTGACCGAGAATTTCTATGATCCGTTCATCGCGTTCATCGTCGAAATTTACAAAGACATCATCCATCACAGCAGGGAGGGGTTCTGATCGGGTTTCATATTCATCGATCAAACCGAATCGCATTGCAAGATAGAGTTGTTCTCGGGTTCCTCGGCTCATTTCGAGAACTCCTTTTCTCTCGTGCTGTTTGTTTTCGATCATGAGATCATCCTGATCGATGGGTTTGATGATGCGATGATAATCACCATTCGTAATTCTGGTGAACAGGTTTTCAGCCGAGCGGATGACACCCGGTTGGCGGGTTTTTTCGTATTTCTGTTTGGCGGCTTCCAGTAGCACCTGTGCTCCTCGATGAGCGGCCCATTCCATTGCCAGAGTTTGCAATTGTTGTTTTAAAGATTCGAGCTCGGTTTGCTTGACGATCAAGTCGTTGTCGGAGGAGAGTTTTTCTATTTCATTACGAGTTTCTCCGACCTCTTGCAATAATTGCTCACGGTTGTGGTGCAATTCTTCCAGTTCGGCTGATATTCGGTCTAATTTTTGTTTGATGTCTTCCAGAGGGCTGGTTTGAATGGCTCCGACAAACTTATCAAAATGCGAGCCCAACCCAATATTGGATTGAATGATTCCGCGTTTTTGTGCGACTTTTTCTGTGAGAGATTTTTGCTCTTCAAGAATATTTTGTTTGCGCAAAAAATCGAGAGAGTCTTTAGCTCCGGATGAATGGATAAACTGAGCCAAGTCATTAGATTTAACTTCTAGTTGTTTTTCCAGACGGGAGATTTTTTCGACCTGATCCAGATATTGGTTTTGCAATAGATTATTTTTGTCTCGGTTGGCTTTATTTTCAGCAAAAGCCTGACCAATGATCTCGATATTCGCGGGCAGGTCATTTTTTAAAGAAATATTTTTAATCAGTGGCTCAAGAGAGAGAATGCATGCTCTGGCTTCCCGGCAAGTATTATCCATTTGCTGGATACGCTCCTCGAGTCGAGTGCGCTGAGCTATCATCGTTTTGATTTGTCGGGCAGTTTTAGCGATATTTTTTGCGGTGATGGGGGCAATATGAGGGTCTAATTTTTTGTCCTTCAACCATTGCCGCCAATCCTCAAACTGGTCGTCGTATTCTTTGTTTTTTTGCTCTGATTGCCGGGCAAGGTTTATTTCGGCAAGGTCTTCTTTGGTAAAGCTGTTTTTATTCTTAAAGACCATTCTGAATAGAAAAATGCATCCGGCAACAAGCAGTATTGCGACGGTTAAAAGAGGGATGTTCATCAGGTATCCGCCAAGAAGCATTCCTAATATTCCGGTGGCGGTGAAACAATAATAAAATGACTTCAACCAGCTGGGGATGTTCCAGCCCTCCGACATTTTTTCTGCTTTGAGCCGGCGATGGCTCTCCAGACGATCTAGGTATAAATCTTTTTCTTTTCTTAAACTTTCAAAGCTTTCATAAAATCCATCAATTTGGTCTTTTTCTGATTCCGTCAATTCAAATTCCAGTACCGTGTTTTCATTCCAGTCACGGTCGATGGTTTTTATTTCCTCAGCAATTTGCATCCCTAAGTCTTCTTGTTCAATCTGTACCCTGTCGGAGTCTTGCAGGGCGGACAGGATAGACTGTGTCGATTGTTGCAGTCGGTGAATGCTTTCTTCATGCTCAAAGAGATCGTGGTTGACGGTCAGGGCATCGCGACTATTTTTAAGTGCTTGCAGAGAAGATTGTTCCTCTTCAATGCGCAAAATCAGATTATCTTTTTCCTGACTCAGAGACTCAAGGGTTTTCAATCCATTTTCTGGGAACTGAGAAAGGTCTTCTAAGGTGCCGAGTGTATTTTGAGCATCTAAAAACTGGATGGTATCTTCATAAAGTCGAACCTGCGTTTCGAGGATTCTTTTCCCTGATTCCAGTTCTTCATGGGAGTTTTGGATGGTGAGTTTTTTGTTGAGCATTCGGCCCAGTTTTTCCTGAAACTCGTCAAACAAGGTCAGATTTTTCTGGATTAATAGAATTTCTTGCTCATTTTTTTTTATTTTTTCCAGCAGTTCTCCCATTTGAGAGGCTCCGCGTGGACGAAAAATTTGTGTGCAATGTCCCGTTAATTCACTTTCTATTTCCTTTAAGGAGACTTTGCCGAGCCCGAGCCCGGCACCATAAATGCGATTTTTGACCTCATCGCCATTGAGACTGTTGAAATCATGGAGTTCGTCAAGGGTGAAGGCATAGACGTTTTTAAAAATATCTTTCGATGCGTTGCCCAGTAGATGGCTCAAAACCGATTGCCCTTGCAGAACGTCAGTGGGGGTTGAGATTCGCACGGTTCCTCCATGCGTGCCCGCGCCTCTTGAAATAACCAGATCTTCCCCATTTTGCAAGACCACTTTTAAACTGCCCCCGAGTGACCCGCCGTGCACGGGAAGGTAGAGGTTGGTTTTATCTTTTTTAGTTGGGAACCCAAAGAGGATGCGTCGTATGAATTCGAGCATCGTGGTTTTGCCGAACTCATTTTTGCCATAAATGATATTGATTCCAGGGGTCAGCCCGGTGATGCGCTTGTTGGCAAAAATTCCAAAACCGTCTATATGAAGTTCGCGTATTTGCATAGTTGTTAGGAGTTTTCGCGGTTGACCAATTGATCCAAAGCTAGGTTACGTGCTTTCAGGGTGATCGCTTGAATATCTTCATCAGAAAAGTCATCGAAGTATTTTCGCCCGGCCCAAGACTCGAACACGGGTTTCATTGCGTCACGGACTTTATGGTTCAACTCTTTGTCTTCTTCGTAAAGGTTTAAAAGGTCGGCGATAAAATCTTTGCCTTCTTTTAATGATTCGAGGTCATAGGTTCCGTATGTCTGGATTGAAAGGTCGACAATGATCCAAGGGGAATGCCCTTCAAAAAACGTATTGATTTCTTCGGCTAGAGTCTTTGACGCACCGGGGTTCTGCAATTCATTGTGAATGGGGGTTCGTCCGGTCAGAACAAGTCGCACCACGAGGCCTTCGTGGGTCAATGATTCTTTGGCAAGTTCTTCAACTTGAGATTGCACGGTCTTCAACACTTCATTGATACTGGAAACGCCACCAACATCCACTTTGGCTGAACGATAACTGACTACATCGGTGGGGACGAATCTTATGTTTGCGGGAGCGTTAGAATTCAGGGTGACAAGGCAACAGCCTTTTGGCCCGGTTTCTTTCAGATGCCGTGCCTGTGTGTTGCCTGAATAAACAATGCATGGATTATTTTCGCGTAAAACTTTAAATTCATGCACATGACCGAGTGCCCAATAATCAAAATCTTTCGATATCAAATCTTGCACACTACAGGGGGCATAATTATCGTGCCCTGATTGTTGTCCGACATTTGCGTGCAAAAGCCCAATGGCAAAGCCCTGCTCCTGATCCTTTTTGAATCTCGATGCTAGATTTTCGTTCACTTCTTTCTGGGGATAACTGATCCCGTATATCCAAGCCTGTGTTTTCCCATTTTTAATCACTGGGTGGCGTTCCACCTTGTTGCCGGGGAAAATGGTGGTGTGCTCTGGCCAGTCTAGAGTGTGAGACCAACTATTAGATGGATCATGATTGCCATGAACGATGAAGGCTGGAATGCCAGCTTGGGAGAGTTCGAGCAAGCCACGATGAAATTTTAATTGGGCTTGTAGACTTCGGTCTTCTCCGTCAAAGATATCCCCAGCAATGAGAACTGCATCGACCTTTTCCTCTAGGGCTAACTTAACGATATTATTGAAGGCTTGGAACGTCGATTCTCGTAGTCGTTCTGCAAGAGACGGCATTTGTGATGCCAGACCTTTGAAGGGGCTATCGATATGAAGGTCCGAGCAATGAATAAAACGAAAAGCAGTCATGATATATTGTTGTTAAGTTGGGTTTTAAAATCTGGGCTTTACGGCTTGCTTGACTGTAAACTGTTATACTTCAATAGTATAGGTGATATGTCATGCTGTCTCAATCATTTTATTAAGAGTGCGTAGCAAGAAAACCGGGGTGCTAAATTCTAATCATCCCCTCTCGGCTCATTATGGAAACTCGTCGTTTCGGAAAAACAGAAGAAAATATATCTGTCATCACCCTTGGGGGAATGCGTTTTAAAAATGTATGGAACTCTCCTCGCGCCGATCTCCCTGCTGAGTCGGTGCGGAACTGTATTGAGATCACGCGTCAGGCGTTGGAGCTGGGCATCAACCATATTGAAACGGCGCATGGATATATGAAAAGCGAGAACTTATATGGTGTGTCGCTCAAAGAGCTGGGTGTGCCGCGCCAAAGTTTTAAAATGATGACGAAGGGAGCACCGATGACCGGAGAAGAAACCCGAGCCTTGGTGGAAGAGCAATTGGTCAGTTTGAAGTTAGACTATCTTGATTTTTACGGCTGGCATGGAATCAATAATGAGGAGCGGTTGCAAGCGGCTATCAAGCCAGGAGGCCCAGTGGAGGTCTTGCACCGTTTGCGTGAAGAGGGGCTGATCCGGCATATTGGATTTTCTACCCATGGTTCTCTGGATGTCATCCTGCAAGCTCTGAAGACGGATTTATTCAGTTTCGTCAACCTGCATTATTATTATTTTTTCCAGCGAAATCTTGCCGCCGTGCGTTTGGCGGGAGAAAAGGATATCGGTGTTTTCATCATTTCTCCTAACGAAAAGGGTGGGATGTTATGGAACCCTTCTCAAAAGGTTGAGCAGGCTTGCAACCCGTTAACGGCGATTCAGTTTAACGGACAGTTTTGCTTGAGCCATCCGGAGGTTACAACTTTAAGCATGGGGATGCATGAGCCGGAACATTTCACCCAGAACCTATCGATACTGAACAATCTTTCCTCCTCAGTATTTCAGGAGGCGCATAAAAAAATGGATGCCCCCATTGCTTCGTTAGCCGATGTTTGCACTTTTTGTGCAGAATGTTTGCCCTGCTCTGAGGATATTAATATTCCCGAAGTATTGCGTTTTCGTAATCTGCTGAAAGCTTATGACATGCAGGACTATGGGCGATTTCGATATAATATGTTGGAAAGTGAGGGACATTGGTTTCCGGGCAATTTCGCTTCAAAATGCACCGAGTGCGGCGATTGCTTACCACGTTGCCCTGAAAAGTTGGAGATTCCAAAACTTTTATTTGAAACTCACAAACAATTATTTGATAGGAAATCCTGGATTAAAAGCCGACTTTCTCATTATGTGGTGGGGGTGGGAAAATTTTTGCGCGAATTATTCTAGCCTGCCCCATGGTTAGGAGGTGGAGGCATTTTTACGATAGACTTTAAGAACATTTTCCGTTTCGTCATCGGGCAGTTCCTGGACAATGCGGATCATCTCAGGAAGGATGCGTTTGAAAGCATCGACCAAGATGGGTTCAAAATCTTTACCACTACCTTGTTCAATGATTTGCATGGACTTTTCTACCGAATAGGCTTCCTTATAATATCTTTTACTTGTCAGAGCATCGAACACATCGCAGATCGCGACAATTCGTCCTGCAAGAGGAATCTCCTCACCCTTTAAACCACGAGGGTAGCCCGATCCATCCCAACGTTCCTGATGAGTGAGGGCGATGGATTCTGCCATTTGCATGATTGCAGAATTGCTTCCTGATAGAATTTCTGATCCAATTTCAGGGTGCTTTCTCATAATCACCCATTCTTCTTCATTCAATTTACCCGGCTTGAGTAATATTTCATCGGGGATGCCTATTTTCCCAACATCATGCATGGGGCTAGCCTGAAGCATGAGCTGACACTCTTCATCGGTCAGATTGATTTCTTTCGCCAGCCTTGCTGAGAGACGGCTCATGCGAATGACGTGCATGCCTGTTTCGTTGTCTCGATATTCAGCCGCTCGGCCTAAGCGAAGCACGGCTTCCTGTTGTGTTTCATTCAACTCATGAGTTCTCAGGCGAACTTTTTCCTCAAGAATTAAGTTTTGATCACGAACTTGATTATGAAGTAGGCGGATTTCCAGCATATTTGAAATTCGCTGACTCACTTCGGTGATATCAAAAGGCTTTGCTATATAGTCGCGGGCTCCTTTTGCGAGGGCGCGTAAGCGGGTATTGCGATCAGCCTGCGCTGTTAAAACGAGTATGGGTGCGTAGGAGTCCTTTTCTACTTCTTGCAGTTGTTCCATGACCTGAAAACCATCATAATGTGGCATATTTAAATCGAGCAGAACCAGATCGGGTCGGAACTGTTTGTATGTTTCCAGTGCATGGCGAGAATCTTGAAGGCTCTTGAATTGAGTGTAGCCTTCATTATCGAGAATATCCTCGAGCAACAATATATTTGCCTGTTCATCATCAATGATCAGAATTTTTGCGTTCAGAAAATCGACATCCATCCTTCATTCCTCAGTTCTTGGTTATAGTGTTGATGTGCACGACATTTCATTTTCAATAATTTTTTTGAATCGTTCAATATCAAAAGGCTTGGTGATATAAGCTTTAAACCCCTCAGACATAGCCCGGTCAATATCTTTTTTCATGGCATTGGCACTGATTGCTATGACGGGGACATCCTGCATGCTCTTAAATTTTTTGAGACGTTTAAGTGCCTCCACTCCATCGATATCTGGAAGGTTGATATCCATTAGAATCAGATTTGGATTTTGAGAAAGAGCCATATTGATGCCTGTTATTGCTGTGCTTGCTGAGATTAATTTGATTTCAGAATAGTCCGCTAAAATATCTTCAACCAATGTCAGGTTAACGGCATTGTCTTCAATGTACAAGAGTGTGAAAAATTTGGGCGCATTGCTTTCTATGCCATTTTCCAACTCATCAATCGGAGTGAGAGTGACCTTGGGTGTTTCTGTCGCTGGCGACAAAAGGCAGATGGGAAACGAAACATTAAAGGTACTGCCCTTGCCTGTTTGACTTTCCACACCGATGGACCCGTTCATAGCCTCTACCAAATTTTTAGAGATGGTCATTCCTATGCCCGTGCCTTCAATATTTCCATTTTCTGCTCCGAGGCGGTTAAACGGGTCGAATAATTGGTTGAGTTGTTCTCTAGACATACCGACCCCGGTATCTATGACATCAATCCGGAGTCTGGTGCCTTTCTCGAGTTGTGATGAGACGGTGACCGACCCCCCCTTGTTGTTGTACTTAATGCTGTTTGAGAGCAGATTGAGTAACACTTGTTTCAGACGGGTTTTGTCGGCCAGAATAGTAACCTTCTTATTAAAAGAGATTTGGTCAATCAGGTTGATGTGAAAATTTTGTGCTAAAGGGCGTACTACGGTGAGCACTTCTGTGATTAAATCGGCAATGCAAACGGGCTCTATAGAAACGGTGATTTTTCCGGCTTCGATACTGGCTAAATCGAGAACTTCATTGATGAGCTCAAGTAGGTGATTGCCGGCTTTTAAAATTTGCTCCGTCCGATTCTGATGTGTTTTAGGTAATGGGTCTTTCGTGCTTTCATGCATTAATTGTGTGAACCCCAGAATGGCATTCATGGGGGTGCGCAGTTCGTGACTCATGCGTGAAAGAAACTCAGACTTGGCCTTATTGTTTTTTTCTGCTAGGTTTTTGCTCTCCCACAATTCTTTTGTGCGTTCTTCGATGCGTTCTTCAAGTTTGCCGTAAGCATTCTTCAATTCTTTTTCTGATTCTTTACGTTCCGAGATATCTCGAATGATTCCCATATAACTTTTTTCGCCTTTGACAACAGATTCTGAAACGCTCAACTCGATGGGGAAAATATTTCCATTTTTACGTTTAGCGGTGACCTCACTCACCATATTGATGACATTTCCTTTCCCCGTTTTCAGGTAAGCTTCAAGATAACCATCGTGAGCACTCGAATGAGGCTTGGGCATCAGAATTTTTATGTTTTTTCTTAGAAGTTCACTGGGTTCATAGCCAAATTTCTCAGCAACGGAGGAGTTTACCGACTGGATGGTCCCAAAGGTATCAATACAGATAATGGAGTCCGAAGCGGTATCCAAAAAAGAACTCAACCGCTTCTCATTTTCGAGCGTCTCTTGCTGGCTTCGTGTGTAGCGCGAACGTAGGAAGAAAGCCGTGGCTCCAAAAATTAATAGCAGGCCAAAAAGAAGAAGGAACCAGGTCATTAAAGTTTTAAGAGGGCGGAATGCTTCGGCAACATCGATTTCTGTCACCAGACCAATGTCTAATTCTTGTTCCCACACCCAAGCACCGACCACCGAGACACCACGATAGTCGTTATAGCCGTCTACATCAAACCCGGACTGGTGTTTTGTCGCAAGCGTTACCATTTTTGTTAGGGGCCATAGAGAGGTGTTTTCATTCTGATACTTGGCTTTAATTTGCAGATTTCGGTTTGGATCTCGAATATAGATATTTAAAATTGATTTCTGCCCAGCCAGCAGAAGCCCACTGGATATCAGTTGGCTGTCAAATCGGCTATTGGAAACCAGAAGTCCTTCATCATTGAAGGCGTATGTTTCTCCGGTATCGCCGAATCGACTGATCGAAAGTAGATGGCTAAACTCTTTTTCGGGGCGGAGTCGGAAGGCCAGTACGCCAACAGTTTCTCCTGCTTGACTGAGAATGGGGGTTGAGACGAACATGGTGGCTTCGTCAGAATGATAAACACCTTCTTCATCTGGTAGGTCAATCTCGGCGTAAAAGGGTTGTGAAACTACCGTATCGCCTTGCATAGAACGGTAAAAGAAATCTGACTTTCCCAATAAGTTTCTTGTGCCTAGGGCGCCATCTAAATAACTACCCACTTGCAACCCAGTGAGGTCGAACACCACAAAACCGACAAACCCATATGTTTTACAAGCTTCACCCAGATTTTTTCTGAGCCAAGCCAGTTCTTCCGATTGGCTCAAAGTCTCCGTCGTGATCGTGTCAGGTTGTGCTATTTCAAGAAGCGATGTCAGCTTTTCGTTAATTGTAGGTTGACGCGATAGAACCTGAGTATCCAGCTTTATCGCTTGGGCCCAAATTTTTAGTGATTCGAGATTTCCTTGAACAATTAATTCCAGTTGTGTGGCAAGGTTTTCTTTCATCTGTTTTTCAACGGTCCAGATGCCAAAGCCCCCTACACCCAACAGTGTTGCGGTAACCAGAATGAAAAGCAGGGAAAGAGGAGGAAGTTTTCGTTTTCCACTTTTGAAAAAGCTTTTTTTCTGGGTAGTGGGTGTCATGACCTTGCTTCCTGTAACCCTATGATTGGAAATAAACTTCTTTACACTTAGTAGTCTCATTGGGTATAGACTTCCTTACAGTAGTAGTGTTACGGAATAACCTGTTTTTTGCAACATTTTTTTTCACAGAAGATCAGTGTAAATGTTGTGGGTGGGGTCAAAATTTGTTTGCTTACAATGGCTTAGGTTTTTTGCTGTTTTGATGTAAACCCTTGAAATTCAGGGTGTTTTAAGGTCTTGGAGCCAAGCTGTTTAGGCTGGAAAAACTCATTAAGAACAATCTATGGAACACTTTGAGGTTGTATCTTTAAATGTCTTCTGCTTGCGCGGCGATAGATTTTTCGCAGGTATCTAATATTCTCTGGGCATTTTGATAGGTGTCATCTTTCGCCAATACCTTTTTCAGGAGCGGGATGGCCTTATGGCATTTAAGAAGCTTGCTATAAATTTCCCCAAGAATATATTGTAAGTGAATTTCATCCGGGTCAATCAGGCTATAGCGACCCCCATACATGAGCACCTCTTTAGCTTCGCCCAGACCTCGATAGCTGAAAACGATACTTTGTAAAAGCTTAAGATTCATAGGGTCTTCATCCAGAGCTTTCAAGGTGTACTCCAGTGATTTCAAGTACTCATTTTTCATGTTGAAAAATTCGGCGGCTGAATGTTGGAGTGCTGAGTCATGCGGATTTTTTTCGGTCGCTTGCAGAAGGTTGATCAGCCCTATCTCGCGCATGATGGTTCCCATTTGGCGAGGGTCCATTTTAGCGGTATTTTTGAAGTGCTTGAGAGCCTGCTCCTTTTTTCCCATCTCCAGAAGGTTGTAACCCATATACAAATGGGCATAGCTCAGGTTGGGATTTTTTCCCAATGCCATTGTCAATATTTCCACACTTTTTTTGTATTCACCAAGTTGGTAATAGCTGTGCCCAAGGTTGAGAAGATTTTCCCAGTCATCCGGGTTGTGTTCGACCTGTTCGACCAGACGAGCGATTTGGTCTTTACCCGCTTGCAAGTGGTAGCGCACCAAATTATTGTCTTCAACCAAGTTCAGGGCTTTAAGCAATTGTCCGCGGTTGCTATACATGACACCGCGTTGATACAGGTCCATGGCTTTATAATGGCTTTTGAATGACTCTCTATCTTCTTCTGACAGGTTTTGGACTTGATTGACAATTTGATCGAAAGAAGCCCGGTTGAAAATATATTTTTCTTTGCCAGAGGAGTCGATGACATTGCCTAGGTCGAGATAGAACTCAATGGCCGGATGATTGTCGGTGATGAGAGGGTGGCCCTTGCCTAAGGCTTGGACTTGTTCATCGAGATACCAGAGATTGCTCAAAAAGGAAAGTGCATTGGGGATTTCGATATCTGCTAGAGCCTTTTTAACTGTGGGCTCTTGCAAGCGTGATTTAAGTTTTTCAAAGTCAATTCGGATGGGTTGGTCGGAACCGATGATGATGATTTCATTGGAGACGGAAAACCAGCCCATAGTGTAGGGGAAAACAGACCGGAAGGTCTTGAAGTGCATGGCCACTTCCTTTTTACCCTGGCTGTGAAGAGGAATCCATTGCGCGACAATGCCGCCCGGTTTTAAACGCTTTTTCTGTAGCTCATAATATTCCTGAGTGTACAAGTTAACGGTGAATGCTGTACGAGGTGGCGGTGGCTCGGAGGTGATGACATCGTAACGCTTATGAGTGGTCAAAAGATGGTTGCGCCCATCCTGAATCACAAAATTCACTTTAGGGTTGTTCAGCACATCATAATTCTGTTCGGCAAACATTTTCCCAGCATTCAGGACACTGGCAGACAACTCCACACTATCCACAGACTGGACACGTGGATGCAGTGCTGCCGCCCCAGTAGTTTGCCCAGTGCCAAAGCAGACAACGAGAACGTCCTTGGGTTGGTCAACCAATAAAATGGGAATATGAGAGAACAGTTTCATATAACGGGAGGCCGTTACATTCGATGCGGACATGGAAACACCATTTAAGATCAAGCTTTTGGCGGTCGGGTCGACAATTCCATAATCGTCTTTAAATACGGCTACCGTATCGGAGAGCCCTTCTTCGAAATACATCAACGTTTTAAGGTTTCGTTTACCGGTGCTGTCTCGCATGAAAAATGGGTTCAGCAAATCAGTGGGAATGGACATATTGACAAAAAGAACCAACGCCACGAATACCACAGTCAACCCCTTGCGCACCGCCAGAGTTAAATAGTTTCCGGTTCGGAACAATAAAACTAAGGTCAACAAATTCAGGGTGGCAACTAGGGTCAGGCTGACTTGGGTTCCCAAGTTAGGGAGAAACAAGAAGCCCGCGCACAATGACCCGAGAATGGCTCCAAAGGTGTTTGCCGAATAGATTTGGCCCGTGGCCTTTCCAATATTTTGATGGCTTCCAGATATTATTTTTATCAATAGCGGAAAGCACATTCCTAAAAGCAATGTTGGTACCAGCATGAGACCGGCGGAATCTTTAAAATAGCGTAAAAAGGCCGAAGCCGGGTCGGTCAGGTTGTAGCTGTTCCAAGGTGCGGAAAGGATGGATTCCAGCCCATATAACGAGCCAATGACATAAACCCCTGTGCCTGCTTGCAGTATCAATAAG
>JABIYR010000156.1 GCA_018702695.1 Nitrospina sp. | reverse complement strand
AGTTTCCTGAAAGGAATTTTCCTCAAAAAGAACTTCGTCCTTTTTGAGGAAAATTTTCTTGCCTGATTCCAAGATACATTGTAATTCCGTGTCGAGAAAAAAACGAGAAATGGCAGTCTGGCTCAGAGAATTTGTATCTTTTAAAATGTTCATAGCCTAAAAGCAAATAGGGGTAAATTTGTAGTGTGTATGTATAAGCTTATTCGCTTGGAAGGGGAAATACAAGGGGGGAAATCGGCATGTTTTGATAATTTTTATGGGCGCAGAAGGTAAGAGTTGGTTTGAACACCCTAACCCATTGACTTATATATGGATTAGGGTGCATCTCCCCTTGGTGTGAAAATTGCCGATAGCATCACGCCTAATACATTTTTTTTAAAATGATCGGTAGTAAAATAGCCAGCACGACAATAATTCCAATAAAAGTTCCTCCGTTTTGAAACATAAGGCTTCACCCGGTAATTTTAAAATGCGATGTTTTGTTTTGATCGCGGCTCTATATCGAGCCTCACCCTTTCGGGCCGGTCATATTTTCAGGCCGTACTTTCTCATCAAACTCCTCTGCTGTGAGCAAGTTTAAAGCCACCGCCGCTTCTTTCAGGGTGCTGTTGTCTTGATAGGCTTTCTTGGCAACTTTAGCGGCGTTGTCATAGCCGATATGAGGATTGAGAGCCGTGACCAGCATGAGTGAACCTTGCAAATGTTTTTCAATCTGAATTCTATTGGGTTCAATGCCAACCACGCAATGGTCGTTGAATGATCGGCATGAGTCTGCAAGTAAACGAATGGATTGTAGAAGATTATAAATCATCACAGGTTTAAAAACATTGAGCTCAAAATTTCCGGAGCATCCACCCACATTGATGGTGGTGTCATTACCAATCACCTGTGCCGCCACCATGGTCATGGCTTCTGATTGAGTGGGGTTGACTTTGCCGGGCATGATAGAGCTTCCCGGTTCATTGGCTGGCAAAATGAGTTCTCCCACTCCGCATCGGGGGCCAGACCCCAGCCAGCGAATATCATTGGCAATTTTCATGAGTGAGCAGGCGATGGTTTTAAGCACGCCACTGGCCTCGACCACGGCATCGTGAGCGGCGAGTGATTCAAACTTGTTCGGAGCCGTGACAAAGGGACATCCGGTCAACTCGGCAATTTGGTTGGCGACTTTGACGGAAAAATCCTTATGTGAATTGAGGCCGGTTCCCACCGCAGTTCCGCCTAAAGCGATTTGATACATGCGGGGCATGCAACCATTAATGCGATCAAGAGCATACTCCAATTGCGTGGTGTAGCCACTGAACTCCTGACCGAGGGTGAGCGGGGTGGCATCCATCAAATGGGTGCGACCGATTTTGATGATGTCTTGAAACTCCTCAGATTTTTTTCGAAACGATTGCATCAAGGTGGATATCGAAGGAATGAGCGTGTCACGAATGCGCTCAACAGCCGCGATATGCATTGCGGTGGGAAAGGTGTCGTTGGACGACTGACCTTTATTTACATGGTCGTTGGGGTGAACTGGGTCTTTCGACCCGATGGTTCCTCCGGCTATTTCAATGGCGCGGTTGGCGATGACTTCATTGCTGTTCATATTAGACTGCGTGCCGCTACCGGTTTGCCAAACACTCAGAGGGAAATGTGCGTCTAGTTTTCCTTCGATGACTTCGTCAGCGGCCTGACAGATCAAGTCTTTAATATTCTCAGGCATAAGGCCTAACTCGGCATTCACCATGGCTGATGCTTTTTTCAAGATACCCATGCCACGGATGATTTCGCGTGGCATGATTTCGGTGCCGATATCAAAATGGATCAATGATCGCGCCGTTTGGGCTCCATAATAACTACTGGCCGGGACATCAATTTCGCCCATACTATCGGTTTCGGTTCGGGTACTCATAGTGCTCCTCCTCAATTTTTAAAATAGTCTGCCGCTTCCGGCATATTTTCTTCGATATAAATTTTAAATTTTTTCAATAATCGTTGTTCCGCCTGACGCACGGCCTCTCGGGTGACACCTCTGCGGTCACCAATTTCTTGTAGCGATAGGGGGTCTTCAGATAGAACGCGTTGATCGAAAATTTCAATTTCGTTAGGGTTCAACTCGGCTTTGAATCTCTCAATATTTTCACTAAGAATCTGTCGGCTTTGTTTTTGCTCAATATTTTTTTCGACCGACCTGCCATCCGAAAGCATTTGTGCCGGAGTCATTGTGCTGTCAGACCGGGCCGGGGTGTCGATGGAAACATCCATGGCACCGATGCTGGCAGAGACATCAATGACTTCAGATTCATCCACACCAAATCGTTCGGCCAGCAATTTGGTGGTCGGGTCGAAACCTTCTCGTTCTAGTTTTTCTTTTTCTTTTTTCAGGTTGAACAATAATTTACGTCGGGCGTTGGTCGTCCCCACCCGCACCAAACGCCAATTGTCGAGAATATGTTTCAGGATGTATGACTTGATCCACCACGTGGCGTAGGCAGAAAGGCGGACTCCACGAAAGGGGTCAAAATTTTTAACCGCTTTCATCAAGCCAATATTGCCCTCCTGAACTAAATCCATCATATTTTGCCATTCGCGTTTGAAAGTCATTGCAATTTTAATGACCATCATCAAATTCGCGGTGGTCAATTTATAGGCAGATTCCAAGTCTCCCGTTTCCTGATAACGAATGGCCAGCTCTTTTTCCTCTGCCTCTGTTAAGGCCGGGTATTTGCGGATTTCTTGCAGGTAAGCGGTAAAAGGGTCAAGGGGGACCAAAGACCCTTTTTCCCGAACAACCGGAACTAGAGGTTTGTCTTGATCGAGGTCATCCAATTCAAATTTTGATTCATCGTTCATGATTCAGAAGAGCCTAATTATCCAATAATTAACAATGCCAATACCTACTCCCAATGCCAACTTGAATTTTGCGCCACAAAACCTTAGAATGCCAGCATGGTTCGCTTAGTATTATTGGGAATTGTCGTCGTCGTGTTGGTACTCATTGCGCGCGCGATTTTTCCGGAAAAATCATCTGCCGAACAAGAGCCTACCGAAATGGTCATGGACCCGAATAATGGGGTATACATTCCAAAATCTGAGGCGGTCAAAAAATCTATTAACGGTCAGGATTACTATTTTTCAAGCGAACAAAGCGCCGCAGAATTCATTCATAAACAGGGATAAATAACAATCAGGTCTGTGTATTATAACAGAGGATTTGTCTTTAACCGGAGAAACAGGAAAATTGATTATGCAAAATGATAAAGAACAGTTCAATCAGTTTTTGAATCTATTCATGAGGCGGGTCATTCCTGTTTTAATGATTTTGGGGTTGGTGGGTGCGTCTCCGGTGTTTGCTGAGAAAAAATGTGAGCCGGTGGATAAGAAACGAATTAAGATTGAAGGTTTTATTTCCAAATCTTTTCGTAAACAAAGAAAAAAGGTTTTTAAAGAGTTTGGCGAAGTGGGTTCTACACGCGTATCTTTGAGAGTTTACCCCATGGGTGAGACTTCAAAAGTGATCGCTGTTGGGCGTTGTGTGCCCGCTTATATCGCCCAGCATATCATTAGAAAAAGCTTGGAATACAGCACAGGCGTTGAGAGCTTGGTGCAACAGCAGTTTGTACATACGCATTGGGTGGGGGTTGGGGTCACGATGTTTGATGAGCCATCACAGCAGACGGTTTCTGTCGATCAGGTGAAAAAACTTTTAGCCGAAGGCCTTTCTGATGAAGCGTTTCATATCTTGTACCGGGAGTTATCGGTGCCCAACGATCTGGTGCCCTTCTTTGGTCTGCAATCGCCAAATGTTAAAATTGCACAACCCAATTAATCCACCCCCAAAAGGGGAGGGATTAATATGATGGTTTGCTACAGATGACTTAAATGTCTCGACGAACAAGACGGACGGCGTGAGAAATAGTTTGGTCGGCTTTGCCATACCAGTAGGCACAGCCGTTCATATAGAAGAGAATTTGCGCTTCTTTGCCACGTGTGGAAGAAGTCCAGGTGCAATTCGCCGCTCCAAGAGGAAATACCGAGTCGAGATGAATGTCCCCGCCTTTAAAATCCTTATTTAATTTGTCCTTATCGTAAATAGATGCGGCCTCATGAACCGTTGGAATACGCCAATCGTCAAACCCGCCAAGCTTTTTTTCGTTGGTTTGTTTGAGATATTCTAGTGTTTCAGAGTAAGAGACTTCTTTGTCTAGGTCGAGTCGTGAGTCGTTTGCCATCCACGTGACGCTAGTCAGAGAATCGTAGATCGTTCCATCATCTCTTTTTAAAAACCGTGATTTTTCGTTACTCATTATAATCCTCTCAATTAATTGCAAGCGGTGGTTGCCGCTGAGTCGGGTCTGATAGTTTTTTGCCTAAAAATAATGATTTTATTTTAACCCAAGGCGAGGTTATTTCAAAGCTGTGTTGCTAGAGGAGGTAGTCATCGGTACGGCGGTCATTAAACAAGTGGTTGTTTGGAGTGAGGTCTTTATTGCGCGCTAAACTTAGATCTATTTCAACAACATGCACAGCTTCATCCACCCCAGAAGCTCGGACCAAAATATGTCCATCTGGGTCTACGATCTGGCTTTGCCCTATAAAATGAAGCGACTCACCCGGAATTCGACTTTCTGTCCCGACACGATCGGCGGTGATGGCAAAGATACGGTTTTCTAGGCATCGGGTGATCATGGCTTGCGGGCAATGAGCCAGAACTAGGTTAGACGGGTGAGCTATCAGGTCAGCCCCCATAAGAGCTAGGGTTCTAGCCGTTTCAGGGAAACGCCAGTCAAAGCAAATCATGACCCCGACCTTTGCACCGTTCATATCAAAAACATGAAGAGGCAGGTTTCCTGGCGTGAAGCAATTTTTTTCTGTGTCAAAAAGGTGGAGTTTGCGATATTTGCCGATGTATCCACTGGGGCCAATGATGACGGCAGAATTATAGACCTGCTTGGCATCGGTCTCAGCAAGACCTGCGATGATGAAGGTTTGGGTTTGTTTGGCGAGACTCATTAGAGCGCGGGTGGTGGCTCCATCAGGAATTGGTTCGGCTAAACTTTGCGCTTCTTTTCTGTCGGTAAATTGATACCCGGTTGCAAAGAGTTCGGGCAGAACAAATAGATCGGCATTGTGGGCGGGAAGAAGTCTTTCAATCCGGCTCAGGTTTTCCTGAACGTTTCCAAAGACCGGATTATTTTGTATAAAACCAACTCGCATTGTAGACAGCCCCGATTAAGTGAGGCGTACTGTTTGATTTCTCATCAGGTGATCAATGAGGGTCAGAGCAACCATTGCCTCGGCAATTGGTACGGCTCTGGGGGCAACACAGGGGTCATGACGACCTTCAACGCGGATCTTGGCCTTTTTCCCCTTTTGGGTGATGGTTTCTTGCTCGCTGTTAATAGAAGAAGTCGGTTTCACAACCAATTTGACGACGACATCCATACCGTTGGATATGCCACCGAGAATTCCCCCAGCGTTATTCGTTTGGGTTGTCACCTTTTTGTTTTTCATGACGAAAACATCATTGCATTCCGATCCGGTCATGGTGGCGGTTTGGAACCCCGCACCGATCTCCACTCCTTTAACAGCCGGAATGCTCATCACAGCCTTTGCTAGGTCGGCATCGAGTCGATCGAAGACCGGCTCTCCCAACCCTGCTGGCACGCCCATGGCAACGACTTCGACGATGCCACCGAGTGAATCGCCATTTTTACGCGCTTCCATGATCGCCGCCACCATTTTCTCAGCGGCTTTGCGGTCGGGACACCGTACTATATTTTTTTCGATTTCTTTGAAATTGATTTTCTCTGCGATTTGGTGACCGATTTGTCGCGTAAACCCTGTAACGCTGATTTTATCGCGTGCTAAAAGTTTTTTGGCGATGGCTCCGGCGGCAACTCGACCGACGGTCTCTCTGGCGCTGGATCGTCCGCCACCACGATAATCCCGAAAACCATATTTTGCGTCGTAGGTGTAGTCAGCGTGACCAGGGCGGTATAGATGCTTGATCAGTTCATATTTGGAGGAGTCCGCATCTTGATTATCGACTCGCATGGCAATGGGAGTGCCTGTGGTTTTACCCTTAAAAACCCCAGACATAATAATGATGCGGTCATTTTCTTTGCGGGTGGTGGTGACTTTGCTTTGCCCTGTGCGGCGTCGATCGAGATCTTTTTGGATGTCAGACTCTTTGAGAGGTAATCCCGCAGGGCAACCTTCGACCACTACGCCGACTCCATCACCGTGTGATTCTCCCCAAGTGGTGATCTTGAAAATTTTTCCGAAAGAACTACCAGACATAATTCAAGGGGCAAATGGGTTGAGTTCTGCCACGATCATTTCTGGGCAAAAAAACACTCACCTGCACAAATATAAGGTTAAGGTATTGAAATTAAAGAGTGGTTTTTTAGGGGAAGGATACGGGTATCCAAGTCAGTGAACTCGGTCGAGTGATTCTTGTTTCGAGGCAAAAAGGAGCTGAAAGCGAAGCCCTGTCTAGGATTCCTGCGCTTCATCTTGAGCTTTTTCATGCTCGTCTACAAGTTGTCTCAATTCCTTGCCAGCCTTGAAAAAAGGCACTTTTTTAGAAGGAACATCCACTTTCTGGCCGGATTTGGGGTTGCGCCCAACTCTGGCGTTTCTTTCCCGAATTCGAAAACTTCCGAATCCACGTAATTCAACTTTTTTACCTTCTGCTAACGACTCGGTAATGCTTGAAAAAACAGTGTTTACTACAACTTCAGTCTGTTTTTTCGTCAAGTTGATTTGGTTGGCCACTCTTTCAACAAGCTCTGCTTTAGTCATTAAAAAGTCTCCCTCCACCGGTAAACATTTTAACCGCTCCTTTGAAAAGAATTCGGTGAAGTATATCACTCACTGTTATTAAGTCAAGCCCAATATTTTGATGGGTTTACCCGTTTTTGAAGTGGCAATTATGTTCACCCAAAAATCATTTTCAAAGGTCGATGGCGACATATTGAAAAAAACAAATACAGGTATTAATATTTTGATACCGATTCGTTTTTAAAATGCTCGTTTTAGGGCGACCAAGTGTACTGGAGGCGGGGGGAAGACGTGGGCATCAAGGTATCTACAAGTTTTCCGGAAAATGCGCTTTGCAGAAGCCAGTCGAAAAAAGGTGTTTTTTCCTTTTCTTCAATCACTTCGGGTCTTCCCTGAATGCCTAACTTTTCTGCTAGGAGGGCCGTGGTTTTTTCTAGCCCGCCCATTTCATCGACCAACTTTAATTTAAGAGCTTGCTGTCCTGTCATGATTCTTCCATCGGCAATTTTGCTGACTTCTGCTACTGGCAAGCCTCGGCCCTCGGACACGGCCTGTACGAATTGTTGATGCACATCGTCCACGACATTTTGTAATAGGTTGCGTTCATCCGCTTTCATGGCTCGCAGAGGAGAGCCGACATCTTTATATAAACCGCTTTTGATGACATCTGGCTTGACGCCTATTTTTTTAGTGAGTTCCTCAACATTATTGAAGGCCATTACGGCGGCGATGCTTCCCGTGAGCGTTCCGGGGTTAGCCAGAACATAGTCGGCGGCGCAGGCGATATAATAGCCTCCTGATGCCGCCACCGTCCCCATTGAGGCGTAGACTATTTTGTTGGCGGCTCGAAGCTTCAAGATTTCACTATAAATTTCTTGGGCTGGAGCAACGGCTCCACCGGGAGTATCAATGCGCAGGATGATTCCCCGCACTTTCGGGTTGTGACGGTAATTGGAGAGCTGGCGAACGATGGACTGAGAACTCATGAGCACTCCTTGAATATTAACCAAGGCGATTTCAGCGGCTGGAGATTTCCAACGGTCTGGCCATAAGGCCGACCCGATGGCTAGAAAAAGTACGAATGCTAAGAGGCTTGCCGAAAGTCGTAAAAAGAATTTCACGAAAAAATGGGGGATTGATTGTTTATCAGTTCAAGGTTCTCTGGACCCTTTCGGGTCCAGAGTTCCCCAATGTTTTACTCTTCGGTATCTTCCTTAAAACCTTCGAGGTCTACCTGTTCTTTTTCGATCTGCGAAATATCAAGGTTTTCTTCAAAAGCTTTAATGCTTAAAGCGATTTTTTTGTTAGTGGTATCCACTTTAATCACTTTTGCTTTGATTTCATCATCCAATTTCACAGCCGACTCAGGATCGGTGATTTTTTCTGAACTGAGTTGTGAAACATGGATCAAACCTTCCAACCCGTCGCCAAATTCTGCGAACGCGCCGAAGCCGGTTACTTTGATGATTTTACCGCTGACTTCCGTACCGATAGGATAATTGGCCGCAATGCCTTCCCACGGGTCAGGCTGTAACTGCTTGACACCCAGAGAGATCCTACAGTTTTCCTTGTCAATGCTGAGTACTGCGGAACTGATTTTGTCTTTCTTCTTCAGGATTTCAGAAGGATGTTTGATTTTTTTCCAACTTAAATCAGAAATATGAATCAATCCATCAACCCCGTCTTCCAGTTCTACGAAAGCACCGAAGTCCGTCAAGTTGCGCACGGTGCCATCGACTTCAGAACCGATGGGATATTTGTCTTCAATTTTTTCCCACGGATTCGGCTCAATTTGTTTCATGCCGAGTGAAATCCGTTTTTTATCTTTATCGAGGGTCAATACAATGGCCTCGACCTGATCTTCAATTGAAACGATTTTGCTCGGATGTTTCACATGCCGACTCCAACTCATTTCGGAAATATGAACCAGTCCTTCAATGCCTTTTTCTAGTTCAACAAAGACTCCGTAATCGGTGATGCTGACGACTCGGCCTTTGATCTGAGTGCTGACCGGGTATTTGGTGTCCACATCAACCCAAGGATCGGAGCTGGTTTGTTTGAGGCCCAATGAAACGCGTTCTTTTTCTTTATCGTATTTGAGAACCATGACAGTGACTTTGTCACCAATGGAAAACATTTCAGAGGGATGGTTGACCCGGCCCCAAGACATATCGGTGATATGCAGTAATCCGTCAATGCCGCCCAAGTCGATGAACACTCCGTATTCGGTGATGTTTTTGACAATACCTTCGATGAGGTTGCCTTCACTCATCTTGCCAAGCGTGCCTTCGCGGAGTTGCTTGCGTTGCTCTTCAAGAAGAATTCTTCGCGACAGAACAATATTGCCGCGTTTTTTGTTCATCTTGATGATTTTCATGTCGAATTTTTCGCTGATCAATTTTTCCAGATTGCGAATCGGACGCAGGTCGATTTGAGAACCCGGCAAGAAGGCTTTCAGTCCAATATCAACTGTCAACCCGCCTTTGGCTTTCGCAACGACTACACCTTGAATGATCTCATCGGCTTCATAAGTTTTAACCAGATCATCCCAGATTTTAATTTTCAGTGCTTTTTCTTTGGACAGGACAACATTGCCATGATTGTCTTCCACTTTTTCAAGAAAAACCTCAACCTCATCATCAACCAAGAGGTCTTTGCCGTTACCCGGAAACTCAGAAAGCGAAACAAGGCCTTCTGATTTAAAACCCACATCAATGGTTGCCAATCCATTGGAGATGGCGATAACTTTTCCGATGATGATCTGTGAGGCCTTAAATCGGCCCAGACTATCATTGAAATAGCTCTCCATTTCTTCGTACGAGGCAACTTCGTTAGGAGTTAATTCCTCTAACTCCGCCTTGTCATCCTCTTCCATTTGCGCTAGCAGTTCTTTGGATATCTTCATGACCGCCTAATTCTCACTTTCTATTTGGTTGGGTTGTTTATATTCTTTAAAACGTGTTTGGTGACTTCTTCAATATTTAATTGAGTGGTGTCGACTTCTAAAGCATCTTTGGCTTTGACCAGAGGCGAAATCTTTCGATTGCAGTCTTCATGGTCGCGTTGTCGAATTTCCTCAATAATGGTTTGTAAATTCAAACCTGGGTGTTTAATCTTCAGCTCTTCATAACGTCGTCGGCCACGCTCTTCAGCATCAGCAACGAAAAAAAACTTTTTGTCGGCCTGAGGAAACACAACCGTGCCAATGTCGCGCCCATCCATGACCATTTTTCCGGCCTCGCCGATTTGCTGTTGTTTTGCGACAAGAATCTCGCGCACGGCTTTCTGTGCGGCAACTGTGGCGGCTCCTCTTCCTACCGATTCATTTTTCAAATGGGCAGTTATATCTTTGCCTTCTACCAGAACCGATTGTCCATTGGTATCGCCGGGAACAAATTGAATGTCTAAACTCTCAGCAATTTTCGCCATGGTTATTTCATCGCTGAGGTCAAACCCCTTATTCTGAGCAATCCAAGCGACAGAACGGTACATGGCGCCAGTGTCTATATATCGGTAGTTCAGCTGTTTGGCGACCAATTTAGCCACTGTGCTTTTGCCACTTCCGGCTGGCCCATCTATCGCAATAATCATCGGCTCATATCACGCTAAGTCGATATTTGTTGGCGGCCAAAAACTCTTCTTTCAATGCCTGTCCATCGCCTTTTTCAATGCTACCGCGAATTTCAGCCAATTTTTCTTGGAACAAGTCAATCATGGCCAGAGAGTGGTTGTTATTGGCCAAACAAATATCCCGCCACATCACCGGGTCGCCTGAAGCAATCCGGGTGATGTCTCTCAGACCGGCCCCTGAAAAGGCTGTGACTTCATGTCCTTCTTGAGTTTTTAAGGCTCCCAATGTGTTCATGAGAGCGTAAGCTACGATATGAGGCAGGTGACTCACCGCCCCGAAAATAAAATCGTGTTCTTGTAAGGATAGTTCGATGACTTTCATGCCCACGGCTTGCCAGAGCGCACTGATTTTTTCCAGCGCCTTTTTGTCGGTTTTCTCAGTTGGGGTAACGATGCATTTTGCATTCTGATATAAACTTGCGCTAGAAGCCTCCAGCCCAGATTTTTCCCCACCGGCGATGGGGTGGGACCCGACAAAGAATATGTTTTCAGGTATGATTTTATCTGCATCGGTGACGACAGATTCTTTGACTGAGCCGACATCGGTGATCAGAGTGCCGGGTCGAAGGTCTGCAATCATTTCTTTAATCAGCGGGGCGATGGTTGATACGGGGGTGCACAACACAACCAAATCGGCATCGCTCACTGCTTCGGTTAGGCTTTTGGGGCAGTGGTCGATGATATTCAATGCCTGAGCTTTTTCCAGATTCTCGCGATTTCGACCAAACCCAGCAATCTCTTCTACCAGACCCTGTTCTTTACAGGCTTTGGCCAAAGAAGCACCCAGCAGACCCACCCCGATTACGGTCATTTTGCCAAAAAGTTTCACGGTTGCCTCGCTTCGGGGTACGAGCCGAGCACCCTCAAAAACAAAGCTTGCTTGCTCAATGTTTTAATGACTTTTTCGACGGCCTTATCTTCTATATGGCCCATGAAGTCGACATAGAACAGATATTCCCAAGGGCGATTGCGCAAGGGACGGGATTGTATTTTTGATAGATTAATTTTATTGCGGGCAAATAATTGCAGAGTTTTGAGCAAAGACCCCGCTTCATCGGTGATGGAGAACATGACCGATGTTTTATTATGCTTGGCTTTTTTGGCTTTATCTTTGGCGATAATGAGAAATCGAGTGTGGTTTTCAGCCTGATCCTGAATGTTCCGCTCCTGAATTTTCAATCCATAAACTTGAGCGGCAAGTTCTCCGGCAATGGCGGCAGTATTTTTACTTTGTTTGGCCAATTGCGCCGCTTGTGCGGTGCTGGAAGTGGGAACTTGTTCAACACCCGGTAAATGGAGATTCAGCCAGTTTCTGCACTGCGCTAAAGGTTGAGGATGTGAATAGACTTTTTGGATTTTTTTCTGATCGCTGGTTTTGGACAAAAGAAATAGCCCAATAGGAAGCCGAGTCTCATTGCAAATATGTAGAGGTGAATCGACAAAGCAGTCGAGGGTCAGGTTGATAACCCCTTCGATGGAGTTTTCGACTGGCACGACTCCATAGTCCGAGTTGCCCAATTCGACTTCAGAAAAAACGGTTTCAATATTTCCGCAAGGGTTGAAGGCGCAAGAATGACCAAAATGCCGCACCGCCGCTTGATGACTGAATGTGGTTTCTGGACCGAGAAAAGCAATTTTCAAAGGCTTTTCTAAAGCCAAGGTCGCCGAAAACAGCTCACGAAAAATAGTTTCTATGGAAAGGTCGGGAAAAGGGCCTTTATTCTGCTCTTTAAGTCGGTCAAGGATCGCTCTTTCGCGATGAGGAACATGAAAATGCTTCATCTTCCCCTGACGAGTCTTCTCGTCGCCGACTTTTTGGGCCATTTGGGCACGACGACTGATCAGCTTTAATAGCTGGTCGTCTATTTTATCGATCTGCTGGCGCAGATCATCTAATTGGGACAAAAAACAGGTACCACCTTTACTTGGATTTCCCGCAATCTCTTTATGGGATGGTTGATAATTCCACAAGTCGGCCCTAAAATGCAAGGATAATTTTGTAAAGAACCCTGAGCTTCAGGGGGTTTTCCTTATTTTTAATAATATTTTAGTTTATGAGGTCATTGCATATGGTGTTGCTTGAATTCAGTATGAGCCCGATGGATAAAGGCGAAAGCGTTAGTGAACAGGTTGCCCGTTCTCTTAAAATCATTGATGAGAGCGGTGTTCCTTATCGGCTGAACCCGATGGGGACGGTGCTAGAAGGTGAGTTCGATGAAGTCATGGCGGTGGTCAAGCAATGTTATGAAACCATGAGAGCAGATTGTAAGCGCATCACTTGCGGCATCAAGATTGATTACCGGGAGGGTAAGTCGGGTCGGCTCGAATCGAAAATTGCTTCCATAGAAAACAAGCTGGGCAAAACGGTGAGTAAGTAGGCTGTTATTTTGAGAGTCGATTGATTCTTAGAATTTATTTTGATCGCTTATCGTTCTTTATATTTGCCTGTAGTTTCAGCCCCATCAGTTTCTTCCTGATATAAGTCACCACCGCTTGAATTTCTTTTGCTGTCAGTCTTGATTCCCAAGGCATCATGGCAGTGCCCATTCTTCCCTTGCTGACAGAGCGGATCATTCGCTCTGTTGTCAGGGTTTGTTTCGATTTCTCAGCGGTGAAATTTTTGGGTGGTGGGTTCAGCACGTTGGCGGCGAAGGTTTTTCCATCGCCTTTGTCGCCGTGACAGGCTTGGCAATGTTTGTGGAAAATATCTCGACCGGTTTCTATATCGGCAGGGTTCGCGAGTGCATTGGGGGTCCAAACGATGAAGGCCCAAATCAGGGCAATTCTAAAACTATTTTTGTGATAATTTTTCATCACCGCACATCTTCTAATTTTTCGATCAATAGGGTCTGGATCATTTGTTCTTTGAACCTGCGGATCATCTTTTTGAAATCGACATTTTTATTTTTCAGGGATACATAAAATACGTCAATGGCGCGGTCGCCTTGAATGGAAATTTTAGCCCGATGAATGCGAATTCCAAAATCAACAAAAACGGTGGAAACTTTATAGAGCATTCCAATATGGTCTCGGGCTTCAACTCGAATCACGATGAACGGATTGTCTATCGTTTTCTCGACATGAACTCTGGGGACAATGGCCATTTTTTTTTGTCCTCCCGCATAGCGAGTGCGAGACTTCAATAGCGTTTGTAGACTGATTTCTTTGGAAAATAATTGGCTCAGGGTGTTTTTGATGTTTTTCCAGACTTCAAAGTCTTCGGCGGTGGCGTGGGTATTGGCTTCGACCTGCATGGAGACAATTACAATTCCATCTTGTTTGAGATAGATATGCGCTCCCAGAATATTAAGGTTTTTTGCGGTGACGGTTCCCACTAATTTTTTGAAGGCCTCACTGCCGATGGGGCAACAAAGGGTCAGGTTATGGTAGTTTCCCTCTTCATAAAATTGGTGGTGGAGAATGAACAGTTTATCTTTGAAAGAGCGGATAAGTCGGATATGAAGCGCGACTTCTTCTGAAGAGGCTGTCCACAGATAGTCTTTCGGCATCTGGCGAAGATGTTCTTCGATATCGTTTACGGGTAATTCTCGTTGTAAGGCTTTGAAGACCCCGACTCGGGTGGCCCGAGGCTGTTGTTCTAAAGACTCGGGGTTTTTCAAGTATTGCAGGGCTCTTTCATAAAGCTCGGAAAGTAATATCTTTTTCCAGGCGGTCAGCGTTCCCGGAGCTACGGCGCGTAATTCGGCGTAGCTCAACAGGTAAAGCCCTTTCAGCCTTTCAATGCTCGCAACCGTGTTGGCAAATTTGCGGATAACCGTAGGCTGGTGGATATCTTGATGTAAGGCCGCATCAATCAACGTGTAGGGATTGTCGGTGAAGAATTTCAGGTTTTGTGCATCGGTCGGGTTTAGTTTCAGCCTTTCGATGAGCGATGGTAAAAACTCTGATGGGCTCAATTCATCATTGGATAATTTTTGCGCGGATTGAAGTAGTGCTGATAACTTAAGGATCCCTTTTCCAGCATAATCCTGATACAGGGCTGACAGATCGGTGGGGTTGGTGATGCTCATGCTCGCCAGCTCATCGAGGAAGTGGATGATGCGCATGGAATGCTCATCGGCTGTATAGTGGTGATAGAAGTCATGGTTCACTTTGCAATGAGAAAGCCCGAACTCTGGCAAAACTTGCTCAAGAATTCGTGTCTCATGCATGAGACGTAATATTTTTTCGGCGGTCGGGTCTTCCAGAGTGGAAAGCAGGAAGTCTCTGACTTCTTGACCTTGCAGGAAGTCGTTCTTGACAAGATTTTTACTCAACTGCATTTGCCGTTGCAACTTGTAGTCGGGGGCGACTTGGTGTTGTCTGCAAAGTTCTAATGCTCTTAGTAGCAGGGTGTTGTCTGCCTTAAAATCTTCTTTCGCATTACCACTGTATGTCAGAGAAGCGTTTGAAATATGAAACCCATGCCCCACCGATTTTTGGATTATGGAGTCGATGACTTTCTTGAGAGATCTTTTGGGTTGCCGACAATGCTCGAACAGGTTTTTGGAGAAATTGTGGATATGGGTAGCGTGCAGATAATAGTCGTGCATGAATTCTTCAACCGGTTGGTTGCCAGAAGAAGACGTGTAACCGAGATTGGTCGCCAGTCGTTCTTGAACTTCGAAGGTCAGGGTATCGGTTTTTTTTTCAGTCAGGTAATGCAGTTCATTGCGCACCCGAAGTGAAAAGTCGACAGAATGGTAGAGCGACTCAATTTCTGGCTGAGACAGAACATGGGCTTCGTTTATTTCTCGTAGAGAATGACATCCATAACGAACGGCAGTGGCCCATAAGGCGTTATGGTAGTCTCTCAACCCTCCCGGCCCGTTTTTAATGTCAGGTTCAGGGTGGCACACAACGCCGTCTTCTTGCCCATAATGGGTGTATTTTTCTTTTAATTTAGAGTTTAGGAACTGTTTTACATGTTTTTGTAAAACTTTTTTATGGATAGCGTTGTCGAATTTCCCATAAATGATTGGATTGCCAATTAGAAACCGGGTTTCAATCATGGCTGTTTTAATGGTCAGGTCTTCTTGGGCTAACTTTATGCAGTCTTTAATTGTGCGAGAACTGTGACCGATTTCCATACCAAACCCCCAAATCACCGATAATGCATCCTGAATAAACGTTTCGGTTTTGGGACGAGGGTTTTCGGAAAGGAGGAACAGCAGGTCAATGTCTGAGAGTGGATTGAGTTCTCCCCGGCCATACCCCCCCACCGCAACGAGAGAAAAATCATCCAGAACTTTAGCTCCGGCATAAGCTTCAAGCTGTGTCATAGAAAACAAAACATGTTGAATGACTTTGTCGACCAGATTGGTATGAGCCTGGATGATTTCGCGTCCGCCAGTTCCCGACCGATGCCAGTTTTTAATTTTCTCCTTCTCCTCCTGTAATATTTTTTTGAAGGCTTGAAAATAGGGCAATCTCACCCGCGGGTCGGAGGGAATATCTTGCACCGGCTCGAAATCAATGGTCAGTCGATAAATAGGTTCAGAAACGTCCATAAGGGGAAATTAGCGTAAAAAGACACTCATTAGAGAAAGAATAAAATGATTATCGTAAATTTCAAATAAGGTGCATGAGTTTATTATATATGAAAGCGTTGCCAACTGTTTCGGTGATCCTCTTATTAAGGGCTTTTTGGGTGTTTTTTGTGAGTAATTATTGGTTCAAAATTGCTTGACATGGAGGGGGTAATAATTTAGCTTACCCTTTCTTCTAAAAAGACATTTAATGTTGCACTTACCTGTACGTTCGCCATTCACGAATTGATGATTTTTTTTGGTTATGATTTAAATGATTTTAATTCGAAAATGCGACGTTATCAAATAGGAGAAACGTAGCAAACTGAACTATAAAAAAAATGCGAAATATTAAGAGTGCGGCTCAGAAATCACATTAGCGGGGTCTGAGGATGGGGCCGACGGTCAAAAGATTTTCCCATTAAATTAATATTTATTACTATTAAAAGTAATTTCTAATTTGGAGTACTAACGATGTCAGAAAAGCCAGATATTATTTATACAAAAGTAGATGAAGCGCCTGAACTTGCGAGCGGGTCTTTTCTTCCAATCATACAGTCTTTCACTCAGGTGGCAGGAGTCAATGTTGGAACGATGGATATTTCTCTCGCGGGTAGAATTATCTCCCAGTTTCCTGAGCGATTGAAACCGGAGCAACAGCAACCGGATGACCTAGCTTTATTGGGTGATGTGGTGCTGGACCCGGATGCTAATGTTATCAAGCTTCCCAATATCAGTGCCTCCAACCCTCAAATCGAAGGCGCTGTCGCCGAATTGCAAGCGCAGGGCTATGATATCCCTGATTACCCTCAAGATCCGAAAACAGATGAGGAAAAAGCCATTAAAGCCAAGTTTGACAAGGTTAAGGGCAGCGCGGTCAACCCTGTTTTGAGACAGGGGAATTCAGACCGTCGGGCGGCTACTTCGGTTAAAAATTACGCAAAAAGCAATCCTCATAAAATGGGTAAATGGGCGAAAGACTCTAAAACGAATATCGCGACCATGACGGATGGAGATTTCTGTTCCAATGAGAAATCCACAACCATCACCGATGCGATGGCTGGAAACGGTAAAATTGAGTTTGTTGGGGCAGATGGAAGCACCACAGTCCTGAAAGATAAAATACCTTTTGAAAGCGGTGATGTGGTAGATGCGACCCGAATGAGTTGCAAGGCTCTGCGGCAGTTTTTTAAAGATCAGGTACCGGAAGCGAAAAAACAGGGTGTTTTGCTGTCATTGCATATGAAAGCCACGATGATGAAGGTTTCTGACCCGATTATCTTTGGTCATGGTGTGACAGTTGTTTTTGCGGATGTTTTTGAGGAGCACGCGGATACATTTAAAAAGCTGGGTGTGAATGCCAACAACGGTCTGGGCGATGTGTATGCAAAGATAAAGAGTTTGCCTGAAGATCAGCAGAAAGAAATTGAAGCTGATATTCAAACCTGTGTCCAGAATGGACCGGAACTGGCGATGGTAGATTCTGACAAAGGCATCACCAATTTCCATGTTCCGAGTGACGTTATCATTGATGCTTCTCTGGCCGCCGCGATCCGTACCTCAGGAAAAATGTGGGGTCAGGATGGCAAGGAACACGATACGCTGGCCATGGTCCCGGATAGTAGTTATGCGGGGATTTATCAATCAGCCATTGATTTTTGTAGAGAGAACGGTGAATTCGACCCTACGACCATGGGCACGGTTCCGAATGTGGGCCTGATGGCAAAAAAAGCTGAAGAGTATGGCTCGCACGACAAGACGTTTGAGGCATGTGGAGCAGGTACCATCAAGCTACTGGATGGGGCCGGGCAGGTCATGTTTGAGTTCGCTGTAGAAAAAGGTGACATCTTCAGGAGTTCTCAGGTTAAGGATATCGCGATCAGAGATTGGGTCAAGCTGGCTGTCAATCGAACCCAGCTTTCTGGAATGCCTGTTGTTTTCTGGTTGAACAAAGACAGGGCGCACGATGCTCAGATCATTGCAAAAGTGAACCTCTATTTGAAAGATCACGACACCAATGGTTTGGACATTCAAATTATGTCCCCAGTGGATGCGATGAACCACTCTCTCAAGCGCGCTAAAGAAGGCAAGGACACGATTTCTGCAACGGATAATGTTTTGCGTGATTACTTGACCGATCTGTTCCCAATTCTGGAGCTTGGCACGAGTGCAAAAATGCTGTCCATCGTACCGTTGATTAATGGTGGAGGTCTTTTTGAGACCGGAGCAGGCGGTTCTGCACCGAAACATGTTCAGCAGTTTGTTAAAGAAGGGCATTTGCGTTGGGAGTCATTGGGCGAATTTTTAGCTCTGTCTGAGTCTCTTGCGCATTTGGGCCGCACAAAGGGAAATAAAAAAGCTCTGACTTTGGCAGAGACCTTGGAGCGAGCAAGTGGCAAGCTGATGGAAAATAAAAAATCACCCGGACGTGAAGTCGGCCAGTTAGACAATGCTGGCACTCATGTTTACGAAACATTGTATTGGGCGCAAGAACTAGCTAAACAGGGTGACGATGCCGATCTGCAAGCGAAGTTTGCTCCCGTTGCAAAAGAGCTTGAAGAAAAACTGGATACCATCATTGCAGAACTGAATGCCTCGAAAGGGCAACCTAAAGATATCGGTGGTTATTTTAGGCCGTGTTCAGATAAGGTTAAGGTGGCAATGCGTCCGAGTGCGACTTTCAACGCTATCTTGGACAACTTGAGTCGTTGATCTTTTTTGCAGGGGTTTAACTCAGAAAATACTCGGCTAATAACAGGCCAAACCCGATTCGGGTTTGGCCTCATGTAGAGGAACTACTATATGTCAAGCGCAAGAAAAAAAATTACGGTTGTTGGCGCAGGTCAGGTTGGGGCAACCGTTGCTCAGTTGGCAGCTTATAAAAACCTCGGTGATGTTGTCATCATTGATATTGCTGAAGGGCTCCCGCAAGGGAAAGCTCTGGATTTACAGGAGTCGAGTTGTTTACAGGTTTTTGATAGCCTGGTGACAGGAACCAATGACTATAAAGATACTGCAAATTCAGATATCGTAGTGATTACAGCTGGTTTGCCTCGCAAGCCAGGGATGAGCCGAGAAGATCTTCTGGCTACCAATGCTAAAATTGTGCAATCGGTCACGGAACAGATCATGGAGCACTCTCGTGATCCGATTGTGATTGTGGTGTCGAACCCACTCGATGCTATGGTCTACATGGCCAAGAAAGCCGGTAACCTACCCAAGAATAAGATCATCGGTATGGCAGGCGTGCTGGACTCAGCTCGTTTGCGTACCTTTGTTTCGCTTGAGTTGGGGTGCTCGTTGGTGGATGTGGATGCGATGGTTCTGGGTGGACATGGTGACTCGATGGTTCCGTTGCCGCGTTACACCTCTGTGTCGGGCATCCCCATTACCGAATTGATGACCTTGGAGCAGATCGACAGGGTGGTTGATCGAACACGAAACGGCGGGGCAGAAATCGTCTCGTTGCTTAAAACTGGTAGTGCTTTTTATGCGCCCGGTGCTTCGGTCGTGAAAATGATTGAGGCGGTTTTACAAGATAAACGTCGCATTCTCCCTTGTACTGCCTACTTGGAAGGGGAGTATGGTTGGAGTGGAATTTTCTTCGGCGTTCCCGTCATGATGGGAATTCACGGTATCGAGAAAGTCATCGAACTGGAAATGACCGATGAAGAAAAGGCCGCTCTGGATATTTCGGCGCAGGATGTGAAGAAAACCTGCGACGCGATTGATGCGATCCTCAAAGGCGATGCATAATATATTTGTATGAGCAGTGATTGAAATGGCTAGCCCT
>JABIYR010000125.1 GCA_018702695.1 Nitrospina sp. | reverse complement strand
TCAAGTGCTCTACCAACTGAGCTAGCGGCCCTTCCTTTAAAACTTTCAAAAGCAAGGGGGTGAAATTAACAAAACTAGTTTAACATGTCAATGCATTTATTTGGCTTGATTTTCTTCCTAAGGCCCAATAATATTTAAACTTATGTTGTTTTACCCTAAATTGACAATTTTTGCTCCCATAATGAGGTTCTCTTGGAAAAATCTGAAAAAATCTGGCTGGACGGTAAATTAGTTCCTTGGCACGAAGCCAATGTCCATGTCCTAACTCATACTCTACATTACGGGTTTGGTGTATTCGAAGGAATTCGTTGCTACCATTCCAAGGAAAACGGGTCTTCCATTTTCCGCCTGCAAGAACATATCGACCGTTTGTTTCAGTCTGCCGTCATTCTTGGCATTGATGTCCCATTCTCTAACAAAGAGATTTTCGATGCAACGCTCAATGTTGTCCGAGAAAACAAGCTAGACGAATGTTATATTCGCCCCATCGTGTTTCTGGGTGACAATAAAATGGGGCTCAACCCCAAAGGGGTCAACGTCCGTTGCGCAATTGCCGCTTGGGCTTGGGGCACCTATCTGGGAGAAGAGAGTCTTGACAAGGGCATCCGTGTGCGAATATCGTCCTTCACCCGGCATCATGTCAACGTCACCATGACCAAGGCCAAAGCTTGCGGATATTACATCAATTCGATCATGGCAAAGGCGGAAGCCGTGCAAGATGGCTATGATGAAGCCATTCTTCTCGACCCATCAGGCTATGTTTCAGAAGGTTCGGGAGAAAACATCTTCATCTATTCCAAAGGGAAACTGCATACCCCCAGCCTGTCCTGCTCTAATCTGGATGGAATCACGCGCAATGTCGTGATCGAAATTTGCCGACACCTGGGCATCGAATTGGAAGAAAGAGTCATCACCCGCGATGAGCTTTATATTGCGGAAGAAATCTTTCTATCGGGAACCGCCGCCGAGATCACTCCTGTCCGTGAAGTAGACAACCGGGTGATTGGGTCAGGTAAAAAAGGGCCTATCACCGATCAGGTCCAAAAAACATTTTTTGAGGTGGTTCGGGGTGCTCATCCCAAGTTTCAGGAGTGGCTGACTCGTCTCTAACAGAATTGACGGATAAAAAATAGCACCACACCTTGCTATTTCAGTCTTTGAATTTTATACATCTTAAAATGATTCTATTATCAGCAAACGCCGGAGATATTTGAGTTATGCCGATTTACGAGTACGAATGCGATAAATGCAAAGCCACATTTGAGGCCATACAGGCCATATCTGCAAAACCCTTAAAGACTTGCAATGGCTTGGGTTGCAACGATAAAGACAACGGCAAAGTCCGCCGTCTGGTATCCGCCTCCGGGTTTATTCTTAAAGGTTCGGGGTGGTATACTTCAGAATACCCTTCTGAAGCACGAAAACAGGGCTGGGAAAAAGAAAGCAAACAAGCAAATTCAGGAACAGAGGCTGCACCATCGGCGGCGACCTCTGAAAAAACACCGGCACCCGAAAAGCCTGCGGCGGCCCCACCAGCAGCTAAAAAATCCACAGCCAAAAGTCCTTATTCAGGGAGTAAAGCCAAAAAGGGCAAAAACTCCAAATAAATTGGAACGGCACTATGAACGACCCCGAGCACCTACACCAAAACATTCTTTATTCTTTGATAGATGGGGTCTTGCTGGTTTCCCCCTCGCTAATCATTCAGGAAGCCAACCTGACAGTCGAAGACCTGTTTCACCGGTCTCGCGAGAGCTTCATCCACCGTAGCTTGGAGGAGTTATTTCCACACCAGTCACATGTCCTCGATAAAGTCCGTAAAGTTCTGGTCACCGGAGCCTGCTATCACGATGTCGAAGCCGAAGGCGTGCGCAACACCCCCTCTTCCCGATTTCCGGTCAACCTGACGCTATCGCCATTTTTAGAGACTGACGACTCGATTAAGGGGGTAGTGGTCTTGGTCAAGAACATGAGCCTTATTCGAGAGATGGAGGAGCGACAGAGGCCAACAGATCATCTCAACCGCTTCGGAGAGATCACCCTCGGCATGGCCCATGAAATTCGCAATCCGCTAGGAGGCATTCGCGGTTCCGCGCAACTGCTTCGTCAAGAAATTACAAGCTCGTCACATCAAGAATATCTCGATGTCGTGATTTCAGAGGTAGACCGCATCGACCGACTGGTCAAAAGCATGATGGACCTGGCTCGCCCGCTTGACCTGAAAATTAAGCCCACCAACATCCATAAAGTTTTAGAAGAAATTCTGATGCTGGAAAAAGACAGCCTCACTCGTAAAAAAGGCCGCTTCGAGCAAAAATACGACCCCAGCCTGCCCCTCATCAAGGCCGATGAAGATCAATTGAAGCAAGTATTTCTCAACCTCATCAAAAATGCCATCGAAGCGTCACGCAAAGGTGGCAAGATCCAAATTGTCACCCGGGTCGGCTCCGGCTATATGACCAAAGCCGCCACCTCGCCCATTCCACAACAGAATATCGTCATCGAGATCATAGACTCTGGAGAAGGCATTGATGAAGAAAACCAGAAAAAATTATTTACCCCTTTTCACACCACCAAAAAAAAGGGCAGTGGTTTGGGGCTTCCTGTATCCCTGAAAATCATCGAAGATCATAATGGAAAAGTCAAAATCACCTCCGAAAAGGGTTTGGGCACGACGGTTCAAGTATTTCTTCCGATCCAGTAGAAATGTTAGACTAAAAATATGACAGAAAAAAAACATAAAATCCTGATCGTCGATGACGAGAAAAATATTCTCTGGGTCTTGCAAAAAGGCCTCGAAAAGAAGAACTATCTCGTTCACACCGCCGCATCGGCAGAACAGGCGTTGGAACAACTCACCAGCCATAAATATCTGATGATGTTTTCAGACATCTTCATGGAAAAAATCAATGGACTTGAGCTTCTCGAGCAAACCCGCAAACTCGACCCCGACTTGAAAGTCGTGATGATGACCGCTCAAGACAGCATGAACAACACCATAGAAGCCATGCGCCTAGGTGCCTACGACTACATCACCAAACCCTTTGACTTCGACGAAGTGTTTCGACTGATCGATCAGGCCAAAACTGCTCAGTCTATTTCTGTCCCCCACAACCAAAACCAGGAGACCGATTCTCAGGATGCCTCGTCCGCAATCATTGGCAAAAGCAAACGCATGCAGACCATATTCAAAACCATTGGTCAGTCTGCAAGCTCCGATCTCTCTGTGTTGATCACAGGAGAAAGCGGAACTGGCAAAGAAATGGTTGCCAGCACTCTGCACCAATATTCGCATCGCAAAGAAGAACCGTTCATTTGCATCAACTGCGCCGCCATCTCGCGCGAACTCTTAGAATCCGAACTCTTCGGGCACGAACGCGGTGCGTTCACCGGAGCCATCGAAACCAAAATGGGGAAGTTTCAACAAGCCGATGGAGGAACCCTGTTTCTCGATGAAATCGGCGAT
>JABIYR010000016.1 GCA_018702695.1 Nitrospina sp. | reverse complement strand
GCATGATTTTTTCAAAACCTATCTCAATAACGGTCATGACGCGAAAAGCGCATTGAAAAAACATTCGGTTGATGGATATGTCTACCACCAGTATGAAAAAGACGATTACCTGCCTTGGGATATCATCGATCACGGCTACCGCCCAAATTTTCTGTGGGAAGATTATCAGCGAGGTCTGAAAGCGGCGCATACCCCCATTTGTGATACTGCAATCTGTCATATCTGCGGGCTGTGTTGACCGACAGATTCTAACCCCCTATTTGCCCACGCCAAGTGGGTGCGAGTTGATATGCCTTTTGATGTTGAAAAGATGAACAAGCTTCCCCTTGAGGCGCGGTTCTTTGACCTGAATGAAATCTGGTATTTCATGAACCGCTGGGTTGTGCGTCAGTTATACCCCACCGCCGTGACACCGAACCAAATCACCGTTCTTTCTTTTCTATTCGGTTTGGCCTCAGCTTGGTTTTATGTCTCAGGCCAGCCTCATGCTTTGATTTTTGGGGCGGTCTTTCTTTACGGTAAAGTCTTCCTCGACAATGTGGATGGCAATCTTGCCAGAGTGAGGGGCACGACATCGCGGTTCGGTCGGTTTCTGGATTCTCTGGCCGATTTTTTAGTGACAGTTCTGGTTTATATTGCGGTGACGGTCTATTTGGTGGGAGTAACCAGCCAGCCGGAGTATTGGGTGCTGGGGCTACTCGGGTTATTAGTTTGCTTCATGCACAGCACTTTTTTTGTTTTTTATCTGGTCAACTACACTTCTCGGGTGGGTTCCTACGGAAAAAATCGAGTCGATGAAACGGTGACCGAAGAGGACCGAACCCGTGCGGCAGAAGGCCAGACAGACCTTTGGGCTCTGCGGTTACAAACCTTATTTGCCTGGGCTTATGGTTGGCAAGACAAGGCGGTGGAAAAGCTGGATGCATTGTGCCGGAGGGTGGCGCGCATTCCCGAGACGCAAGAAGCGTTGCAGGGCTGGTACTCCGACAAGAAGTTTCTTTCTGCTATCAGCCCGTTATGCTTATGCACCAATAATATAATGTTGGTGATTTTCTCGCTACTGGATCAATTGGGATTATTTTTGATACTTCTTATTTCTGGCATGAACTTGTATGTCCTAGGCCTACTGGCGTGGAAAATGCTGAGCAAGGCAAGATAATCCTTTGCTATTTAGGCAGGTCTTGCCGGAGTGTTTTTTCGTAGCCCACGAGTTCAACATAGCCTTTCCCTGATACTTTTTTACCATCCAACTTTCCGGTTATGGAGACGCTTCCTTCCCAGTAGGAGCCTGAGATGGATCGTAAATTATAAAGCTCCTGATCGGCAAAGTCGGGAGTGATGTTTAGAACCCCTTCGGGAAGGGTGAGAACCCAGCCTGCCGGGTAAATGGCTTGGGTGTGGGGGCTGGTCCAGAACTTGTTTGCGGTGATGGAAAATTGTCGACTAGAAATAGGCCTGGTTCGTCCATCGCTCAAAACTAAGGTGCCGCTGGAATGCGGGTCTTTGCCGCCATTTTTATCACGCAATTGGTACAGCATGAGCTCGCTCTGATTGTCGAGTTTAATGGAAAACCAGTCCCAGCCGACCAGATTTTCGTTCAATTGATTGCTGGAAAATTCGTGGTCCATCCAACTGGTTCCTGTCACCGGAAACTTTTCTCCTTTAAGAAAGATCTCGCCTTCGGTGTGCATACGTGTGAAAGAAAAATAATGCGAAGCGTTTCCATCGGCACTGCCTTTTTTGCTGATGCCATCTTTTCCGTGCAGGATGCGTTTTTTTATCGGTGTCAATTTCAGGTTGAACCCGGTGGTCTTTTCTTGCGCTTGCAAATGATGGGCGTTCTGATTGGCGCTGAGGCTCCAGTTTTCATTCCACACTTTTAGCTGGTCTGATTCGGCTCCAGCATTATTAAGGCCTTTGCGATTGATGCGTTCAAAGAAGTAAAATTTTTCGCCATGAATGTCGGAGATTGTCATATGGGCAAAATAGATATGGTCGATCTTCCAAGACGAGACATTATCCATGGTATTGGCTCCATCCAGCCCGACCCGAAAGAAAGTGAGCTGATAGCCGAATGGGCGGCCCTTGGCATCTTGCAGGTTGCCAGTGTAATACCACCATTCGATACGGAAGCCATCGTGTGAGAAGTCATCGCGGGGAAATTGGTAAGTGTAGCCTGGAAGTACCTGTTTGAAATGGGGCGGGGTTTCTGCATGGGCCGGAGGTAGAACAAGCAGGCCGATTATAAATATTAGAACAAGGCGCATGGGCCTCAAGCTCCTTAAGGAAAATACCGTTAAAGTGACTATGAATGGGTGCCGAATTGTCACAGGAGTGAGGTTATCAGAGTGAGGCTCTAAGTTCAATTGTGAGCATCTGGTTTTGAGGGAGGTTAGGGCGTATACTGATGCCGCTTGATCTTGAGATGGTTTAATTATTTCCTCTTATTGCCTGAGTTGATAGACTCCAAAATAAGGCATGCACGCAAACCTAAAAAGAATAATAAATGAGAATTGGCGTAACCGGAGCGACAGGTTTTATAGGAATGCATTTAGTTTCTGCATTAAAAAAGCGGGGGTCTGTGGTCACGCTTGCGCGCCCTAAAGGCTTGCCCGGAAGGCGGGAGCTTAAGCAATTTGTCACAGAAACCGATCTTTTTTTTCATCTGGGAGGGGTCAACCGAGGCACGGATGAAGAGGTTCTCAATGGCAATATCATGGCCACCTCGCGATTGCTGGAGTCTATTTTAAAATTTGGCAAGTCTTCGGCTCGACTCGTCTTTGCATCTTCTTCGCAGGTCTATCATTTAGCAAATTTTGAAACCCCCATCCGTGAAACAAAAAAAGTAAGTCCCAATAATATTTATGGAATCAGCAAGCAGGGCGCAGAAAATCTGATAAGGGTTTCTGGGTTGCCGTATACGATATTGAGATTGGCGAATGTTTATGGGCCGGGGTGCAGGCCGAACTATAATTCGGTGGTGGCGACCTTATGTAGCCGAGCGGTCAACGACCTACCTTTGACGATAGATGGTGAAGGTCGGCAGGGCAGAGACTTTATTTATATTGATGATGTGGTTCGAGCGTTTGTTCTTGCCGGGCTTGAACCTTTGTCCGGTTCAGGAGATGTCTTTAATGTCAGCTCCGGCAAGGTGGTTTCGATAAAAAAAATCGTCAGCCAGATTGCCCGACTCCATAAAAATACGCAGGTTGAATTTTTACGAGATAAAAATAAATCGGATATTTCTTATTGTTGCGATGCTTCAAAGTTCTGCGAGAAATTTTCGTGGCGGCCTCGCACGTCTTTTTCAAAGGGAATTGAGCAAGTGTTGTCTTATTATCAGGGAGAGATATAAAGTGAAAGATTATGAAATCAGTGATTTGGATAAGAAGTCCGATGAAAGAGGGTGGTTGATAGAAGTTTTAGGCGGCGAATTGCCGGAAGGCTGTAAAGAATTTGGCCAACTTCATGTGTCAGTGGCGTACCCCGGAAAAGTGCGAGGAAATCATTATCATACGCGGAAAGTGGAATGGTTCTGTGTGCCAACGGGAACCGGAAAGATTTTACTTAAAGAGCGAGAAACTGGAGAGACGCGCGAGATCATCATGGGTGTGAACGATTTAAAGACCTTGAGAATCGACCCCGGAACGATTCACGCCATTAAGAATGTGGGTGAGGGAGACATGGTTCTTCTGGTTTACTCGAACGAAAAATTTGACCCAGAAGACCCCGACACCTATTATGAACAGATTTTGGAATAACTTTAATGATTCCAATTGTCACCCGATTGGTAGACCTTATACCCTTTTCAGCTAGCCTTATTAAATATGAAAATCACTTTTATTGTCAGTCAGCACAACAGGATTAGCGGTGGAAATCGAGCTTTATTTGAATACGCTAATCGTCTTCAAGAAATGGGGAATGAGGTAAATATATATGTTCTGGCTAAGCCTGCCAGATGGTACCGAATGGATCATTGGAAAAGGATTATTAATAAGACGGTAATTGAGGTGGCCCCAGAGTCGATTGATTGGCTGGAGAATAAAATTCCCATCAACGTGCTTTCGTATAATGACGAAAGTCTTATCCCCGACTCAGATATCTTGCTAGCCACAGCATGGCAAACGGCTGATTTTGCAAACCGTTTTTCTAGCCGGAAGGGAAGCAGATTTTATTTTGTCCAACATCATGAAAGCCTCTGGACGCGTGATAAAAATAAGGCACAAAAAACTTATGATATGCCTTTTAAAAAGCTAGTGATATCTACCTGGCTGAAGGAAGTGTTGCAGAAAAAATATCATCAGGAAGCAGAGGTTTTGATAACTCCTGTTAATGACCAGTCATTTTTTCAGGAAGATAAAAAACAAGGCAGTGCTTCCAGAGTCTGCATATTACACCACGATTATGATTGGAAGGGTTACAAGGATGCTATGGAAGCTGTAAAAATTCTTCGGTCTCGTAATTATGAAATCGAGCCGGTGGTTTTTGGGGAAAAGCTTCAAGACCCGTCGTCGCTTTATGAAGAGGTGGGCTTCGAATTTGAATACCATTACCGCCCTACAGGGGAAGCGTTGCGCCGTTTATATGCCTCTTGTGGTGTTTATTTGTGCTCAAGCTGGTATGAAGGGTTGGGAATGCCGTCTATGGAAGCCATGGCATGTGGTGCGACCTTGGTCACAACCGATACGGGAGGAAGTTGGGATTATGCTCAGCATGAGGAAACAGCATTGGTTTCACCGCCCAAGCAACCAGAGCAGTTGGCCGACAACCTTGCTCGTGTAATGGATGATGACAAATTACGCAATGATCTTGCTGAAAATGGATGCAAGAAAATCAACGAGTTTTCTTGGGAAGCCAATAGCTTGAGGCTCGAAAAATTATTTAAAGAGTCTTTGACCAAATCAAAATGAATAGGCAAAATCTCGACTTCAAGTCTCCCTTGCTGAGTCGGGAGCTACGATGCGTTTCTCCCTCCCCAAACCTCTATAACCCTTGATGAAAAAAGTTTCTGTAATCATTGTGAACTGGAATGGAAAAGAGATTTTGGCCGAGTGCCTTCAATCTCTAATGAGTCAGGATTATGCAGACTTAGAAATCTGGGTCAGCGATAATGGCTCGGAAGATGGTTCGCAAGCGATGGTTCAAGAGTGTTATCCGTCTGTGCGGTTGTTAGAAAATGGCGCAAACCTGGGTTTTGGTTCTGCTGTGAACCGGGCGTTGGCAAAAGCAGAAGGGGACTATTTTTTATTTCTGAATAATGATTTAGAACTGAAGTCCGATGCGGTTGCACAACTTGTCGAACTGTTAGACTCTGACCCGCATATTGGTGCGGCGATTCCTAAAATCCTATACCATCCGGATGATATGGATTCCAGCGTGGGCCCCGCTACGATCAATTCCTTTGGCGTAGTGGTCAATTATACTGGTTTAGCTTGCCCGAACCTCATAGACAAAAAAGATAATGAAAGTTTGTCTCTCATGGAAACCGCCTGTGGCGGAATATTTATGTTCTCGCGAAAAGTATATGAGCAGGTAGGAGGGTTTGATGAAGATTTATTTTTATATCATGAGGATCATGACCTGTCCTGGCGAATCCGACTTGCCGGTTGGCAGCTAATGGTGACCCCGAAGTCTGTTTGTTATCACCATTATAATTTTAATAAAGGCGTGCTGAAGTTTTATCGGTCTGAAAAAAACCGTCTGCATATCCTATTCAAAAATATGGAGTGTAAAACGCTGACCCTCATTGCCCCGGCGTTGGTCGTGGTTGAACTAGCACAGATTGTTCATGCTATGATGCACGGATGGCTGGGGCTGAAAATAAAAAGTTATTTTGAAATTTTGGGTCAGTTTTCACGGATCATGCGCAAACGCCAAG
>JABIYR010000070.1 GCA_018702695.1 Nitrospina sp. | reverse complement strand
GCTGAGTAAGACGTATTTTCCTCAGGCCTTGCTCGATTTATGTTAGGATTCTAAAGCATTAATTATTTAAAGAAACTTTTATAAGTAGGTGCTATGTTGAGTTGGATGTAGACGACTTTTTTGCCGTCGAAGCACTCGCAGAACATATTGACTTGATTGTAGTTTCTTGCTTTGAAAACAGTGGTTATTTTTGGTTTTGAATATGAAAGTTTGCCTGATTGAACCGCCTAAATATGTATCGCTGACAAATTTTGTTTCGACCATAAGCATGCCTCCGATTGGTATGGCTTATATAGCCGCCGCGATTCGAGAATCGGGTCATGATATCAGTGTGGTCGATGCACCGGGTTTGGCTCCGAGAAATTATTATAATTATAAAGACGTGGTGCGAGTGCGAGGCTTGACTCAAGATGAGATTCTCGCACGTATTCCGTCGGATGCGCAAGTTATTGGGCTGGGTTGTATGTTCACCTCGCATTGGGTTTATGTGCGTGAACTGGTTGGGCGTATCCGAGCTTCTTTTCCTGATGCATTTTTAGTGATGGGTGGGGAGCATGTCACGGGGTTTCCTGAGTTTTCACTGGAAGAAGCGCCTCTGGATTGTGTGGTTCTAGGGGAGGGCGAAGAGACGATTGCTCAATTGCTGGATCATGTGGAAAAAGGTTTGCCGTTGGAGGACGTTGCAGGGCTTGCCTACCGGGATGATCAGGGTGACATTCGAGTAAATTCACGTCGCCAAAGAATGAAAGATATCGATGCGATAGCCAAACCAGCTTGGGATTTATTTGACATTCCCCGCTATAACGAGGTCAATCAGCCGCATGGGTCGTCGCAAGGAAAATTCATACCTATGCTGGCGACACGTGGTTGCCCATTCTCTTGCACCTTTTGTACAAGCCCCAATATGTGGACGACAGAATGGATTCCTCGAGATTATAAACTCGTGGTGGATGAAATGCAGGAGTACCAAAGAGACTATGAGGTGTCAGATTTTCAATTTGAGGATCTCACCGCCATCGTTCGCAAAGATTGGATCGTGGGTTTTTGTGATGAAATTATCGGGCGAAATATGAAAGTGACGTTTCAATTGCCTTCGGGGACTCGTAGTGAAGGCATTGATTTTGAGGTGGCTCAAAAACTCAAGGCGGCAGGTTGCCACGAATTTTCATTTGCGCCTGAATCGGGCGACCCGCGTATATTACGGGCGATCAAGAAAAAAGTGGATCTGCCAAAAATGTTTGAGTCGGCTCGAAGTGCGTTGGATGCAGGAATTAATGTCGGTTGTTTTTTTATCATTGGTTTTCCGGAAGATACGTATCGAAGTGTTCTGAAAACTTATGGCGCGATCATTCAATGTGCTTTGATAGGGTTCACCAATGTAAACCTGAATGCCTATTCCCCTCAGCCTAATACCGAGTCTTTTAAGGCTTTGCAAAAAGAGGGAGTGATTAAAGACTTTGACGATGAATATTTGATGAGCCTTTTTACATTTCAAGATTTTGGCGCGCGAAAAACTTCTTACAATTCCAAGTTTGGAGATTGGGAGCTATCCTTGATGGTTAATTTGGGTGTCTTGATCTTCTACATAGTTTATTTTATTCGCAAACCCGCCCGTATCATTCATTTGTTTTCTGATCTTGGGAGTGATTCTTCCAGTAACAAAACTACCAAAATGGCCAAATCTTTTTTTAAAGATGCCTTCACCATTTTGAAAAATAAGTGGATTAAAGCCTAATCTGGTCTTATTGGTGCCTGTTGTTATTTTAAGTGCGTTGACTCAATGCCTAATTGGTTTACAATAGGCCCTTCTTATTTTTGGTAAGTATATGAATTGGTTGGAGCAATTAAGAGAGCAAGAATGCTTGCGGAACCATTATTGGGAAAATGAAGATTATTTTCTTCCGTTGAGGCTGAAGTGGCGGGCCCAAATGGTTCGCCACCTTTTTCATTTGTTTCCGCAAGACAGCATTCTTGAGTTGGGCGCTGGTTCGGGTCAGTGGACCCGAGAAATTTCTTCTGCCAATGGAGATCAAAATCCTGTTTGCGCTGTTACTTTCGATGAGCAGTTATATGCGAACATTGACCCAACTAAAAAGACAGACAATGTTGAGTCGGTCTGCTTGGATGCCTTTCCTGGTAAACTTGCTGGACGACGTTTTGATTTTATTGTTGGCTATCATTTACTGACAGATAATAATTGCGGCGCATTATTGTCAGAACTGAAAAACCTGTTGAACCCTGGGGGGCAAATTTTATTTTTTGAATCCAACCCTTGGAATCCTTTCTACCGAATTCGAAAAATATTTTCTCGGTTGAATATATTTAAGAAGAATAAGGAAAATGGGTCTTTAAACCGTGTGGATCTGTTTACTTTGATTTCTGAAGTAGGCTATATCAAAATAAAAACTCTGCCGTATGATTTCCTGTTTCCGCCCATTCCAAGGTGTCTGCTTTGGCCGATGCAGAACCTCAGCTTGATTCTTGAAAACTTTCCTTACCTGAGGAATTTTGCGGGATCTTTATTTATCTGGGCTCAAAAACCATCCGAAAAAAATTGGAAACGACCGATGTCTAGCTTGGTGAGGCACGACTGTTTTCGAGGTCGACTTTCAGTTGTGGTCCCCAGCATGAATGAGGAATTAAATATTCCTCCCTTAATCGAAAACCTGAAAGCATGTTATGGAGATTATATTAAGGAAATAATTATTGTCGATGACAACAGTAAAGATCGCACAGCTGAAGTAACTGAGAGTCTGGCCCAAGAAGATTCGAGAATTAAACTGGTGAAGAGAACAATGCCAAATGGCGTCGGGCGGGCTTTAAGAGATGGTTATGCGGCAGTGGAAGGGGATTTTGTTCTCACTATGGATTGTGATTTTCAGCATATTTTGCCTGAGTTGACAGGCTTGTTTGACGCATTAGCAAAGGGTTCAGATGTGGCTATTGGAAGTCGATTCTCTCGGGAAAGCGTGCTGTTGAATTATGCGTTCACCAAAATAATTGCCAACCGAGGGTTTCATATTCTGGCAAATATATTTTTGGGCAAACATTTTCGTGATGTGACAAATAACTTAAAATTGATGCGTAGGGAAGTATTGGATGAACTGGTGCTGGAGTCGGATGATTTTGCCGCCAATGCTGAAACGGGTTTACAGCCTATTTTGCTGAATTATAATGTTAAAGAAGTTCCGATTTCTTGGATCAATCGATCATTGGATATGGGGGTATCCAGTTTTAACTTGCTGAATACGGGGCCTAATTATTTTGTTGTATTGTTCAAGTTGATCATTCGAAAATGGATGGGAAAAGGAACCTATGATTCCAATAACCCAAAGCGAAAAGTTTAATCGAGGACGAAATTGGAAACAGTAATTATTACAGGTTCATCAGGTCTGATAGGGTCGGAAGCGGTGCGTTTTTTTTCTGACAAAGGCATGCGTGTGATCGGTGTTGATAATGATATGCGGCGCGAATTTTTTGGTGATGAAGCTTCCACAGAGTGGAATCGTAAGCGTTTACAAGAAGAATATAATGATTTTCATCATTACTCTCTGGATATTCGCTCCGAAAACGAAATGGAAAAGTTGTTCAACGAGTTCGGAAATGAGGTGGACCTAGTTGTTCATGCGGCGGCTCAGCCCTCGCATGATTGGGCAGCAAAAGACCCTATTAAAGACTTCTCTGTGAACGCCAACGGAACTCTGGTGCTTCTCGAAATGGCCCGCCGTTTTTGCCCAGATACCGTATTCATCTACCTTTCGACAAACAAGGTCTATGGCGACACTCCTAACTCTCTCCCCTTAAAAGAGATGGATACTCGTTGGGAGCTAGATCCGGCCCATTCGTTCTATGAAAATGGAATTGATGAAAGCATGAGTCTGGATAGCAGTAGCCACAGTCTATTTGGTGTATCGAAAGCTTCTGCCGATTTACTGGTGCAAGAGTATGGACGTTATTTTGGATTGAAGACAGCCTGCTTTAGGGGAGGGTGTCTGACAGGGTCGGGACATTCGGGTACGGAGTTGCACGGTTTTCTTTCTTATTTGATGCGGTGTGTCATGCAAAAAAAACCGTATACCATTTTTGGTTATAAGGGAAAACAAGTGCGTGACAATATTCATAGTGCGGATCTGGTAAATGCTTTGTACCATTTTTATAAAAAACCGGGGAAAGCCAAAATTTATAATATTGGCGGCGGTCGTCATAGTAATAGCTCTATGATTGAGGCCATTCAGATGAGTGAGGATATTACGGGAAATAAACTTTCAAGTCGTTACGCAGAAGATAATCGTATTGGCGACCATATATGGTGGATCAGTGATGTCAGTCGGTTTCGAAGTGACTTTCCTGAATGGAGCTACCAGTATGATATGCAACGCATCCTGCGGGAAATTTATGAGGGGTTGGGTCAGAGGTTTCGTTCTTCAGGCTGAGAAAGATATTAGGAGGCGGGTTCGACCGTGTTCTCGGCCTTGTTTGTTTTATGAGCCAATATGCTGGTGACCTCGAAGGTTGTTCCCTTTCTGAATAGAGTCAGATGAATTTCTTGCCCTGGCATCAGGGCCAATAATTTTCTGCGAAAGATGGCTAGATCAGTGATCGGCTCTTGGTTTAAGGCGGTGATGATGTCATTTTTTATCAAGCCCGACTGCTCGGCAGGGCTGTTCTTTTCCACCCCCTTAATGACCATTCCCTCAGAACCGGGATAATCGAGTTCCACCGCTTCCTCGGGGGTGATGGGTGCGGCGTGAGCGCCAAACCAGCCTCGTTCTGTTTTACCGATGATCAACATGCCCATGACATCTTTCACCGTATTGATGGGAATGGCGAAGCCGATCAACTGTGCCTGCTCAATGATGGCGGTGTTGATGCCCACCACTTCTCCGTGTAGATTGATGAGTGGGCCGCCGCTACTACCGGGGTTGATTGCCGAATCGGTTTGCAAGAAGTTTGTATAGCGATCCCCCTGAGGGGCCGCCCTCTCTTTGGCGCTGATCAAGCCCGATGTTACAGAATGCTGGAAGCCGAGAGGGTTTCCCATCGCCAGAACCACTTCTCCCATTCGCAATCGATCGGAGTCTCCAAAAGGCAGAACTGTGGGAATAAAATCGGGTTCAATTTTTATTAAAGCGGTGTCGGTCAGCCGGTCAATGCCGATGATTTTTGCTGGATATTCGTTTTTCCCGCCAGATAAAACCACGCGGATATTCACTGAGTTGGAAATCACATGTGCATTGGTGAGGATGTAGCCTTCTCGATTAATCAGAAAACCCGAACCCAGGCTGAACCCTTGATCTTTGTATGGAATGGGAACCTGAAAGGGGATGATATCGAGAAGGGAGGAAACAAGAGGAATCCGTATCGGCAAGAGGTCATTGGGTGAGATGCCAAACTTAACATTCCGTTCCTCCAGTCGAATGGTGTAGATGTTCACCACAGCTTGTTTGACCTTTTCGGTAAGGCGCGAAAAGGTGTGGTTGTCTAAGGGAACTGGTTCGCGTTCTTCCGATGAATCGCTATGAACCCAGAAATTTTTCAGATTGATATCTTTGAGCAAAACAGACTCAAAACGTTTGTCGAAAATAGGAGACTCTTGACCGACCAAAATTTTGTCGGGAGAAGTGGTGTTGCGAGAAACGGAACACCCGGCGCATATTGTTAACAAGGTTGTGCAAGCCAGCAATAAAATGCATCTCCACCCTGATAAAAAATGTTGTTTTTCAGTCATCATAATTTCAAGCCGAACTAAAAGGGGTTGCCCGTTAAACCACCATCCACCGTAAAGTTTGTGGCGGTGATCCAACTGGACTGCTCAGACGCAAGAAGCAAGGCCAAGCCTGTCAAATCTTCCGGCATGCCCATTCTTTGCAGGGGAATAGTTTGTCCGGTTTGTTGCATGATTTCTTTTTTTGCCGATTCTTTGGCAGAGGCATCGCCTTGTACTTCATCCTCCCACGACTTGCTCCATACGGGGCCGGGGGAAATGGCGTTGACGCGAATTTTGTCTGCCGCTAGAGTCTTGGCCAGCGAAACCGTGAAGTTGGAAAGCCCCGCCTTCATCGCACTGTAATGCGGAAAAACTTCTTGCGGGCTGGCCGCTGCAATGGATGAAATATTGATGATCCCAGCCCCCGTTGATTGCTTCAAAGAGGGGATGCATAAACGAGTCAGCCGCACGGCAGACATCAGATTAATTTGAAACGAGTCTTCCCAGTCTTGGTCTGTCAGGGAAAAAAAATCAGCCAGCTTTAAAATCGCACCGACATTATTGATCAATACATCCACACGCCCCAATTGTTGCATCGCGTTTTCGTAAAAAGCTTGCACTCCTTCTACCTTGCCGAGATCGGCTGAAAAAAATAAATGCCCATCGCCTTCAATTTCAGTAGAGAGTGCATCCAAAGGGGCCTGATTGCGAGCGCAGACAGCAACTTGGGCACCTTCTTGAGCAAATGCTAAAGCCAGAGCCTTGCCAATGCCATCGCTGGCTCCGGTAATAATTACTTTTCGGTTTTTCAATTTCAAGCTCATGCTAAGATGCCCTTTCTAAACCAGCGTCTCTCCTTGCCGGGGAGGGATTTATATAATGCCGAAACCCTTCGATGAACTCAGGGTGACACATGAAAACCTTTGCCATGTCATGCTGAGGTTCTCGAAGCATCCCATTTTATACTTACGTAAAGCCCTCCCCGGCAAGGAGAGGAAATTTGTTAAATCAATATTCATTACCCCATTAAGGGGTACTTATTTCAACATCTACTAACTTATGGAACTCACACTCATCTCAAAAATAACTACATCACCCTCATTGGTTTGGGTGATGTGCGCGATTGGGTTTTACGTCATTAATATCTTTCTGGGGTTATTCATGGCATTCCGGGAAAAAACAGCCCAAAGCCAGAAAATACATAGGCTCTTGTCTTATACCATCACGTTTTGCCTAGTGTATTACCTCATCATGAACCAGACCCACGATGACAACACCTTGTTGGACTATTTGGTCTGCTTCTACTGTATCACAGTCGTCCCGTTCAGCAAACGCTGGGACAATATGATCCATCTCCTCGTCGGCACGATGGGGCTGATCCTCTTACCGCTATTGGTCATAGTGCGAATTTGAATCTGGAATATTTTGTCGGGAGGGATGATTCATAGTCCGGCGGAAATTCTGGTGAGTGGTTCCCCTCTATGCGTTAGCGTAGTGTGTGCGTTGCGCATTACAGCTATTAATTAGAGACCAAAAGATTCGGGGGTGAATACGGGTGAGGAGGAAGAGCCTAAGGACTAAAAGAGGGTCATAACTGACCTCGAAAGGTAAAGCACCCTATCCCTCTTAGAGAAAGAGGGTATTATTTGCTCAGTCTACGATGGCGGCTTTGACGGTGATATCGCCGTAGACTTTCACGCGGCAACCCAGCTTTTGGTTGGGTTCGAGTTTGTGGAGATTTTCAAAAAAGGTGCGTTCGTTGACGTTTTCCATCGGTTCGATTTCCACCACGCACTTGCCACACAAACCATGCCCTCGACAGTTTAAAAACTTGCTCAGCCCTTTATAAACTTCGGCATCATTATAGAGCGCGGCCTTTCTCAGGTTTGCTCCATAACCTGCTTTCAAATCAATGGTTTCGTTGGTTTCGGTGTTGATGACCTTGATTTTTGGCATGGTAATTCTAAGCTCCAGCTTGGGTTTTCCAGTATCCAGAAGCGCTATTAATGCCCCATATCGGGATCGATGTCAAACTAAATATCGATGCTTTTTTTGAAAGAAGGTGTGAAATCCGCTCTCCCGAGAGAGGGGGGTCAAATCGAATAATTATGCCCCATCAGAATTTTCTTTTCTTTGAGAAACTCCTGAATTTTATGCGCCGCCTCTTTTACATTTTGTGCTTCATCGACGGAGAGTACTAGGTCAGGGTCGCCAGAAGGTTGTGAAGTCACTTGAATCTCAACGACCTGATAAGGGTTGGCTAATAACCTGAGATCAGCTTGATCCTCTTGATGAAACGCGTTTGAGGTCGAGATCACAACATGACCGGCATCGAGAAACAGTTTTGTCACTTCGCCCAGCCTTCTTGCTGATTCGGCTTCCCCGGTATTTTTGGGGTCGTCCACATCGGCCCCGACACCGAGGTTCACATTTCTTCGGTCGAGTAGATAGCTTTGAAAATTGTTTTGGAACAGGCTGTGCTCCAAGGTTCTGGCTAAGGAACCCTTTCCTGTAGCGGGGTCACCTGTAATGAGAATCAATACCGCTCTGTGGCCGTTGCGGTAAGCCCTTTCTTCAGGCTTGATCTCGCTTTTGACCCAGTTGAAGTCACGCGTACGAACCTCGTCTCGAAGCTTGTCGCTTTTGGTCGCCGGAGTATAAGTGGTGATGATGCCGCCACCACAGACATCGTATTCGTCAACGAGAACAAACCGACCGGTCGTTGCGCAAGTTCCAAACAGATCAAAGGCAACCGGGTTGCGAGTTTTCAAAGTCAACTCGGCCACGTCATTTTTAGCGATAAAGTTTTGATCGGTGAGGGTTTCCAAGGTGGAGGCATCGATGGCTTTTTTGAACTCAAGCACCTCGCACTCGATCTCTTGTGTGTTCAGTTTTAGGGTGAACTTTCTGCCTTTTTCCAGATTTTTTTGACCCATCCAGAAAACATTGGCATCGAAGGTGCTAGACACGATGGGCAGTTGATCTGCCAGGGTGCATACATCACCACGCTCTACAAATATCTGCTCATCAAGCGTGAACCCTATGGATTCAGAAGAAGTGGCGACTGATGGCTGTTCAGGCACGCTCCAAGCTTCGATGGTTTTCACCACGGCTTGTTTGTTGGAGGGTGAGAAGATCACACGATCTCCGACTTTCAGTTTACCTGACTCAACCCGTCCGGCGATAATGCGCCGCTCATCAAATTTATAAACATCTTGCACCGGAAAACGAAACGGTAGATGGTCTGGCGGTGGCTTTTTCTCAAACTGATCGACCATTTCCAAGATGGTAGGGCCATTGTACCAAGGCATCTCATCTTTCAGGTTCGCGATATTGGTACCGAGTTTGGCAGAAACAGGTATGAACTCCCGTGCTGTAATTCCCATTGAGTTTAGGAAGGCCGTGTATTCTGAGCAGATTCTGTCATAAACCTTTTCATCGTAGTCAACCAAGTCCATCTTGTTGATGACCACGGCCACCTGCGTCAAACCCAGTAATTTTAAAATATAGCCATGCCGACGCGATTGTTCCTGAACGCCTTCTTTTGCATCAATCAGTAAGAGAGCGGCTTCGGCATCGGCGGCACCCGTTACCATATTCTTCAGAAACTCTTTGTGTCCGGGTGCATCGATGATGACGTATTTGCGTTTTTTGGTGCTGAAGAAAATCTGCGAGGTATCGATGGTGATGCCCTGCTCCTGCTCTTCTTCCAAAGCATCCAGCAAAAAGGCAAATTCAAATTCCTTACCCTGTTGTTTGCAGATGTCGTGAACAAACTGGAGTTTGCCCTCAGGCAGGCTATCGGTATCGGAGAGAAGACGTCCGACCAGTGTTGATTTTCCATGATCGACATGACCTACGATGACCAGCCGTAATAAGCGGCTGGATAATTCTGTTGCGCTTCCGTTATTGCCCATTTACATATATCCTCGGGCTCGCAGTTTTTGCATGGCATAGGTGTTCTCTTGGTCCTGTGCCCGGCCGGAGCGCTCTGATGTGGTAATATTTTTAAGTTCCTCTACAATTTCATCAACATTTTTTGCTTTGGAATCAATGGTTCCAGTGCAAGGGGCACAACCCAGAGATCGATAGCGCTTGCCCTCTGGAGTGGCGAAGTATAGGTCAATGATGGGAATTTTTTCTCTTTGGATGTATTCCCAAACATTCAACTCTGTCCAGTGCAGGATAGGGTGAATGCGGATATGGGTGTCGTCTGCAAAACTGGTTTTATATTGATCCCATAATTCAGGAGGCTGATCTTTAAAATCCCATTCAAAATTTTTATTGCGGGGTGAAAAATAGCGTTCCTTGGCGCGGGTGCCTTCTTCATCTCGGCGAATACCCAGAATCAACCCGGTATAGCCATGTTCTTCCATGATGCAATGCAGACCTTGGGTTTTTAATGCTTCACAGCAAACCAACCGGCCTTTTTCATGGTTCATGCCTTCGCTCAAGGCTTTTTCGTTTTTACCCACTACCAGATTCAGTCCCCATTCTTTGGCGACTCGATCCCGATATTCAATCATCGCGGGAATTTTGTAGGTTGTGTCGATATGCACCAAGGGAATTGGACAATGACCAAAAAAGGCCTTGCGTGCTAACCAAACGAGGATGGTGGAATCTTTTCCGATTGACCACAGCATCGCTAGGTTTTTGAAGTTTTTATAGGCTTCGCGCAGAATGAAAATACTTTGGTTTTCCAGCTCGTCTAAATGATCCATTGAAACTGTAATTCCTTATTACTGAATGGGGAAAAACACACTTTATCCCGAAAACTCGATACAATCAAGGGGGATGTTAATTTTAGGGGAAATTGAACGATTTGGCAATGGGGGAGGCTATTTTTTTTACGTTTTTTTAGGGAAAATATCTGTTTATAACTTCAGGGAATGGGCAATGTTGGCAATTGTTCTGGTTTTGGGTGCAAAAATCCTGATAAACCTGCATCAGCCCCTGAACTTGTTTCTCAGAATGTAAGGTCCGAAGCATTTCCTCCTGATTGCCAAAAATATAATGTTTCATGAAACGTAGTAATTGGTGTTCACTGGCTCTTTTTCCAGTTTGGAAGAGGGCGTTGAGGCCCATTTCTAGATGTTTTAATTTGCCCGCCCGAGCGAAGATCAACCCAATAGGAAGGCCAATATTGACAATGATTTCCCGAGACCGTGCTGAACCGATGAGTTGTAGTGGTTGGGTAAGGGTTTTTCCATCAGGGGTATAATGGTTGGCCCAGTAATCGTCATCGGCGGCGGTACAAAAAAAGTCATTGAAGGCGTTCAGCGTTTTAGAGCCGGGAACTTCTTGCCCTGAAGACGCGAGAATTTCTTGATAACGGTTTATGAAGTCTGCAAACATTCCAGTTTTTTCGTGACGAACGATCCAATGCGCCAATCCGGCAATGCGTCTGTAGGGATAATTGGCCGGGCGAATTGATCGGAATCTCCAATCTTTTTGGGTCAACGTAGATGAGGGGACGCGATCTTTATAGCGATTCCAGATTGGCACGATTTTTTTGAACCCGGCTTGTTTTCCGGCTTCCTCCCCCATCAGACCCGAGATACCGAATAGCAGGGCCTGATAATGCAGAACTCGTTCGTCTGCGGCGATTTTTGTCGGCACGAGACTTCTTAATGTCGTCAGAGGTAGCGTGTCAGCCAGCAGTTGAAAGGCCTGTTTGTTTTGCGGGTATCCCATGGCCTCGGCGACACCGCGATAGAAAGTTTGTTCATAGCCGTTAATCAGCACCGCATCTTGAAACCGTTTCATTTTGGTGATGACTCGACCTTCACCAGCGTTGTCTAAGAGCTGAGTGAGTTTATCTGCCGAAAGTTGTGCCAGAGGCCGGTGGCAAAGACCCACTTGTTCGGTGTTCAAAGCCGGATAATTTTCAAAATCCAACTCATCATTGAGTTGCAGAATACCCTGAGTCAGATAATGTTTGATTTCAAGTTGGAACGGAAGATCTTTGGGAGGCGAGTTTTCCTCACGCTGTCCGGACCAGAGATAAACATGCAGGATGACGTTATCGCGATTGTTGGGGCGACTATTCCAGTCGGTGGCATAAGTATCCAGTTGTACATCCCCGGTATAAATTTTTCCGTTGACCTTGAGTGTGGCATTGGTGAAGTCGGGGCCATTGCCGAAATTCCAGTTTCCAG
>JABIYR010000017.1 GCA_018702695.1 Nitrospina sp. | reverse complement strand
CTGCGAGTGCTTCGACGGCAAAAAAGTCGTCTACATCCAACTCAACATAGCACCTACTTATAAAAGTTTCTTTAAATAATTAATGCTTTAGAATCCTAACATAAATCGAGCAAGGCCTGAGGAAAATACGTCTTACTCAGCTTGCGTTTTAACAGAAGTATTAGTATTCTCGTCTAAGGAAAATGTATATCAAATTTTATCTCAGCAACCGTCACCAACCTTTCACAATAAACGCAATTTATTATGACCTCTGAAATCAATCCTCAAATTTTTCGCGAATATGATATCCGTGGTGTCGTTGGCCAAGACCTCACCCCTGCAACCGTCCAACTCATCGGCAAAGCCATTGGCACTTATATGAAACGTCAGGGAGCTAAATCTCTGATAGTCGGGCGAGACGTTCGCTCCAGCTCTGTAGACTTTCGCGATATTATATCTGCGGCACTCACTTCCACCGGGTGCAATGTGATAGATATTGGCATGGTTCCCACACCTGTTGCCTATTTTGCCCTGCACCATCTCAAGGCAGATGGCGGGGTGATGATCACTGGCAGTCACAACCCGCCTGAGTTCAATGGTTTCAAAATCAGTCAAGGTCATCACAGTTTATACGGTGAAAAGGTGCAAGCCTTAAAAAGCTTGATCGATGCTCAGGACTTTGAAACCGGGTCAGGGATCATCCAGCAAACAAGTATTCTCGATGCTTATGTGGAGCACCTCTCCTCTATCCTGAATATCCCCCGAAAAATAAAAGTCGTTGTAGATGGGGGCAATGGGTGTTTTGGAATTATCGGCCCGCAACTATTGAGAAAACTCGGGCTCGACCCGGTAGAAATATTTTGTGAACCAGACGGAACCTTTCCCAACCATCACCCCGACCCGACCGTAGAAAAAAACCTCGTTGGGTTGATCGAAAAAGTGCGTACCGAAAAGGCCGAGTTGGGCATCGGGTTCGATGGCGATGCAGACCGCATTGGTCTGGTGGATGAGAAGGGCAATATTTTATGGGGCGACCAGTTGTTGACCATTTTTGCACGCGATATTCTCTCGAAAAACCCCGGTGCAACCATTGTGGGAGAGGTAAAATGCTCGCAAAACTTGTATAAAGACATCGAAAATAGAGGCGGGGTTCCGGTTATGGCTCCTGCCGGGCATTCTCTGATCAAAAAGAAAATGCAAGAGACCGGCGCACTGCTTGCCGGAGAAATGAGCGGACACATCTGTTTTGCTGACAATTATTTCGGCTACGATGATGCCATATTTGCCGCCGGTAGAATATTGCAAATTGTAGCGAACTCCAGCCAGAAAGTTTCTGAAATGCTCGTCGATCTACCCAAAACCGCTTACACGCCAGAGATTCGTATCGACTGCCCCGATGATAAAAAATTTGAAATTGTGAGCGAGTTGACCGAGTTTTTCAGGAGTCAATACGAGGTCATCGACATCGATGGTGTGCGAATTAATTTCAGCGACGGTTGGGCATTGATTCGTGCTTCCAACACCCAACCTGTTCTGGTACTAAGGTTTGAGGCCGAAACCCAACCCCGCCTCAAAGAACTGGTCGGCATCATAAAAAAACAAATGGACACCTATCAACCCATTATCCAATTTGATTATCAAGCATGATTAAAAAATACCTCCACACTCGATTTCGAGTCTCAGATATCGAGCAATCCATCCGGTTTTATCGAGATATTCTGGGGATGAAAGTTCTGGAACAGAAAACCTCCCCGCGCGGGTCAACATTGGTTTTCTTGCGTTTCCCGAATACCGATTGCGAGCTGGAACTGTGTTCGTTTCCCAATTCGGGCAAGGTTGAAGTCCCTGAAGATCTTGTACACTTAGCCTTTGAAGTCGAAAATCTGGACAACTGCATTTTCAAGCTGAATCATGCACGAGTTCCCATTACAGAAGGCCCCATTGAAACTTCAAACGGAACCCGGTTCATTTTCACCGAAGACCCGGATAAATACGAAATAGAATTGATGCAATGCCCACATAATTAGAGGTTCCATAATTATCTAATTATCATCCCTGCATACCCCACAACCTTATCCTTGTCTCCACTCACATCTCCTGAAGTCATATACTTGACCCGTTCAGCCTCTGTCGCCCCCAACCCTTCACAGCACCACAACATAACCGTGACTGGGTTGACCCCGCACATAGTAATTTTTTCTGATCGCACTGTTTCATATAACTCAGCAGGGTTACAATTTTCAATACAGGCAATGACTTTGTCGTCTTTGGCTTGCGCGACACTCTGCGACTCATAATGGGTCATGTCTGAGCTTGCCACCAATAAAACAGATCGCCGCAACCGCTTCACCGCCCGCACAATGGCTTCAGCCAATGCTTTGCAAGTTGAAACTTGCAATCTCTTGAGGCAGATCGGAACCATTTTTAAATCTTTTTTAAAATATTGCAGAAACGGCAACTGTGTCTCTAAAGAATGCTCGAACCGATGCGCCGATGCGTCCACTTTCGCCAGCGGCGTTTCTTCACAGATGGTCTGTGCTAAATCAGTATCTATGGAGACCTCCCCCATCGGCATGGCCCAGACTCCCTCAGTCATGAGCGAAATCGTCTCGCCTCGGCCTGTGTGATTGGGGCCAATTAAAATAACCGTCTCAGGGATTTCTATTCTCGAATACACCGCACCCGCCACACTCCCCGAATACATATAACCAGCGTGCGGCACGACAATACCTAGGGCCGAATATTTATTTGCATGGCTCTCAATATTTGTTTCCACTTCTTGCACCAAAGCCTCATACTTGGCTGGATAAAATCGCCCCGCTACGGCGGGTTGACGTGTCTCACCCCTGTCTGCATGGAGGCTGTTTTTTTTCATTTACGAATTTTTCCCGTCATCGGCACAAACACCACAGCAGTGATAAACCGTTCTTTTAAACTGCCGTCTGCAAGCTTAGTCAGAACAATCAAGTCTTGCGAGCCGCTGGCCGACCCCAGAGGAAGTACTATCCGCCCTCCGACTTTCAATTGATCGATCAATCGTTGGGGAATTTTCGGCGCCGCCGCAGTAACGAGAATGGCATCGAAAGGAGATTTTTCTGGCCAGCCACAATATCCATCACCCTGTTTCACAACAATATTTTTATAATTTAATGTTTTCAGTTTATCGGTCGCGGTTTGAGCCAAAGATGCAACAATCTCTATGGTGTAAACTTCCTTGACAATTTCTGCCAGCACCGCCGCCTGATAAGCCGAGCCCGTGCCAATTTCTAAAACACGATCTTCAGCATTCAACCGAGCACTCTGCGTCATCAAAGCAACGATATAGGGTTGTGAAATGGTTTGGTTTTCTTTCAGGGGGAGGGCAAAGTCGGAATAAGCTCGACTTAAATACTCCGGCTCTACAAACAGGTGACGTGGGACCTTGAGCAAGGCCTTTAAAACCGCCTCATCATGGATGCCACGCTGTTTGATTTGATCTTCGACCATTGACCTGCGCGCAGATTGAAAATCTGCTGGAAAGACTGACTCAGGCATTGAGGCTGTCGAACCGAAGACGATTACCAGATAAAGAAAAAATGTTTTAAAAGATGAGGCCGTTATTCTTGAGCCAATCATCGCTATCGAACTTCTTGTTGGCAAACTCCTGAAATTCAATTTCTTTTTTAGTGAGCTCTTGCCCATCGATGAACTGCCGTTTTTGAACTGGCTTTTTAGTTTTGCGTTTCTTAGGAGCAGGGGGCTCTTCAGTAACGTCTTCTTCAATTTCTAATTCGAGAGAATCGGTCAACACTTCCATTTTAAGAACCAATACCATAAAACTCTTGGGGCATATATGGTCATCTTTCTGAATTTCAGCAACGATCTTTTTAACTTCTGGTGATGTCATGACCGCTTCCGTGATCGCTTTGGACAATTTTTCAAAACTATGCTCCGACCCATCAGAATCACTCACAAAACCCCCCTTTCAATTGCCTCAAAAAAATGGTCAGCCCAAACAGCCAACCTCCACTTTGCTTCATCAATTAACCTTAAACCTCTCATGTAACCTTGTCAAGGTCGCCCCGCAATAAGACGGGGCAACCCTTATTTTACAAGTATTTAGAAAACTTCAATACAAGGGCACTGACGAATCAATTTTCTCCGACCATTCGTTGATGCCGCCACGCATACTTTTCAGGTTGCTAAACCCCATTTCTTCCAACGCTTTCAGCGCCTTCATCGAACGCACCCCTGCCTTGCAGTGAAGCACAATCTCATCATCGGGGTTCAAACCGTTCAACTTAGCAATATCTTTGGCCTCAATATCTCCAAGTGGAATCAAGGTCGCCGCATCGATTTTGCAGATTCCATATTCGGACGGTTCACGCACATCGATCAATTTAAAAGGTTGCTTCGCGTCCAGCATTTCTTTGACCTGCTCCACCGTGATTTCCTTATCCAGATCTGCCGCTGAGTCGTCAGGAGGCACAATGCCGCAGAACTGTTCATAGTCGATCAACTCTGTGATGGTCGGGTTATCGCCACAAATGGGGCAAGATTTATCCTTGCGTAATTTCATTTCCCGAAACTTCATCGATAAGGCATCGAACAACAAAAGCCTGCCGACTAATGTTTCGCCCACACCCAGAACCAACTTGATCACTTCGTTAGCCTGAATCAGCCCAACAATACCAGGAAGAATTCCGATGACTCCGCCTTCTGCACAACTGGGCACCAAGCCCGGTGGTGGGGGTTCCGGAAATAAACAACGGTAACAAGGCCCGACGCGCGAATCAAAAACGGAAGCCTGGCCTTCAAAGCGCAGAATACAGCCATAAACATAAGGTTTCTTCAACAACACACAGGCATCGCTAGCCAGATAACGGGTGGGGAAATTATCTGTGCCGTCAACAATGATGTCGTAGTCGGCAAAAATTTCCATCACATTTTCTGAGGACAAACGCGTATTGTAAGTGGTGACATCGATGCTGGAATTCAAGTCCGCAATGCGAGCCTTGGCAGAATCCACTTTCAACTTTCCTACGGTTGATTCTCCGTGCGCCACCTGTCTTTGCAGATTACTGAGATCCACCACGTCAAAATCAATCAAACCTAAATTGCCTACTCCTGCCGCCGCAAGGTACAGAGCTAAAGGCGAGCCCAGCCCACCTGTTCCAATCAATAGCACCTTGGAATTACAGATTTTTTCCTGTCCCTCAATCCCTACTTCCGGCAGAAGTAAATGCCGACTGTAACGATTGATCTGATCCTGTGTCAAAGCCATAACGAATAATCCTTAAAAAACAAACACTATTTTTCTTGTTACCCTTTAGATTCAATTCTACCAGAAAAGATTCCTATAACAATGCCGAGGCTGATAGCCACTCATCGCGCTAGCTACACTCCTGATAGGCCTGTTCAAACCCAGCTATCGCACCTTCTAATACCGAATCTGGCAGACAATATGAGATGCGGAAATAACCCGGCAATCCAAAGCCTCGACCGGGCACCACCAATACTTTTTTCTCTGCCAATTTGCGCACGAATTTCACCTCATCTTGCAAAGGAGATTGCGGGAACAAATAAAATGCGCCCTGAGGTTTCACCACCTGATACCCGATTCGCGTCAGCTCTTGATATAAAAAATCGCGTTTTCGACGATACAGCTCCACATCCACTGTCACCCCCTGCACTTTTTTTATCACACGCTGAATGAGAGCCGGTGCGTTCACGAAACCCAATACCCGGTTGCAGAAAATTAACCCTGCCATGAGCGAACCCGCATCCTCACAGCGCGGGTGCAATGCCACAAAGCCAATGCGCTCACCAGGAAGCGCAATGTCCTTCGAATGCGAGGTGATGTAGATGCTGTTATCGTAAAACTCCATGATATTCGGCACCTCCACTCCATCAAAGGCGATTTTTTTATACGGATCGTCAGAAATTAATGTCACGACCTTACTCGTTTGGTCCGAATGCGCTTTCAATATCTGACCCAGCTCCTGTAACTCTTGACGCGAATAAACCACCCCCGTCGGGTTGTTGGGAGAATTGATGATCACAGCTTTGGTTTTTTCGTTGAGGGCAGATTTAAGAGCTGAGAAATCGAGGTGAAAATCATCTCGCGTCGGCACCGCAACCGCTTTGCCACCATGATTGTCGGCATAAAAAAGATATTCCACAAAATAAGGTGTGAAGATAATCACCTCATCACCCGGATCGAGCAGAGCTTTCAAAGTAATATTAATACCGCCTGCCGCGCCACAGACCATCACCACATCGTTGGCAGAGAGCTTTATTTTGCATTCTGGAGACAGCGAGTCAGCAATGACTGTCCGTACATCGGCAAACCCAGCATTGGGCATATAACGGTGTAAACCCGGAGACTCATCTTGTGCGCTCTCTATTAAGGCGTTACGAACTTCCTGCGGTGGCTCCATCACCGGGTTGCCCAACGACAGATCGAATACATTTTCATCACCGAACTGCTGTTTGAGCCGAATGCCTTCCTCAAACATTTTCCGAATCCAGGAAGATTTCTCCATGAACCCTGTCACTTTTTTTGAAATAGCCATATTAAAACTCCAATATAAAAACCACTTTAAGCCGCAAACGTTGCAAGCGGAGGACGGTTCGAATTCATGGCTTCATTCCTATCATATTCCTCAATCAGGATCAACGGCGACCCATGCTATATTGATGTGGAATCCTTTTTCTAATATTATTTCTAATTATGACTACACCCATCATTCAATTCATCGAGGTCTTCAAATCATATCAAAGCGGATCTCAACCCGTGACCGCATTGGAAGCGGTGAACCTGAGCCTCAATGCCGGGGACTTCGCTACTATTATGGGCCCGAGCGGCGGTGGGAAAACCACCTTGCTCAACCTTCTTGCAGGGCTGGATGTGCCCGATCAAGGCACCCTGCTCCTGAACGGCCAAAAAGTGTCTGACCTATCTGACCATGACTTGACTTTATTACGCCGCAAAGAAATCGGCATCGTATTTCAGTTTTTCAATCTTATGCCCACACTCACGGTTTTGGAAAATGTAGAACTGCCTCTCCTCCTTGCACATTCATCCAAAAAAGATGACCAGCGCATTAAAATACTTCTCGATTATGTGGGTCTTTGGCATCGGGCCGATTCTTTCCCGGCTGAACTTTCAGGAGGAGAAATGCAACGCGTCGCCATCGCTCGGGCATTGGTGCATCAACCCAATATTCTTCTTGCCGATGAACCCACGGGAAATCTAGACTCAGAAAATGGGCTGAAAATTCTGGATCTCATGAAACAGGCTTCGGTCGATTTCAATACAACGGTGATCATGGTCACCCATAACCCTCAAGTCGCTGAACGGGGCAACCGCCATTTCAATATTCGCGATGGCAAATTGACCGAGAAGACATTGTGAGCTTTCTGTTTTATTTTAGGAACCTATTTACCGCTCTCATCCTACGACCTTTATTGCGTGACCCCTTTCGCACGGCTATCACTATCTTCGGAGTTGCAGTCGGGGTGGCTGTTTTTCTCAGCATCCGCTTGGCTAACCAGCAAACCATGATGTCGTTCAGCGAAAGCGTAGGCCTAGTTCTCGGTAAATCCGATGCCGTCATTCGGGTCGAGGGCATAGATTTTGATGAATCGGTATTCAAAAAATTACATATCCTGAGATCAGAGATCAAAGCCTACCCGGTGATAGAAGGCTATGGAGTCGAGACGGTGAGCGGTGAAGTGGTAGAAATAATTGGCACCGATTTGTTGCAGGACAGTGGCATTCGTGACTTCTCCATCAAGACCGTTGAAAATGATTTAAAAGGATTGCTGCCGCTCTTATTAGACCCAGTGGGCATCATCCTACCTGAAAAGTTCGTGCCCGGCACTCGCTTTGGCCCCGGCGATACCATTCAATTCCTCATCAACGGCAAAGAAACCTCTCTCAACGTCAACGCAGTGCTGGAAAATAAAGGCATCGCCAAAGCCCTCAATGGAAATTTCGCGATGATGGATATCGCCGCCGCCCAAAATGTATTTGGAAAAATAGGACGGCTCGATCGCATCGATATTCAGTTTCTCAACGCCAGCGATTTCGAAACCATGAGCACTAAAATTGCCTCACTCCTTCCTGAGCATATGAAGGTCGAACGCCCACAGCGAAAGAACCTGCAAGTCGAAAGAATGTTGCAGGCTTTTCAATATAATTTAACCGCCCTGAGCTTCGTCGCATTATTAGTGGCCCTTTATCTGATCTACAACATGATCGCCCTTTCCGTTGTCCGCCGTCGCGTAGAGATCGGCACGCTAAGAGCCATCGGCGCGACCCCGACCTTGATTGCGCTGATCTTTTTCCTAGAGGCCGGAGTCATTGGAGCCATCGGATCGATACTGGGAATCGGGATGGGATATTTTTTCGCCCAGTTTTCTCTCGATGCCGTCTCCATGACGGTCAACAACCTGTATGCCCCCAGTTATGTGACAGAAGTGGATTTTCAATGGAGCCAAATGGGGCCTTATTTTATTCTGGGAGTGGTTCTAGCATTCATCTCGGCGCTCATCCCCGCTTGGGATGCGGCGACCACCCCACCCACCGCTGTGATGCGGCGCGGCAGTTATGATCTTAAATTATTTCGCGGCAGTCGCCAGCTCAACGGGGCCGCTTTTGCCGTGGTTCTTCTGGCAGGGTTTTGCACGCAATTGCCGCCAATTGACCACTTCCCTTATTTTGGATTCTTTTCGGTATTCTTAATCATCCTTGGCGTTTCATTATCGTCCCCAGCGGTTTTGCTCTGGTCCCGCGACAGACTGCATTTCTTTTTCAAAAATAAGTTAGGGGCAGAAGGCCTCTTAGCGTGCATGAATCTCTCACAAAATGTAGGACGCAATGCACTCGCCATTTCATCATTAGCCATCGCATTCATGATGGTCATCAGCATGTCCATCATGGTGCATAGCTTTCGCCAAACCGTGATTATCTGGATCGACCAAACCTTGCGTGCAGATCTCTTTGTGCGCATCGCCGGAGGTCGCGATATCGACTATCAGCACACCCTGCCTTCCGATTTAATAGAACGGCTAAAAACAATTCAAGGCGTTGCCGCCGTTGATCAGTTTCGCGCCCTCGACATCACCCACAATCATCTTCCTGTTGTGCTCGCCACGGGTGATTTTTCTGTACTCTCCCAATATGGCAATCTGGTGATCAAGTCTGGGCCATCAGCGCAAGAGCTTGACCGCGTTATGGTGAACCAGAATCGGGCATTGGTGTCTGAAGCCTTCTCCCTCAAACATAAGGTAGATGTCGGGGATACCCTCAAGCTACAAACCCCCGGTGGCCCGGCCCAAATAGAAGTCACCGCTATTTATTTCGACTATTCCCGCGAACGCGGTTACATCATTCTGGATCGCACCACATTTTTGAAGTATTACCAAGATACCGACATCAACAGCTTTGTCGTTTATCTGGCAGACACCCTTCACCTGGAATCAGTGCGAAGCGAAATTCTCAGAACCCTCAAGGATCATAAGCTCATTATCCGCTCCAACTCCGAATTGAAACAGCAGGTGCTCGAAGTTTTCGACAAAACTTTTGCCATCACCTATTCCTTGGAAATCATCGCCATACTGGTAGCCGTTCTCGGATTGTTCAACACGCTGGTTTCGCTGATTCTCGAACGCAAACGTGAAATCGGAATCCTACGGTTCATCGGTGCATTCACCGGGCAAATAAAACGCATGGTTTTGATTGAAGCGGGAATATTGGGGATGATCGGATCGGCAATGGGTTTTGTAGCAGGGGTGATTGTCTCTTATATTTTGATTTTTGTGATCAACAAACAGTCCTTCGGCTGGACCATCCAAGTTCATTTTCCCACCTCATTTATCTTATTGATGGTGGTCTTGTTCTGGGGCGTTTCATTATTATCCGGGCTTTATCCTGCCTACCTCGCAGGAAAACTCAACCCCAAAGAAGCGGTGCGGGCAGAGTGACTTCGGCCTAACCTGAAGTCGATGTATTATGTCGAATGTCTAAGAGTTTCATCTGTAGTTTTTCTCTACCATTCCAAGTGTTGAGGTCGAGTTCGTAGACAACATCAAACAGGTCTGTGGCAGGATCTATGTATGAGAATATATCTGCCAAACCAAAACCCACTCCTTCAATCTTGCCCTTCCCCTGTTTGGCTCGGAATCGGACGTGATTTTTTTCCTTCCCCATGAATTTTATCTCTTGTAACTGAACGCCTTGAGATAAAAAACTGGGGACCGGGTTTTCAGCCCCAAAAGGTTCTAACAAAGCAATCTGGTTGTATAAAGGCCGGGTGATTTCTTCCAGATTTAAGACCGCGTCCACCTTCACCTCCGGGATCAAATCCTCATCCGTCAAATATTTATGCCCCACCTCATTCATGGCGTTGCGAAATGATTCGACTTGCTCCTCTGCGATACTCAGCCCTGCCGCGTAAGCATGGCCGCCAAACTGAACAAGATGTTCTGAGCAGTCGGTGAAAGCCTTGAACAGGTTGAAGCGGGGAATGCTACGCCCCGAACCTTTGCCCTGCCCTTCTTCCAAGGCGATCAATACAGTGGGTCGGCGATACTTATCTACCAAACGAGAAGCCGCAATGCCGATCACGCCGGGGTGAAAAATTTCTGAGGCCAACACAATCACTCGGTCTTCTTCTAAATTGATATGGCGTTTAAAAAGAGATTCCGCTTCTGCTACAGTTTCTTCCTGAATTTCTTTGCGCTCCTGATTGGTTTGGTCCAATTCTAGAGCTAAGGCTTTGGCTTCTTTTAAATTTTGCGATGCCAATAAATGCAAACCGTTATCGGCTCGGCCCAACCTGCCTGCGGCGTTGAGCCTTGGGCCGAGACCAAAGCCTACTGAGCGGGCATCGACATTCCCCACAATGCCTGCGGTTTCCTTCAATGCCACCAGCCCGGGTTTGGATGTGATGCTTAACATTTTGAGTCCATGCTGAGTCAAAATATGATTTTCACCCGTCAACGGGGCGACATCAGCAATCGTGCCCAAGGCAAAGAGATCTAGATGGCGTTTTAAATTAGGCAAATCTTCTTTCGACCATCCTGCTGAATATAATTCATTGCGCACAGCTATCGCCAATTTGAAGGCCAGACCCACTCCGCATAAAAACCGATAAGGATATTCACAGTCGGATCGATGCGGGTTGAGGACGGCAACGGCAGGCGGCAAGCCCTCTCCCCCCACTTGATGGTGGTCGGTGACAATGACATCCAAACCGATTTCATTCGCCAACGCCACCTCTTTCACTCCAGTGATGCCACAATCAGCGGTGATCATCAAGCCTGCGCCCTGCGCGCGGATTTTTCGAACCGCATCGGAATTTAAGCCATAACCTTCTGCCTTGCGTTCTGGCAAATAGGCTTCGACCGGATAATTGAGGTCACGAAAAAAATGCGTCAGAAAAGCGGCCGACGTGACTCCATCGACATCGTAATCACAAAAAAGGGTGATGGCTTCTTTTTGCTCCATCGCTTTGATAACTCGATCTACTGCCTGACGCATGTCGGCCATTAAAAAAGGATCGTGCAGACGGCTCAAGTCTGAAGATAGAAATTCTCGCGCAGATTCTTCAGAGGTCACGCCTCGATTTGCTAAAAGGACTGCCACCGGTTTTGGTATTTTAAGACCACGCTCTAGTTGTGACACTGTTACGGAAGGGGGTTCAGCCTGACACCAATTTTTATTCAATAATGAAAGCATGCAATCTCACCTTTATAAATACTCTTTAACACCCTTGAAAGTGCGTCTGTGTATGGGGCATGGGCCGTGTTGGGCAATCAATTGTCGATGTTGTTTTGTACCGTAACCTTTATGCTGGGCAAATTCGTACTGTGGATACTTGCGATGATTCTCTTCCATGAGATGATCTCTTGTCACCTTCGCTAAAACCGAAGCCGCCGCAATGGAAAAACTTTTCGCATCCCCTTTTACAATCGCCCATTGATCTAGACTCGATTCGATCTTCTGGTTTCCGTCAATGAGCAAGAGATCGGGAACGGAACCTAATTTTTCCACCGCCTGTTTCATGGCCAATCGTGTTGCCTGAAGGATATTGATGTCATCAATCACTTGCCGATTGACGATAGCCACCCCGTAGGCAATGGCTTCTGTCTGTATTTTAGGAAACAGTTCCTCACGTTTTTTCTCAGATAGTTTTTTAGAATCATCCAAGCCTTGTAAGCTAGCACTCAATGGCAATATCACCGCCGCCGCCACAACGGGCCCGGCTAAAGGGCCTCGCCCTGCCTCATCCACTCCTGCTACACACTGATAGCCTTTGTCACGGGCTTTAATTTCATAATTCCATAAATCATTTTTCATCGGCAAAGCATAAGGCATTCCCCTCTTAGACGCAACCCACTAACCATGCGGAATCTAATTCATTCTCCATGAGATCTTTGCGAAGTAAAAAGTTGTATGCTTCGAGACCGTCAGTATAGTATCTACTGAGTTTTAGGTGTCACTCTGAGTTTGCTCTGTTCAAATCATTAATTTCATGTCGAGTTTATCGAAGGGTGCTAGAGTTGTGCAAAGCACTCATTGAAAATAACCTCTCATCCTTCTATAATTTAAAGATGCAAAATTTAACTAAAGCTATTCTTCTCATGATGGTGTTTTTGTTCACCGCCTGCGCCACCACACCGATTTCTGATCGGCAGGCTCTGATTCTCATTCCCCAAGCACAAGAAATTGCTTTTGGAAAACAAGCTTATAAAGCCGCGCTGAAAGACCAGAAGAACTCTGACAATGCGCATTTACAGCAATTGCTAAAACGGGTGGGGCAACGTATCGCCGAGGTCAGTGACATGCCCAAGTTGGATTGGGAGTTTCGGCTCATCGAGTCGGACGAAAAAAATGCCTTCGCCTTACCTGGTGGAAAGGTTGCGATTTATACTGGCATGTTGGCGATTTGTAAAAATGAGGCTGGGTTGGCAACGGTGCTGAGTCACGAAATTGCCCATGTCATTGCCCGGCATGGAGCGCAACGTATGTCGCAACAACTTCTTCTGACCGGAGCCATGATGGGGGCCAGCATCAGCCTGACAAACAATTCTCAGAGAAATATTATTATGGGTGCTTTGGGGTTGGGAGTTTTATACGGTATCACTCTGCCTTTCAGCCGAGGAGATGAAGGCGAGGCCGACCAGATTGGATTGGTATATATGGCTAAGGCCGGGTACGACCCGGAAGAGGCGATTCGCTTCTGGCAACGATTCAGTGAAGCAAAGGGGGGTAAAGCTCCTCCAGAGTGGGCCTCTACTCATCCGGCAGACGAAACTCGAGTGAAAGGTTTGAGAACCTATCTTTCGCGCGCCAAATACAGCTATCAGAATATAAAATTGAAATACGGGCTGGGCGAAACATTCAATCTACCTGCAACCCAAAACAGCCCTAAAAAACCACAACCCATTCCTGGGGTTTCTGTCGAAACGCTTTCACCTCGTTAAGGGGATAACCACCCGCTCACCTTTAAACTACGCGGATGACACCCCCATCAACAATTGTTCAGGCATTCTTAGCGGCGGCTTTTGCGGCCTTGGCTTTTTTACCACGAGTCTTGACCTTCTTCACTTTTTCTGCAGGTCGAGGCGTTTTGAGTTCTTTCAAGCGAGCCGCTTTACCACGCAGTTCGCGTAGATAATACAATTTAGCCTGACGCACTTTCGCTCGCCGAATAACATCAATTTTTTCAACTCGTGGAGAATGGAATGGGAAAATTCGTTCTACGCCAATGCCAAAAGAAATTTTGCGCACCGTCAACGTTTTACGAGCTCCACCGCCACGCATTTTGATGACCACACCCTCAATCATCTGAATTCGTTCTTTCTCTCCCTCAACAATGCGCATATGAACTTTGACGGTGTCACCAATATGGACATCGGGGAGTTCTTTTTTCATTTCTTTTGCTTCAACCTGATCTACTAAATTCATGAACCTCTCTCCTTGGGGTATGCGTTTTACTTAATTATTTTCGATATTTGTTAATTTTATTATCACGACCCGCCTCTGCCTAATAGGCGGTCTAATATAATTGCTATCGCTCCTCGTACTGGCAAATGATTGAATGCGCCATTGCCTTCAATGGGTTCCAAAATATGGTCGGCGTTTCGACTCAAATTCTTCTCTAAGCCCCAGCCTGTACCAAAAACCAAGAGCATGGGGTCGTCGCTCGCCTGCATTTTTTCCCTTAAAGCTGAAAAAACGATGCTATTCGGCATTTGCTTCGCACCCGTAACCACAACACAAGGTTTTTTCCCGCATTTTTCAGTGATATCCACCACAGCGGCATCCAGACTTTTCATGACCTGTGTTTTTAGCAGAGCCTCTTTTCGATTGGGGTTGTATTCCGCCCCATGCCCCTTCAACCAATGGCCAACCAATCTCTCCACTAGTTCCTGCTGGGTTTTCAAGGGGGTCACCACATAAAAAGTGCCCACTCCAAACGTCCGACAGATGCGCGATATATCATGCACATCTAAAGTCGTTACCGATGAAACCACCACTTCGCCCGGCTTGTTATAGACGGGAAAATGCACCAGTGCCAAATGAATATTCGAGTAGGTCGCTTCTTCCAATGTCACCCTGTATCAAGACTCTCGCTGCTTATTTTTTTTCAGCAGGTCAGGTCGAACCCGTTCCGTTTTTTTTAACGCTTCTGCTCTTTGCCAATCGCGTATTTTTTTATGATCCCCCGAGACCAAAATTTCAGGAACCGTTAAACCCTGATAATCTCTTGGTCGCGTGTACTGGGGATATTCCAGCATATCGCTGGAAAAAGATTCTTCTATTATAGAATCAGGATCACCCAATACTCCGGGGATCAATCTTGATATGGCCTCAACCAAAACCATAGCGGCGGTTTCTCCGCCCGTTAAAACATAGTCGCCTATGGAAATTTCCTCATCGACGAGATGCAACCGCACTCGTTCGTCAATGCCCTCATAACGACCGCAAATCAGAGTCAGACTGGATAGATTCGAAAGCTCCCAGGCTTTTTTCTGATTAAAGGGCTGCCCGCCCGGAGATAATAATATCGTTCGGGTTTCAGGGACTTCCTTTTTTATAGCTGTTATCGCACGATCAATGGGTTCAATATTCATGACCATTCCTACGCCACCGCCGAAGGGAGTGTCATCCACCCTTCTATGTTTGTTCAGGCTATAGTCACGTAAGTCATGCAAATGAAAATCCAGCAAACCTTCTTCGCGCGCCCGCTGAATAATACTGTCTCCAAATGGAGATTCAAACATCCCCGGGAAAATGCTAACAATGTCAAACCGGAGCGTCCTCAAACAAACCCTCAATACGATGAAAAATCAGTTTACCTTGTTCTAAGTCGATGGACTTGACCACCGAATCAATCATAGGGAGCATCCACTCTGAATCTCCGTTACGCACCACATAAACATCATTGCTTCCTGTGGGAATGACTTCTTCGATGACACCATGAGGTGTGCCGTCTTCATCAAAAACGGCAAGACCTTCAATCTCAAACCGGTAATATTCCCCTTCTGGCAGGGATGGAAAATCTTCACGATTCGCCAGAACTTCTTGCCCAGTCAAAAGTTTGGCCGACTCAATGCTATCTATTCCCTCTAACTTGATAATGAAGGGTGCATTGGCCCCGCGAATCGACTGAACTTTTATTTCCTTCGCAATTCCTTCCAGCTGAACAACCTGTCCCTCCGAAAACTCAACCCCTTCAGAGTCATGCGGATAAAATTTCAACTCCCCACGCAACCCATGCGTTCGAGCAAGCTTTCCAACCGGAACCCAATGCGTATCATTCGACAATTTCCAGCACAGCCTTTTTTTTCAATTTAGTTGCGGTCGCATTCAGAATAATACGCATGGCTCGGGCCGTTTTTCCCTGCTTACCGATCACCTTGCCCAAGTCTTCTTTCGCGACTCTCAGCTCTAACACGGTGGTTCTTTCGCCCACTACCTCTCGCAAATCAACTTCTTCGGGCTTATCCACCAACGCTTTCACAATCACCAACATCAAATCTCTCACAATTCTCTCCTAATCTACAGGAAACAGACCCCCTTAAGAGGAGGAGCAACACAAACTTGAAATTCCAGTTCGCGCAATTGTGAAAATCGCGGTTTTGCGAAATAAAATCTTAAGGACTTAAGCCCCGACACCAGCCTTTTTGAAAAGGGCCCCTACCGTTTTACTTGGCTTGGCACCTTTTTTAATCCAAGCCACGGCTTTATCCGCATCAACTTTACAACCCGCATCATCATTTAACGGATCATAGGTACCCAGAATCTCAAGAAATCTGCCGTCTCTAGGCATTCGAGAATCTGCCGCCACAATCCGGTAAAAAGGTTTCTTTTTTGCTCCTCGCCGAGTCAATCGAATTACAACTGCCAATTTACTGCCTCCTAAGTTAATCCGGGCTTGGCCCGGTAAATACGACTGTCCACCCCCATAAAAGAAGTGCAACAAGCCCAATTACAAATGCAACCCACAATCATCAAATGCCTCTTTCGCAAAATTAGGAGAGGCATTGACAATCAAATATATTTTTTAAAACGGCCGTCCCCCACCACGTCCACCCATGAGACTGCCAAAATTGAGCCCACCACCACGGGAAACTTTTTTCATCATCTTCTGCATTTGCGCAAATTGCTTCAACAGCTTATTCACGTCGTTCACCCGAGTACCACTTCCTTGGGCAATTCTGCGTTTTCGACTCGCGTTGATGATGTTATGCCGTTCACGTTCAGCCGAAGTCATTGAGTTGATGATGGCTTCAACCTGAGTAAAGGCACCGTCATCAATTTTCATTCCCTTCAGTTTACCAGCCCCGGGGATCATGCTCATGATCTGCTCCATCGACCCCATTTTCTGAACCTGTTTCAACTGGTCACGAAAATCTTCCAGCGTGAAGGCATTGGCCTTAATTTTTTTCTGTAATTTTTCCTGCTCTTCCAGCTCAAAGGTCTGCTCTGCCTTTTCGACCAAAGACATGACATCGCCCATACCCAGAATACGGGAAACAATGCGGTCAGGATGAAACGGCTCAATCGCATCAAGTTTTTCGCCCATTCCGAGAAAACGAATGGGCTTGCCCGTTACTCGCTTGATAGAAAACGCCGCGCCTCCACGTGCATCTCCATCCATCTTGGTCAGAACCACGCCATCGATGCCAACAGCATCGTTGAACGTTTTGGCAATATCGGCAGACTGCTGGCCCATCATCGCATCGGCCACAAACAAAACTTCATGCGGCTGAACGGTTTCTTTGATGCGCTTCAACTCATCCATCAAGGCATCATCAACTTGCTGACGGCCCGCTGTATCAATCAGCACCACCTGACTCATTCTATTGGTGGCGTCATCAAGGGCTTTTTTACAAATAACGATGGGGTCTTTTTCTTCCCCCCCGTCAAACACCTCAACGCCTATTTCTCGACCTAAAACATGCAACTGCTCAATGGCCGCAGGGCGATAAACATCTGCGGGGACAAGAAGACAGTTTTTTCCTTTTTCTTTAAAACGTTTTGCAAGCTTGCCCACCGTGGTGGTTTTACCCGACCCTTGAAGCCCCGCCATCAAAATAATCGTTGGCGGTTTGGCGGAAAACTGAATGTCCACAAACTCATCGCCCAACAAATGAGTCAAGTCATCATTAACAATCTTGACCATCTGGTGCCCCGGAGTCAGGCTCTTCAAAACCTCTTGGCCTACGGCCTTGATCCGGACTTCAGCAACAAAATCTTTGATAACCGGCAGGCTGACATCGGCTTCGATCAGCGCAACGCGAATTTCACGTAGGGCCTCATCAACATCGGCTTCTTTCAGGACCCCACGGCCTTTTAATTTTTTGTAGATCGCCTCCAGGCGATCCGATAAATTGTCAAACATATAGGACAGCTAAACCCTTTAATTTTTAGGGGACTATAAGGTTTATTTTAAGCGGATTAGTATATAATAACAACTCTCAATGCGCAAGAATATTAGAGAACCCCTTTATCATCCTGAAAAAGACCTCAAAATACCGGGAAAAACCTATGAAAGCTGTTGTTTTATTGAGTGGAGGGCTGGACTCGACCACAACTATGGCTATGGCCAAAGACCAAGGATTCGATCTATGCGCCCTTACCTTTGATTACGGTCAACGTCACAAAATAGAGCTGGAAAAAGCTCAATCTATCGCCAGACATTTCGGAGCTATCGATCATCAGGTCATGAAAATTGACCTACGTCAATTTGGCGGCTCAGCCCTGACCGATGCCATTGATGTACCTGTCGGGCGCAATCAAGAGACCCTGGCAGGGGAAATTCCTATCACCTATGTGCCAGCCCGCAACACCATTTTTCTCTCATTTTGTCTGGCTTATGCAGAGGTGTCGGGTGCCAACGATATATTCATCGGAGTCAACGCCGTCGATTATAGCGGCTACCCCGATTGTCGGCCTGAATTCATCAACGCATTCGAAACACTGGCCAACCTCGCCACCAAATCCGCTGTGGAAGGAAAGGAATCCTTTAAAATTCATACCCCACTCATAAAGCTAAGCAAGGCCCAAATCATCCAAAAAGGCTTACAATTAGGAGTGGATTACAGCATGACCCATAGTTGCTACAACCCCAGCGACCACGACGCATCTTGTGGCGTGTGCGACAGTTGCCAACTGCGCCTGAAAGGATTTCAAGATGCCGGGATGAATGACCCCATTGAGTATGAAAAATCAAATTAACTGGGATATTTACTTGTAGATGGAAATAAATTATCTAACCACCCTCTCCCGTCAAGGGAGAGGAAGCAAAAAATAGACTCTTAGTGCGCTGAGCGACAACACCCTAGAAGGTAAACCACCCCAACCCTCTTTCAAGAAAGAGGGGGCTTTTATGCTAGTGGCTGACTAGTCACTTTATTTTACTGCCTTCTTCTTTGCGTTTACGTTCCATCTCTTCTTTCATACGATGAGCATCGTCTTTCATGCCACTGCCTTCTTCTTGCAGTTTATGTTTTTCATTTTCATATTTATTATCATAATGTTCCATCCCATGCTCATCTTTATATTCATGGCCCTGCATGCGAGATTTACGATCCATTTCTGTTGCCGAACCGCCACTGCCTTCTTCATACTTTTTTTCGCCATGGTCTTCCCCTTCGTGAGCGAAAGCGGGTGCTGTAAATACCAATAACATTGCCATCAGAATCAATGGAACCGTAAAAACCGTCTTGTTCATTTCTATCTCCTTAAAAACCAAGTAGAGGATTAAAATTTGCCGCTAGAATACCAATAATCCCTTAGTCAGGGAAAGCCCAAAAACCTTACCCCGTCATGACAAGACCCCTTGCCAATAAGCTCAATAAATTATTGCTGAGTTACAAAGCAGCAAGACGTTATTTTAAACAGCGCACAAGGATGCAGGTGGCTTGACAGTTTATAGCGCACAGGTCCCGAGTTATATCCTCTTCATTTATTTCATGCCCCGAATGGGGCTCGCCTAGCGGAGGGATTCGCCCCCATCCACGAACAAGGTTTCGCCATTCACAAATTGATTTTCCATCAAATAGTCTAAAGCTTTGGTGAGGTCGTGCAAAGACCCATGCGTTCGAGTCGGCACTCTTTGCGCCGCATTTTCCAGATAGTCATCTGGGCCGCCTTGCGGGGGTAGGATGAGCCCAGGTGCGATGCCATTGACTCGAATGGAGGCCCCCCATTCCACCGCCGCCAATTCTGTCAGGTGTTTCAAAGCCACTTTACTGACAGAATAAATTGCGAAAGTCGGTGCTGTTCTTGCCACCCTTTCATCCAAAATATTGACGATCATGCCTTTATTGATCTGGCGTTTATAGTCTCGCATCAACAAATAGGGAGCCATGAGGTTCAGTTGCAACGTATCGACCAGCGTTTGCAATTGTGTGTGCTCTATATTTTCCTGAATAAAATTAGCCGCAGAATTGACCAGCAATTCCACGTCTTTAAAATCTTGCAAGACATTTCCAATGAGCGACTCGGTTTCATCGAGTTTTCTTAAATCTCTGGCATACCCCTGGCACTGAACCCCTAGAGCGCGGATTTCGCGCAGGGTTTTTTCGCCAGCCGTTTCAGAGCCGCAGTAAAATAGGGCAATGTCAAACCCGTTGCGGGCCAGATGCAGGGCCATTTCTCGACCGATGCGAATCGCCCCCCCTGTCACAATAGCTGTTGCCACTTTTTATCCTCAAAAATTGCTTGTGTTATACTTTTTAAAGAAGAATTATTTAACGCTAATTACCCATTAAAATCCACCAAAAATCAGATTTTCCTTTTACGGGAAATCGTTTTGAACACAGAATTAGGAGTGATGCCCCCATGAGTGAAAAAAAATGCGTGAACATTGCCGTATTAACCGTTTCTGACACCCGCACAGAAGGTGATGACAAATCAGGCCAGACCTTGGTAGACAGGATTCAGAAGGCGGGACATCATCTGGTGGAGAAAAAAATCATTAAGGATGAAATTCCTCTGCTACAGGAACAATTGAAATTATGGATCGCCAGCCCCGAAGTCGATGTCGTGATTGCGACAGGCGGAACAGGTGTCACGGGGCGCGATGTCACGCCAGAAGCTTTTGAGGCGCTGTATGAGAAGTCAATCCCCGGATTTGGCGAGCTGTTCCGCATGTTGAGCTACGAAACCATCCGCACCTCGAGCTTGCAGTCACGCTGTACGGCTGGGGTTGCCAACGGCACTTTTTTGTTCGCATTACCGGGTTCGACCGGGGCCTGTAAAGATGGATGGGACCAGATTCTCATTCATCAATTAGACAGCACCCATAAACCGTGTAATTTGGTCGAACTGATGCCTCGTCTCCTTGAAAAATAACCCGCCCTCGGCCGGCATATGAAACAATACGAATTCAAAGTAGACTCGGCGTCAAGTCAGGAGCGACTGGATATTTTTTTATCTCTCCAGCAAGTGGAGCTGAGTCGGTCACGCCTTAAAAAGCTGATTGGTGAGGGTCAGGTGCAGGTCAATGAGACGCAGCGACCTGCCCGCTATAAAGTTCGCGCCGGAGACCGGATTGTCATTCAGGTGCCAGCTTTAGTGCCTCTCGATGCCACTCCTGAAGCCATTCCTCTGGATATTGTCTTTGAAGACCCTTATTTAGTCGTGCTCAATAAGCCTGCAGGCATGGTCATTCACCCTGCTCCGGGGCATTCTGCGGGAACCTTGGTCAATGCCTTGTTACACCATTGCACGGATCTGTCGGGAATCGGCGGGGTCGAGCGCCCTGGTATTGTTCACCGATTAGACAAGGACACTTCGGGGCTAATAATGGTCGCCAAAACCGAAACGGCACACAAAAACCTAGCCAGTCAGTTCAAAAATCGTGAAATACGCAAAGAATACCTTGCAGTCGTGAAGGGCAATGTTAAGGCAGATAAGGGAACCATCGATTCTGCCATCGGTCGCCATAAAGTGCATCGCAAAAAAATGGATACCCGAGCTTTAAATAGTCGGGATGCCTTCACCGAATATCAGGTCATTCACCGCACTAAAGATTGGTCATACCTGCTCCTTCGGCCTAAAACAGGGAGAACCCATCAAATTCGAGTTCACCTGGCTTCGATCCACCACCCTGTAATAGGGGATAAGCTCTACGGAGGCAAGTTTAACAACCTTAAAATGGAAAGGCATGCCTTACACGCATACAGGCTAGAGCTAAAACATCCGGTTACCGGAATAGATCTATCCTTTTGCGCTCCGATTCCTAAAGATCTAGGAGCCTTCCTACAGTCTCACGGATACAACCCTTAGGGAATTTTGACAGTTTCTCGGAATGTAAAAATTTATACACAAATCGCTCTATGACTTAAAATTTCAAGATCTCTCAT